>CAZFAP010000052.1:0-26691 GCA_964516325.1 uncultured Verrucomicrobiota bacterium
TGTCGGTCAAAACCTCTCGACCTATGACCACTGCGCCGTGCCTGAGATCAATCAGCCCCTTTGGCGCCGCTGTCAAAAGCTGAATGCGATGCTTGTCCCGAAGAACACTTCGTTGTCGTATTGGCTGTCCAGGGCTACGGACGACGACGCCGACGCGCCCCATGTCAGCCCTTTGGTCACCGGCACATCCAGGCCCACGGATAAGAGGGCGGCGCTGAAGCTCGAGTCGTAGCCCCACTGCCCGTCGTTGTAGCCGACGGAGCCGCCGAGCGATAGCACGGGCGTGCCCAGCGAAAAGCTGTGCGCGATGGCGGCTTCGTAATACATGCCGTCGCCCTGCTCGAAGTCGTAGTACGCGATCAGCGAAGGCGAAAGCAGCGTATCGAGCGACAAGCCCGCATAGACCTCGTAGGAATCGTCGTGGACTCCCACCTCCGGATGATGACGGAGAGGCGGGAACGTGTAGTACGTGTAACCTACCGAAGCGCTCAGAATCTCAAGAGATGAAGTCACAGACCCCAGCGAGCTTGTGTAATCGAGCGTGTAGTCCACCTCTGTCCACTCGTCTGCTTCGTCGAGGTCGTAATTCGCCCAGACTGTTCCGGTCCAGCCCGCGTAAGTCAGGCAGCCCTGCGGTTGAAGGACCGGGCCGTCCAGCAAGTTCTGCCCTCGCCAGATGTATTTGGAGTTGAAAGCCACCGCGACGCTCCCTTCTACCTTCGCCACGTTTTCTCCTTGAGGCTCCTCCGCCCGTGACGAAAGCCGCCAACTAAAAAGAAAACTCGCTGCTGCCACAGTCGAAACCGCTGCCAACCCGCCGCGCGAAATGTATCCCATCCGTCCCTTTCTCAGATTTCTTTTCTCTCTAGCGCCGTTCGCAGACAACCGAAAGCCACATGGGATATCTGCAAGGCGGGTGCCAGGGGGTTTGGGCTTACGTGGAAGGACCTAACTGATTGCTGGAGGCTGGGTTACGATGCAGAACCCGGGAAGCGACTGTTATCCCACAATCTACAAAAACGTAGAAAGCGCCGCTCAAACCACGATCTTGTATGAGATTGGTTGGGTGATTTCGACATGCCGACGGACCGCCCCCACGACGGGGTTGGCTGCGGCACGGAGGCGGGTCCAACGAGACACAGCCCCGGGGGAAACAAGAGCGCTGCAAGCTGTTGCTCGGTCATCTCAGGATGTCCCGATGTTTAGCATGTCAAGCCCGTCGAAGGGCATAACTGTTACCGAGGACCTCCCGGTGACCCACGCGGATGGCCTCGCATGTTGGCTACTCCTTTTCGCAGACGCGGTAGAAGCGGCGAGGAACGAGGGAGGGCGGAACGCCGGTAAGGGAGCCGTCGTCGGTCCAGGAGGTGGTCGTGTCGCCGGCCGAGGGAACGCTGCCTTCCGCGAGGTGCCACGTGAGCAGGTCATCGGAGTGGAAGATCCAGTAAAAGGAGTTGTCGAGAGAGCTCCACGTGAGGGTCGCTTCGTCGGAACCAGGGCCGGCGCGAACGTTATTGATATAGTACTCATACGCCCCCATGTCGACTTCACGCTCTTTCCCCCCGTAGAGCCGTCTATAGCGCCCGGCCCCATCCACTCCGGTCCACCAGCCCGGCCGGATTTCTTGGATTGCCGGGTTGGACCCTGCATCGATGCAAGGAGATCCCGGCCCTAGGCGAAAGTCGCCCGCGCTGGCATCCATGAACAGAGGGTCAGAGTCAATGTTCCCTTCTCCATCGCACCCGCCCTCGATGTCTGAAAACGACACCCGCGAGCCGACGTAGACCAGCGGAAGTTCCCCTCCCCAAACTATGCTGTTCGCGACGCGAACGTCGAGCCCCCCCATACGAACGATACCGTGGCGGTTGGAAGCCACGGTGCAGTTCACAACGGCGACCGTGCCATCCTCGGAGCAGAGGATGCCAGTATAGCTCCCCGATATGACCGTGCTCCAGAGCCTGGCGACCGCGAGGTCCTCGATGAATACGCCGTGGTGGTCGTTGTTCTCAACGGTGCAGCTCTCAACAGACACGTCCCACGCTCCGCGGATGTCTATGCCGTACGTGCTTCCGCTCACGGTGCTGCGAACGACCCTCACCGTGCCGAAACCAGAGCCTGCAGAGACCCCGCACACCCTGTTGTTGCGGATGAGGCAGTCCTCGACGACGCAGCACGCCCACAGGCCAAACACGGAAACCCCACGGTCAGCCCCCTCGATCGTGCACCTGCGGAGCACGGGGGGGTGGCCGAGCATCGGGGACTCGCAGTCCACTGCAACGATAAACGGGCCTGACACCGTGCAATCGCTGAGCAACTGGCCGGGCCACGGCCCCAGGTAAACCCCGCTGCCGCGAGACCACGGGAACTCGTCGTACTGGGGAGACACGATGTGAATGCCCCTTATCTCGGTGTCAGGGGCCCCCGCGATGACATTGCCATACGGGGCATCCTCAGGCTGTTTCAAGACGGTTCTATCGCGCCCCGACCCCCAGAGGACGACTCCGTCGCGCAGTACAACCTGCTCGATGTACAGACCCGGGCCAACCTTTACAACATCCCTGAATCCCGCGGCGTCAACGGCGGCCTGGATCGTGCCCGCGGCAGTGTCCGGCCTGTCGTACGGGGGGGTTCCCTTGTTGCCCGAGCACACGTACAGTGTGGTGGCCCCGCCCCTGGCGCATAGTATCACGAGCGACATGCCGAAAAGGACTTCCGCAGTGCGCCGTCCGGTATGCCTCATGTTGATGCTCATAACTCGGCCCTCCTCGACCTACCACAGCTCAGTACCAGGTCCGCAGCCCCAGATCTATGTTTAGATCCCTCTGCGCCGCGGGCTTTACCATGTCCTTCTCGGACTGATGCACCTCGATAGCTATGGTATTATTTGTGGCAGCAAACAGCTCCCTGGCCACGATATACCTGTTGAAGCTCCTCGAGTTCTCCATCCAGCTATCGCCGACCTCCTCGCCCACCGAATAAGGGGCCTTGGTCTGCCAGTCGAGCGATTCCACGGGCATGTTGTGGCGGAACGCCTCTTGGCCGTTTACGTAGACAACGCACCCGTCGTCGCAGCGGACCTTGATTGCTATCTGCTCAGCGTCCCCAAAGCCGTTTATCGACACTCCCTCTTTTCGGAAGTAGTAGGTGACGTACGCACGCTGGAGTTGAGGCGTCTGGCCCTCCCCAAAGCCGAGGGGGGCGTTTGCGCTCGGCCAGCTATGGGAGTACCCCGGATCCTTCCACGCCGTACCGAGGCCCTGACCGGAGTCGTTGTAAAACCACGAGACCCCTTCGCCAAGGCCGAACGTCTTTGCATGCTCTGCCTCGCCCACTATGTCCAATGGTACCCCGCTGTCGTGGGTCGCCGCGAGGCCAATATCCGTCGGCGAGACAGCAACCCGGGAGTAGTGGAACCAGCCCTCGCGCGCCAGGCACGTGGCGCCGCCCGGTGGATTCCCCGGGTAGGACCAGGGGTCAGCATTCAGGGGTGCTCCTGCACCGCCCGTTATCACATAGGTTATGCCCTCTTTCTCATTGCGCTCGTAGAAATGATCGTGGCCATTGAAGACCATCCTCACGTCGTTGCTCGGGTCCTCGAAAATCGGCACGAGGTAGGTTCGAACATATTCGTCACCCCCACGCGCGGTCGAGTACGGCGGTTGGTGGAACCAGACGAACACGCGCTTTCCGGCCCACTTTGGCAGGTCGTTGGAAAGCCAGACACGCTGAGCATCGGAGGACTGGTCGAACCACTCGTAGTTGTTGGTGTCGAGGCAGACAAAGTGGCAACCGCGGTAATCAAAAGAGTACCAGCGGCTTTTGAAGAAGAACTCGTCAAAGTATGTGCCGGTCCACTCGGTCGGGGTCCCGGGGTCGCCGGCCGCCTCGTGGTTGCCGATGCACGCAAAGATGGGGACGGTCTCATAGACGCATGCGGCGGGCTGCAACAACTGAGGGCACCACTGCGCCTCCGTACCGCCACTCTCGACCAAATCGCCGACATGCAGGACGAACGCAGCGTCGGCGGTGTCCTGCAGCATGGACCGGGCGACGGCAGCGTGATACTTGTGCATAACCGTAGACTCAGCAGAGCCCCACCCAATCGCATCCCATCTGTTGTCACCATATACCAGGAATTTGAACTCCGTCGAGGTGGGGGACGGAACGCGGAACTGCCTGGTCCCGTAAAGCTTGGTGTGGGCGCTGTTCACCCATCTCCCCACCTCGTAGAAGTAAACCGCCCCGGGAGTGAGGTTCGTGAGGAGAATGCTATGAAACTTTGTGGCGCTGGTTTCACTCTTAACGGGTGACCATGCCCCTTGGGTCTCCACACGATAGCGCAGTGAGCCGGTGTAGGAATCCGTGGAATACCACCTCACGCGAATGCCTGCTTTTCCCGTGTACGATTGGTCAATAAGGTAAGGCCCACCTTTCAAGTTAGGTTCGGCTCCCCCTCCGCCCCTGATGAACTCCTGGCGGTCGGTGAGGCCGTCGCCATCCGTGTCCGCCAATGTCGGCTTTGTCCCCTCCTCGTATTCGAGGACGTTGTTCACGCCATCACTGTCGTAGTCGGAGTCCGGCAACTGGCTGAGCCCGCCAAACCATTTCTGCTCCCAGGGGTCGGGCATGCCATCGTCGTCCGTGTCAGCGAAATCGCCGTGGGAGTGATGATAGCCAATATCAACATCTTTGACGTCCTTATCCGCGGAGGTGCTGGTCGTGTAGCAACTAAGGCCGGCGTACTTCGCCGACCGGGAGCCGCAGTCAACCGCAATGAGATCGGTTGGGCCGTCGGGGCTCTGCCTTAGAAACCACGAGGCTTCCGACCCCGCCCTCTTACCGTCGTACGGAGACTGCCCGAGATGGCGGGATTCGAGACCAATCGCAACCTCGCTGCCCGACTGATGATCGTAAATGTCGTGTGCCAGGTTGTAGTACGCATTGTAGTTCTCGACAAGGCCGGCTGCCCCGGCACCGTACAGCGAGATCCCCTCCCTCTCCGGCTGCGGCGATATGCTTGCGAGGGTGAAATCGCTGAAGAGGTTGTCCACGGCCGTCAGACTACGGTTCGCAGACCGCTGATAGTAGATGCCAATGTTGTTGGTGTCAAACGTGTTGTTGAAGCTGTTGCAGTCAGAGTCCCAGGCGGCCACACCGGCCCAATTCCGGTAAAACAGGTTGTTCCGCACGATATTGGGACAGCAGTCGGACACTACCCCCACCCCGTTCAAGACGAAAATGTTGTCATTTATCGCACCGGGGAGCGTGCGGTATGTGTGTATCCCGTAGGTGAGCCATGCGAACCTTGTAAACCGGATTCCGAGTTCATCGCTGGCAACCCCATATATTATAAAGGAAGGGCTTCCCCAGGAGGCAAACTGCGGGGACTCCATCTGCATGGAGACCGGCCGGCTCTCCGTGATGAGGTTGTACCCTTCTGTCAGCGCATCACCGACGCAGGTGAGTTTCGCATCAGTGTAAAGCCAGAAGGAATAGGCATGGCTGGCAATGGCAACCACGACCCCCGGCGAGATGGTCAGAGAAGCTCCACCGGAAAAGCCAGCATCCCCCGCCACGTACCGGTCAACCCTGTTATGATGGTACCCAATGTCAACGAGACTGAGGGGTTCCTCGGTATCAACCTTGGTCCAGTCCTCGTCGGTGTAGTGACCGCCACTCTCCACCGTTTCCGGGGCGTTGACGGTGAACACCTGATCAGCCAGACCCGCGTCTTCCGCGCTGCGGGACCCTTTGTTTATCAGCTTTTGATTGACCTCATTCTGCGTTGTATCAAGCAAGTAACCCCCAATTCCGGACTGCCTATAAGGGTTTACGCCAACGAACTGGTTCCCCTCACCTAAATGCACACTTCCGTCAACGCTGTAGAAGTTGTACACATTGCCGTGGAAACCATTGTGGTGGATGTTGATGTCGGGGCCGGTATAATACGAGCAGTAAATACCATAAACACAGGTCGTTAAGAGATTTTCTGATACGTTGCCGCCGGACGTTTTGTAGGTCTCGATTCCGTAAATACAGTCATCAATGGTGTTATTCGTGCAATTCGATCCCGCCGTGGTGGATACTATTACGCCCCAGATGCAGTCGACGATAAGGTTGTTGTGGCAGACAACCGGGCTATTGTAGATACACACTCCGGCGTTCATGTCCCATATTGTATTGTTGGCGATGGGCTCGTCCAAAACAGGGAGCCCCTGGAAGTTGACGCCTATAGTGGCGTGGCCCATCTTGCAGTACTGAACAACCGACGAGCTTGAGGAGCTACTTCCGATATTGATCAGCCGGTAGGGCCATCCCGAAGGGGGCGCAGGGAGGGGCTCACCACATGCATTATCCTCGGCATCAGTGAAGATGATGTAATTATAGGGCTCGCCTCTAGCCAGTATTCTTGCTGCCGAACCGATGTTTATCGACTCATTGGGGTTCAGCTTCACGGTGGTGCCAGGAAGGACTGCAAGCGTCGCATTAGAAACATTTACATCCTCTGTCACCCAGTAAGTATATCGCGGTTCCCAGGTCTCATCATCGTAGATCGCCCCCGACTTTAGTTAGTAGTCCAGAACGACAGGAAAAAGCGCATCATCAAGAAATGAATTGGGGATGCTCTCCACAAGGTAGACTTCGGCCGCGGCACGGGCCCTGAACAGTTGCCTGGTAGCTTTCGTTTCCTTCTGGCCCGACGAATCAAATACCCTGGACTCCGCAAACCACCAAACGGGGACATCCCGTACTGTGCCGTCAGCCCTGCGTGCAGGCCGGCAAAACATTATCTCGTCGATAACCGAAGGCTCCGTGAAAAGGGGATCGGAGGAGACATCAACAGGCGCTGACCCGACGCTCACGGCACAACTGGGATCGCCGGCATACTCGCGGAGGTCAATCTCGGTATAAAGGTAGATGTCGGTTGCTTCCGTCTGGAGTCCTTCGGGCAATTCAATAGGGTTGGTGAGTATGACATTCTGATGGAACCCATCCTTCGCTGCAACCAACTCAAGATCAAGCCCTTGCCCAAATGCCCCCGGGAATTTCAACGTAGAAGGGGAACCTGCCAGGATGAACCCTTCCGTACCAGGGTTGACAACGCCAAGGCTCGCCTCGATTCTGCCGTCGGAGGCCATGAGGCAGAACGGCCGGAAAAACGTTCGGCGTCCATCGGTCGAGAACGTGGTCCACGAGCCGACCGTCTTGCCCACGGAAAGCCCGTAACCGCACCGATCAATGAGAAAACCATCAGCCGTCTCTTGCCATTCGGGGACCGACGGAACGAACTTGCCCGCGGCATCGCGATAGCAAAGGCCGGAGCCTTTTTCGTGCATGTAGGACTTGACGGTCTCGACGCCCGTCCGCCCATCGGGAAGGGTCGTCTCGACTTCCCGGGCCACCTCCCAGACTCGGGTGTGGTCGTCTCTGAGGTGAATCAATTCAACCGCTGGGTGTTCCTGAAGGAGACGGCTGGATTGGACAGCATCGCTCATGGGTTCATTCGGGGTGGTTGCTGTAACTATCCCCCCCCAGAACGAGTTGCGCAAAGAGAAGTGCGATGGCGGTGAGATGAACGGACGCAGACGTCCCCGCTGTCTTGAGACCTTTTCTGTTTTTCATGGTCTCTCCCCTCCTGTAGTTGGCGCCCTGAAGGCGCAGTCCCAAGTTTCTGACCGGTTGTTTATTTATCACCGTCCGCTCGCCATGTCAAGACTTTTTTTGGGAAGCGCAGGGGAGGGTGACCACCTGCGCGCTACAATATTGTCGAATGGGGGCTGAAATCTACGAAGTTGTGCGAAAAAGCGGGATGGAAATGAAACGATTCAACTGATTGTCGCCGCGGGGACACGCGGTGTCCGTCTCAGGTGATCGAGACACGTAGCAGACCGGCACGAGGTCCCCTACGCGACAAGTCCCGTTGACTAATTCTCTCGCCGGGGCAGGTGAATGTCGCCGAGATGGATTTCGGGCTTGCCATCATAAGTGACGGTCAGCATTCTGGCCTGCCAACGTTCGTCGTCGGGGATAATCTCAATTTCGAGTTCCGGCGCGGGCGACAAGTCAAACCAGAAGAATCCCCCCATTTCCTCGTCCTCCATAGTGTGCCTCGTGTCCGAACCCACTTTGACCGTCGCCGGAATCGGCTGCCCGGTGGTGGAATCAACGACCCTCCCCGAAATCCCCCATCTTCGTGAGAGGGCTATCTGACCGAGGTCCAGCGTTTGGCCTGCCCCGATGTCGAGGTTGCTCACCGTGGTCTCGCGATACCCTTCGCCCCTAACCCTGAAGCTGTGGACTCTCGGTACGATTCCTTCGATGCGCAGCCTTCCGTCCGGGTACCGGTCCGGCATGCGTCCCCAAAACCCGAACTGTTCTTGAATCTGTTTGTCCTCAGGCGAGAGCTGGAGATCGAGCCTCTCGATTGGCTCCTCGGTCTCGGCATCAACGACGCGGGCTGTGATCGCTGCAAGCCGCGGAAGCCGGATCTCGAGGTCCGACGTGCCCGCCTCCACGCCCCTCAGCATGATTACGCTGTCGGCAATAATCACCCCGTCCTCTGCCCCTCCCCTCTTGCTCACGACAATATCCCACTTCCCGGCATCCGGCGGAATTTGCTCAGGCTCCCGCCACCCGTCCCTGCCCCGGTCTCTCCAGCGGATCTTTTGTAGCTGGTACACGGAAGGCATCTCGATGCGGAACTCGCCGGCGTCATTGAGCAGCGTGCTGGGCGGCGTTGACGTGCCCAGCCCGGGCTGCGACCACTGCGCCCCTCCCGTGTAAAAGAAGGTAAACGAAACCGTCGCGTTACGCACCGGTGTACCGTCGTGGTAGAGCAGTCGCCCGCTCAGGTCCCCTGCACGAGCGATAACGATCTCGACGCCCTGAATCGCCTCCTCTCTGATCCCGTATCCGGGCAGCACTTCCCCAGCATAAAGGAGGCTCCCGGACTCGGTCTTTACCGTTTTCTCCGCCCGCAGTTTGCTGTTCCAGATGGTCTTCGCAAAGCCATGCAGCGTGAAGCTCCCGTCGGCGGCAGAGAGGGTCTCCTGTCCCTCCTTGGCTCTCGTGTGGAGCTTCACGGGATAAACCCTTGCGCTCTCCACCGCATTTCCTTTCGGATCGCGAACGAAGCCGCTGATGCTTATGCCCTCCTGAAGCCAGAAGTCGCGTTCAACCTCCCTGGGGAGCTCCTGGAGTTCGACCAACTCCGATGTCGCGAACTGACCGCAGCGCACTCCGAACCAGAACGGAAAAGGCCTCTTCTGCTTCTCTTCCTCGTCCTCGTCGTCAAAGTAGGGGAGCCACGCCAGAGGATCCGTCGTGTATCGTCCCATGTCGTCGGTTATGTACACGCCCTGAGACGGTCCAGCGCTGGCGTCAACAACCACCTTCGCGCCTGGGGCTGGTTCGCCCCAGGGGAAATAGACCGTCCCGAAGAAGCGAACGAGAGGGAACCTTTCCAGTTTGAGAACAATCTCCTCCTTGGGGCTGGTCTCGGTAACCGTTACCTCGGCGCCACCCCAGTCGTATATTGTCTTGTCGTCACGTTTAGTCTTCTTATGCCATGTAACATACCCACCAGCGACCGGTTCGAGATTCCAGCGACCCGGCGGGAGCCGCACTGCGAACTTGGCTCCCTCGTTGGTCTCGACCATCCTCGTTAAACGGTTTTCAAACACCGTGATTTTCGGTTCCGGATCATAGGGCTCAACCTTCACCTTCGCCTGGGGGATTGGCTGTTCGGTTTCGCCGTCAATGACCTTGCCTCTGATCTCGGGGACCTGGAAGACGGCGAGGTCAACCTGCTCCGGCGCCTGGTCGCGCCCCAGGGGCAGCTCGACGACTTTCATGCCCGCCCATTCGTCCTTCTCCGCGGTCAGAAGGACCGTCCTGCCGTGCTCGACCTTCTTGAAGGCGAATTCGCCCTTTGCATCTGTCGTCGTCTTCTGAGGCTGCGAGTGAACATCTCTGTCCGCAGGGATGAGTTGGACGGGGAAATCCGGCGCCGCGGCGCCGGCATCGCCGCCATAGCGGACTGTCCCAAGAAGGGCCACTGTGCGTCGCATCCGAATAATCGTAGCCTCGCCCTCCCGACCGAGATCGCAGCGCGCCATGACAAAGGGGTCTTCCTGGCTATATCCTTCTGCCGAAACCTCGAACTGATAGACGGACGGCGCGAATGCGGGTAGTGAAAAGCTCCCATTCTCCGCCGACACGGTCTCCACCTCCGAAGCTACGGTGCCCCAATCCGCAAAGACCTTTGCCTGGACCGTTGCTTTCCGGACAGGGCTATCCTCCGTGTCCACGACCTTCCCTCTGACCGTGAAACCCGGCTGTTCGTAGGGCTGGACCCAAGTTCCCCTCTGCGTGAGCCAGGCAAGGACGTTGTGAAGGACCTCTCTGACATCTTTCGACCCGATTTGACCCTGCGCATAGAGGTCCCAGTTCAGATGAACGATTCCCCCTTCTTTCAGCGGAATTACCTCAATGCCCTCGGCGGATGGATTCTTGAACAGCATGAGGCTCAGACCGAACTTCTTCCGGGGATCGAGGGCTGCGGCTTCTCCGGACAGAGTCTCTGCCGAAAGCCACTTACGACACGGAAAATCCGCCAAGATCGGATGAGAGACGAGGGGGCGTGCTTCCGTAATCATGCGCGGACCGTACGGCAAGTGTTTAGCTACGAGCGAGTTGAGCTTCGCCGTCTGCCTTTCAGGAACGGCGAGCACCTGGGAGACGAGACTCGGCTGTTCGGAGACGACGAGCCAGCCGCCGGTGTCCACATACAGTTTCAATGTCCGGATCATCTCTGCGGAGGGCGGCGGTCCTTCCATCAAAAGCAATGTCCGGATCGCACCGACCGCAGGCTCCAGAGTAGAGACCTCGGGCGCAATTCTTTCTTTCAGGCATATCTCTCGCAGGACAGGCTCGCTCACGCCGGGCGCCGCTACGAGAGTGCATCGGAGCCCCCATTCCTCCATCCATCTGACGCCTCTTGCGAAAGATCGCTGCCATTTCCAGGTCTCGGAAGGAAAGACAAGAATGCCGATTCTTGAGAACGAGGCTTTGTTGGGAGAGGCAGGTTGGCGAGCCCTTTCGGATTGGGGAGGAATCGCTTGCGATCCTTCGCGCCGAGGCGTTCGCAGAGACCGACGAGATGCGTCCGAACCCGAGTCTTTTGGTAACTGAGTCAGCAGCAAGAGGGCCCCGACGCAGACTATGAGCAGCAACGGAATCAGCCGCCATCGCCGAGAATCATCCGCTTTCATAATCCCTCACCCTGAACCCACGTGGCACCAAACCGCATTAGCGGAGGCGGCCCCGAGAAAGCAGAAACCGCCTACAGTTGTTTAGCACCGAAACGCATCCCAGACAAGGTCGAAATGGGTGCGGCTGAGGCGAACTGAGTCCCCGCGAGCAAGGAACCTCTGGAATCGCTCCTCTTCCTGCCCCCGTTGCCCTCTTTTTCGGCCATGCCCAATGGCACTCCTACCCGCAGTGGCGGGGTTCAATGACGCCAGGGAATCCCTCCTCGGTCTGGACTCAGTCGCTTGGTTTTGAGAGCCTCACTCGCCGGCATCACCACAACCTTGGCAACCGGCTCGTCGAACTTCGCCACAATGTACGCCCGCTCGTTCGCGTTTCGGGCGAGACGAACTTGGCGACGTACTTCTCTCCGTTTCACACGCCCGAGCAATAGCGACTCGCCCTCGACACTGAACAATATCCAACGGTATCGTTTGGTTCGTCCATTACGGGAGACCAATACGTGTGGCGCACTCGATGTCCGTCTCACCAAATGTCCGTGTCGCTCGAGGTAGGCAGTCCAGCCCCCGGCAAAAGCACACGGCGGCGCGAGTCGGTTCATGGGGCCAAGTTGGCGGGAGACTTGAAGAAGATGCTTCTCAAACAATGCCCGGCGCGCCTGCCCCACCCCTCACCCGAGCCAAACGAATGCCCCCCGACGGCTGAACAATGAACCTGATGCAGGCTACGGAACGGCCGCAGCAGCCTGTCGTCGCGTTCCTATTTCATCTCAATCCGGTAGAATTTCTGTTCTCCGACTGGCGAGGCGTCAGCCCACCAAGTCCAAGCTATTGGTCCCTGCGAAGGAACCGTCGCTTCCTCAGCCCACATGCCGGTCAGCAGGTCCGAGGACGACCACACTGCGAAATTCCAACCGGAGGGGCTGGTCCAGGCCAGGCCAACCTCCCCAGCGAAGCCCATGCCAACAAACTGGACACGACTGTGAAACTCATAAGCACCGATGTCAGCAATTCCATGGACGATGCGTGGACAGGCGTCGAGGTCGAGTGCTGTCCCCATCCAGTCTTCGTTGTTGCCGGCGTCCACGCAGGGCGAATGGGGCAGAAGGCGATAATCATTATCCTCATGCGTCCCGGGATCGTTGTCGGGCCCGTCGGCGTCAACGAACCGAGGATCTTCCGAGAGATTCCCCTCCCCACCTCCAGTCCAGTCTTCAACGCAACAGAAAGAGACGACGGCCGGGCACATTTTTAACTGGAGCGTTGCGTTGGCCCAGATGACGCAGTTCGAGATTGTGCCGAAGCAATCGAACAGAGCACCATAAAGGGCTGAATTGCCTGCAATGGTGTTGCACAGGATATCGCCCCCGCAAACCGCTATTGCGCCCCCCTCGCCGGCCGAGTTGTCCGTGATCCTGTTGTTGCGGATAGGGCCATCGCAGTCGCATATCCCGCCGCCGTAGCCGTTGCCCGCGGAGTTCGCGGCGATGGTGTTATTCTCGATGATTCCGTCGCACATGAAGAGGCCGCCGCCCCACATAGCAGTGTTCCCCGAGATACTACTGTTGCGGATAGGGCCACGACAATAGGCGATTCCGCCGCCGTTAAAGCTCGCAGAGTTGCCGACGATCACGCAGTGCTCCACAGGAGCCTCGGTCGCCGTCTGGTCGGATCCTCCCAGTATGCCGCCGCCTTCCATGGCCTTGCCATTGCGAACCGTCAAGCCGAAAAGGCCGCACGCTTTCCTTTCCGTACCGGCAAAGGTGACGACGGTGCCGGTTTGGTTGCCATCAATGATGGTGCTGGCGACGACGGTGGGATCGAGGGGATCGGTGCTGCGAAGGACGATGTTCTTGCCCTTGAAATGGATATTCTCGACGTAAGTCCCCTGGGCGACGATAAGCGTGTCGCCGTCGAGTGCCGCGTCAATCGCCTCCTGAATCTTCTTGAATGCCGTGGCCCAGGCCGTTCCATCTCCAGACGCGGACAGCGAACCGTCCACGTACCAGGTTGATCCCCAACCCGGGACCGATGCAAGAGCCAGCAACGAAACCGACACGAGAGAAGAGGTTTTTCCCATCTCCGGCCCTCCTTTAAGTATGATTGCGCCTGGTTCCTCCCTGCCTCTGAAAAGTCACGCTCCCGAGCAGCTATCTGCGCACCGAGTGTATCGCGCAGGCTTATGGGGAATCCAGAGCAAAAAAACGATTGTCGGCAGGGTCTGCCGGCAGCCAAATTCTCGCGGATTCTATACGTTGGCGTACTTCTGGGCTTTTGCAGAATAGATTTTTGGGGAGATGCCGTATTTCTGAATCTTGTAGCCGAGGATACGCTCGGTGAGGCCGAGGAGCTTGGCGGCTTTGCCCTGGTGGCCTTTTGTGGTCTTGAGGGCTTCCATAATCATTTCCCGTTCCACGTCGGCGACAGCATCGGGGAGGGCGCCGGGGTACTTTGTGTGTGAGGCGTCGGCGGTCTGAAGGGATGGCGGGAGGTGCTGCGCCCGGATGACCCCTTCGTTGCAGACAAGGACCGCCCGCTCGATGCAGTTCTCAAGCTCCCTGACGTTCCCCGGCCAGTGGTAGCTCATCAGCATGTCAATCGCCGGGGTCGAGATACGCCGGATCTCTTTCAGGTTCGCCGCGCTATACTTCTTCAGAAAATGGTCGGCAAGGAGCGTAACATCCTCCTTTCTCTCTCTCAACGGCGGCAGAAAAATCGGGAAGACGTTTACGCGGTAGTATAAATCGTCTCTGAACCTTCCCTCGGCAACCTCTTTTTCGAGGTTCTTGTTGGTCGCAGCGATGATGCGGACGTTGACGCGGATGGTTTGTCGCCCGCCGACGCGCTCGAATTCCCTGGTCTGAATCACCCGCAATAGCTTCACCTGCGTCGAGAGAGGGAAATCGGCGATCTCATCGAGAAAGAGCGTCCCGCCATCCGCCCACTCAAATCTTCCTTCCTTTTTGCGGGTGGCGCCGGTGAAGGCGCCCTTCTCGTGTCCGAAAAGCTCGCTTTCGAGAAGTTCCTCCGGCAGCGCCGCGCAGTTCACGATGACGAAAGGCTTGGATGCTCGGGGGCTGTTGTAGTGGATGGCGTTGGCGACAATTTCTTTTCCAGTTCCGCTTTCGCCGCGGATGAGGACGGTCGCGTTGCTTTTGGAGACTTGCTCGATCATCTCGAGGACTTCTCTCATTCTGCTGCTTCTGGTAACGATGTTGCGATACTCGTACCTGTCTTTCAACTCATGGCGGAGGTGAATGTTCTCGCGGAGGAGCTTTTCCTTGTCGCTCTTCATCATGTCGTGGAGTTTGAGAGCCTGGGCGATAATCGAAGCGACGATGTTGAGAAGCCGCAAGTCCTCATGGAACTCCGCTCGTTCCCGAAACGGCCTGTCCACGCTCAACGCACCGAGAATCTCGTCCCCCATCTTGATTGGAACGCAGAGGAAGGAGAGTTTGATCTTGCTGATGTCCCCGCGCGATTTCGTGCGGTCGAGGAAGCGGGGGTCTTTGCTGATGTCCGGGACGACCTCCGGTTCGCCCGTTGCGACGACCTTGCCGGTGATTCCCTCGCCGATCCGATAGATTCCTCTTCTCCTCGCCTCTTCCGAAAGACCGTGCGCCATCTCGATGGAGAGAGTTTCGGTCTCAGGGTCCACGAGAGTGACCGTACCCCGGTCGAGCTTCATCAGCTTGCTCAGAAGCCCGAGAATGGACTCCAGCGTCGTCTTGAGCTCGAGGGAGGAAGTCAGGCTGCGGGCGACCTCGAAGAGCAAATCCATCTGCTTTTCTTCATCCGGCACTTTGACCATTCGTCATTTCTCCCGTCTGCAATTTCGTATGGTAAAAGAGAGTTACGACAATATTGTAGCCCCCGCGGGGCGAATTTGCAAACTTGCAGACGCCGCGATCCCCGACTCCCGAGAGGGACTCACCGCAGAGAACGCAGAGGATGCGTCCTCGTCTGGCGCCACGCCCTCTGGCGTGGAGTTACGGTCCAGTGCGCCGACAGAATGGAGCGCCGCACCGACCTGGCGGGAGTGATTGACCTCGGTGGCCGGAATCGTTTAAACTCTTTGAGGATGGTTTCTTGTTTTTCTCGACTCGGCGCAAGGATAGGAGTCATGGTGAAGTCTGGAAATGGGCGAGGAGAGGTCTTCGCCAACGCGGGTCCCGACATGCGGCTGTACGCGTCGGAAGAGGCATTCTTCGATGGCTCGGCATCGTACGGAAGGGGGCTGCGGTACTGCTGGGATTTCGACGAGGCTGACGCGACCCAAAACGACGCCTTCGGGAAAACCGCGACGCACGTCTATAAAAGGCCGGGCGGCTATTTGGCGAGATTGACAGTTCTGGATGAGGCACAGAATGTTTCCTCGGACAGTTGTTTCGTGGAAGTTCTCACGCCTCCTTCGCGGGGAGTAACCTTAGTGGATCGCTTCCCGAAAGGGTACATGGGGCAGGTCCATCAATCGGGAAACAAGTTCACCTGCCATCTCGTCGAAAGCGCGGCATGGTACGGTCGTCTGGACAATTGCAGTGGAAAGGAAATAACGCTGAAGATTTACGGTTACGGGAAGCACGTCCCCGCTCCTCCCTCCATAACTACCGCGGCGAGCGACCGGACGTTCTCCAAATCATTCAAGGCAGTCCATACGGATTCGTTTCTCGACGGGGATTGGCGGGTGCTGACGGAGGCAAGTTACCAGTACGATCCTGTCCGGGAGTGCATGGAAATCACCTTTCGGCCCGACCGGGACCCGTTCTACATTGGATGGTCAATCCTTTATACGCCGCAACACCTTCGCCGGTATCTCGGCAAGGTCTATCTGGTGGACTGCGTCGCGGTGGAACGCATCGGAAGCAGCATCGAGGAGCGGCCAATATACCTCGTTACGATAGCGTCCCGGGACGCAATCCAGGACCAGAAGCCGGCGATTTGGGTCATAGCTCAGCAACATGGCTACGAGATGGGAGGGGGGCCGATCTGCGAGGGCATCATGGACTTTCTCGCCTCTGATGACCCCGCGGCAGAGCAGGCAAGGAACGAACTCGTCTGGAAGATTGTGCCGATGGTCAATCCGGACGCCGCGAGCCGCCCCTGGTTTCGGTACAATGCCCACGGTATTGACCTCAACCGAAATTGGGACGCCTCCGACAACGCGTCCGGGCACGATGCCGCTGCCTCCGAGCCGGAAGTGCAGGCGGTCAAGGAAACCATAGAAGCGTGGCTCAGGGAAGGAGGGAAAATCGCCGCAGGGTTCGACATTCACGACTACGCCGCCAGCGCCACAGGGATTGAATTTCTCGTCCCGCCCGGTCCCCAAGCTCAAACGGAACTCTCACAGAAGTTCTTGAAGCAGCTCACGCCGAGCAAGTACCCCCACGCCGTGGCAAAAGCCGACAGCTCCTCCGACCCGGGGACTTTCTGCAACTGGCTTCTTTCGACGGAGCACGGCTGCTGCGCCTTCACGCTCGAGGCAGCCCTCGGCGGCTGTGGGCCGCGAAGCAATCCGAAGAAATATCCCGCCGTGCCCAAGAACCTCCGGGCCATTGGAAGGTTTCTCGCCAGCGCTGCGTACCAAGCGTACCGCGACAGCCGCGGTTAGCCCCTGCCACAGACTGGAGCATCACACCTGATGCCCGCCCGGACGCCCGCGCGCCTCCACCCCATCAAGAGCAGCGCCCGGGGCGCGGGGGACGCAAGCTGCGGACGGTACTTGGGCCCGGTCACCCTCAAACTTCGACCTCCGCTTTGACCTCCTCCACACCTCGGTTTTCCTCAAGAACCGGCGCCACCACGTCCCGGAGGAATTCTTCCACCTGCTGGGGTGCTCTGCCGACGAACTGAGCCGGGTCCAAAATCTCGTTGATTTCCGCCGCTGTCAGTTGGAAGGATTTGTCGGCGGCAATCATCTGGAGCAGCCGGTTCTTCTGTCCCTTCCTGACCTCGGCCATCGCTTCCCTCGCGTATTGTCTGATTTTCTCGTGCAGCGCCTGACGGTCACCGCCGCGTTTCACGGCTTCCACGAGGATGTTTTCCGTCGCCATGAAGGGAAGCTCTTCGGCAAGCCTCCTACCGATTATTTCTGGGCGCACGATCATGCCTGCAGCGACGTTCAGATATATGTTGAGAATCGCGTCGCACGCCAAAAACGCCTCGGGGACAGCAATCCTCTTCGCGGCAGAATCGTCGAGCGTCCGCTCGAGCCACTGCGTCGCCGCCGTCGTGTGAGCTACGTGCGTGAGGTGGATGAGATACCGCGCCAAAGAAGTCATCCGCTCGCACCGCATCGGATTTCGCTTGTAGGGCATCGCCGACGAGCCGACCTGCTTCTCCTCAAATGGCTCCTCGACTTCCTGAAGGTGGCTCAGGAGGCGCACATCCGTCGCGAACTTCGATGCGCTTTGCGCGATTCCGCTTAAAACGTCCAGCACCTGGGAGTCAATTTTCCGCGAATACGTCTGCCCCGCGACCGGAAGGAGCGACGCAAAGCCCATTTCCCTGGCGACGAGTTCGTCGAGCCGTTTGACCTTCTGCTCGTCCCCGTCGAAGATGCGCATGAAGCTCGCTTGCGTCCCCGTAACCCCCTTCACGCCAAGAAAAGGGAGCGCGTCCAGTCGCCACCCCAAATCTCGGTAATCGAACGTAAGGTCCTGTAGCCACATGGATGCCCGTTTGCCAACCGTAGTCGGCTGAGCTGGCTGAAAATGAGTGAAGGCGAGAGTCGGAAGCGACGCATGCGTGTTGGCGAATGACGCGAGCTTTCTGATGACGTTCACCAGGAGCACGTTGAGCCTGCGCAATCCCTCTCGCATCTGGATCAAGTCGGTGTTGTCCCCCACAAAGGCGCTCGTGGCGCCGAGATGAATGATGGGCCGCGCCTCTGGGCACTGCACGCCATAAGCGTAGATGTGGGCGACGACATCGTGCCGAACCTCTTTTTCTCTCTGCCGGGCGACTTCCAAATTGATGTCATCTTTCTTGGACTCGAGTTCGGCAATTTGCTCGTCTGTTATGTTGAGTCCGAGCTCCTTCTCCGCCTTCGCCAGAGCGATCCAAAGCCTTCGCCAGGTCGTGAACCTGAACTCCGGCGAGAACATGTAGGACATATCCTTGCTCGCGTATCGCTCAACCAGAGGATTGACGTACTCTTTCATACGAATCCGAGCCTTTCGTTAGAGGTTGTGGACTCCCGACGGACAACCATATCATCAGAAAACGTCACGGCATGGCTTCTACCTTCACTCGCACGGTAGCCCGGAGAGGCTGAACAAAAAGTCAAGGTCGAGTCCGAGACGACTTTTCGGTCTCCGGGACTGTTCCACTATCGCCTCAACTCCAGAGCCACCCGGTGAAGGCTACAAGCGCCGCGAGAGCGAGCGCTTCAGGGACTTGGGCCTGCCGTCCGCCCTTCACCTCACCGACGAAGCATCGCCCCGCGGCCGCTCACCGCACGGCGTCAAGTTTACCACAATCGTGCGACTTCTTCTGTGATTTCATCGAAAGGCGCGAGCAACCATCAGCGGCCGTCCGGGAATAGTCAAGGATGCAGGCGATGCTCTCCCCCGGCGTGCCCCCCGGCGAAATTGAAAGGCCTCAGCCTCGGGGCGACTCACCGCAGAGAGCGCAGAGGACTCCTGTTTGTGGCATGCCGCCGTTGGCGGGGCAGGGGAAGAACCATGGGCAAGATGCGCATGCCATCTCTTTTCCCAGAGGCGGTACTCTCTGCGGTCTGTGCCTCCTCTGGCCCATGGGCTTCGCCCCCCATGACTGAGGGATTGCAGAAGTTTTCATTTTGGTCTTGGCGCGGAGCTGATGTGGTGTTAGTATGGTGCGAGCAAAATCGTGTGTCGTGAGGACATCCTCGACCGTAGCAATGACGTTCCGGCATGCAGGTAGAGGCGAGAGGATGGCCTCGTCGCTCAGTTCTCCTCGATGGGGGGGAGACGAACGGAGCGCCGACATGCGAGGCGAGCGGAAGTAAGGTTCGCGCTCGCCACCGAGTCACGATTATGCCGGGGGAAAACCGCCCGGTCCGTCCGGGTGGGGTTCCCCCTTTTTTGCCGTCGGCGAAAACGCATGTGAGACTCTCTTGCGAAACTTCGAGGCGCGATGGGCTTGCAGCCGACTCCCCCACGCCCCGGGAGCCTGCGCTCAGAGTTTGACCCGGGCCGTCCATAAGAAGCAGTAAGCCGCGGGCGCGGCGAAGTTGGGGGAGACGCTTGCTTGCGGAGTTCATCAAACCGGCATTATTGGAGTAAGAACCACCAGCTATGGGAAGCATACTGATCGTTGATGACGAAAGGGAGATGAGGGAACTTCTCGCGACGATCCTCCGGCAACGAGGGCACGAGACCTTTGTCGCGAGCGACGGCGCCTCGACGCTCGACCAGGTCAAGAAGGTCTGGCCCGACCTTGTCGTGCTCGACTTCAAGCTTCCGGACATGGATGGAATCGAGGTTTTGCCTAAGATCAAGGGCCTCAACTCGGGGACACAGGTGGTAATCCTCACCGGGTACGGCGACATCGAGTTGGCGGTTCGGGCTATGAAGTCGGGCGCCTACGATTTTCTGTGCAAGCCCATTGAACGGGAGAGCTTCATCCTGCGAGTCGAGAATGCCCTTGGCGCCCAAAAGCTCAGCCGCCAGGTGGCGTACCTGAAGGGGGAACTCGGCAAAGAGATGAACCTGGAGCACCTCATGGGGAATAGCGCCAAGATCCACGAGGTCTTTCAGCAGACAAAGATTGTTGCCCCGACGGACGCCACGGTTCTGATCCAGGGAGAAAGCGGAGCGGGCAAGGAACTGATAGCCCGGGCGATCCACCATTTCAGCAAGAGGAAGGACAAGGTTTTCGTGGTCGTTGATTGCGGGACGCTCCCCGATACGCTCATCGAGAGCGAGCTTTTCGGGTACGAGAAAGGAGCGTTCACCGGCGCGCTGGAGAAGAAGCCCGGACAGTTCGAGCTGGCGCACGGGGGGACCATCTTCCTTGACGAGATTACGAATCTCTCGTTTCCTGCGCAGCGGAAGCTGCTTCGCGTTCTTCAGGAGAGGGAAATTCAGCGGCTCGGCGGGAAGAAAACCATCAGCGTGGACGTGCGAATCATCGCGGCGAGCAATATCAATCTGCTGGAGGCGGTCGAAAAGGGGACCCTCCGGAAGGACCTCTATCATCGGCTCAACGAGTTTCCAATCAACGTGACTCCTCTGCGGGAAAGGAAAGCAGACATCCTGTGGCTCGCCCGGCGATTCATGGAGGAGGCGAATTTTGAGTTCAACAAGCAAGTGGAAAGCATCTCCCGGGGCGCCATGAGTCGGCTGATGACCTACTCCTGGCCCGGAAATGTCAGGCAGTTGAAGAACGTCATCAAGAGGGCTGTATTGCTGAGCGACCACGTGATTCTTCCACGGCACGTCAGTATCAGCCTCGGGGCTGATTCGGCTGACGAGCAGTCCGACGCAGAAGTTGACCTGAGTAAAGGCACGCTCCCCTTGAAGGCTGCCAGTAGAAAGGCTGCCGAAGGCGCCGAAAAACAGGCCATCACAAGGGCGCTGCGGGAGGCCGGCGGAAATAAGAGCAAGGCGGCCAGACTGCTGCAAATAGACCGCTCCGCTTTGTACTACAAAATGAAAAGGCTCGGGTTGTGAGCTTCATTCTCCCCCGTCAAGGCGCATCCAGCCGTGCGTGTGGCAAGCGCCCCCCACCGGAGCGACACCTCACTGCCAGTCACGAGTCCTGAACTCGCCCCACTGTTGAAACATTTCAACAACCGTGTTGCTGCCTTCCTGTGAGGCTTCTGCTCGCGTGCGCGGGGGCATCCAGTGCTGGAGCAGCAAGAAAGCCCCGATCCGGCGCCGCGGCGAGGGCGCCAAATTCGGCTGGCGTAGGAGCGCCCGCTCGTCTCCGAAAAGAGGCGTCCCGGGTCCGCCGAGCGGTGCCGAAATTCGTCCGCGCTTTTGTAGAAGGAAAACCGCGCCGTTCGGGAGAGGCGTGCGTCATGTGCTCTATGAACAGCCCGACAGAAACACAATTCCTTTTCTTAATTGTTTGCACGCGGAAAGATTAGGAGAAATAGCGCTGCCGTGTTGCTTTTGGTTTCGTCCTTGGCACAGCGGTTGCGTTTTGTCGCCTCACCTATGCTACCGGTGTTCACTACGTCGAGAAACATACCCCCCCGAACCCCCCCGGCGACGTCATGCCCCAACATGGGGAGCACCGGGTGGCATAGGCGTCTTACTCCGTAGCGGCATTTGGGCATTTTTCGCTACGGTCCAGAAATAGTACGCGGGAAGGGCAAAGGCAAAAAGGATCAGGAAGGCAACTTCAGCATAAGGGCAAGACCAGAAGGCAAGGCAGGTTGGCACTGTGCTGAAGGAAAGTGATTGGCAGGAAGGCGAAGACAAGAGGAACACAGGGAAAGGCGCCTTTGCTCTTCCCGCGGAATTTGTCGGACGGCAATAAGCCGAAGGCTCCGACGGACCGCCACAAATTGTCTCCCTTGGAGCAACCGACTCCCTCATACCCCCACCCTGAGTCCATCAGTTCAAGAATTCCGTTACGTATCAAGGTGCAAGGGACGGTCTTTTCGACCGGATCAGCCCGCCGAACGCGGGGCAAAGCAGCATCAGACAAATCCGGACAATCCTGTAAATCCTGTCGAAAGATACGTCACCGAATTTATGAGTCAGAGCACTTGGCAACATAACCCTTCGCTCCGATTGTCCCTCGGAATCCGTCGCGCTGTTGCACGGGGTCCATGTCGCTGTCGCCGCCAAGGCGTTGACAGAGAACCGAATGTCGGGGTCGCCGGGCGTCACTGGAAGTACGGCTTCTGTTTCTCCGTGGCGATCTGCTGTTTGATGTTCTCGTGTCGCTGGTCTATGAAATACTCGACGTCGGCCAGCTCGGCTTCCGGCGTTCTGCCCCAGCCGAAGGGGTCTTCCGCGGCATCCTTGGAGACGGATGGGACGAGGTATTGCACAAAGCTTTTCAGCTTTGCTGGCGTGAAGACGAAGGTATTCAGGTATTCGAGTTTCAAAACGTATCTCTTCCGCAGGGCGGGCACACTGAAGAGGTAATGTTTCAGCTCGTTTGACCATCCGGCGCGGTTGTCGGGATTGTCGTGCTCACCAACGAAGATCGAGTTCGTGAACTGGGACTCGCCGTTTGCCCCGAAGCATCCGTCGGTATCCCAGGGGAAAATCATCCACTTCTGGCTGGTATCCCGGTAGGCGAAGAAATTGTGCCAGGCTTCATCCCAGACGGCGATCCAAGCGGCGGTGGCGACATAGCCGAGCGTCCGCTCCATATCGAACTGGGTTTCGAGGAACTCCTGCAAGGCGTCCGTTGAGGTGTAGGCTGCCTGACTCATTCCCTCAATCACGTCCCTGATGATTTCGTGCGACTCGTATTCCCGCGACTTTCGGGGATAGACATCCTCGTATTTCTGGAGGGATTCGAGGGGTCGCCAATCGCCCCAGTCGTAAGGGAATCTGCCGAGGGGGTCGCCCATGGATTTGAAGAGGTCTCCTTCCTCGGCGAGGTGAGCTTGGAGGAACCCCTCTCCGGGGCTTTCGAGCTGGAGGTAGAAGCCGTGGTATTTGCCGTTGATGTTGAGGCGGGCGAAGTTAGTGAATGAGCCGGGCACGCCCGCTCGGCGAAACATCTCGAAAGCGAGGGCTTCTTCGTAGCCGGTGAAGCCGTAGTGATTGGCGGAGTTGAGGTCCATCTCCGGGCGACCATTGAACTGCTGATAGCGAAGGAACTTGATTTTGAAACTCATCTTGCCGTTGGACCAGTATCGGCACCAGCGACTTCCCCTGTGGCGGACCTGAACATCGTAAACTTCGCCATTATGAATGAAGGTTCCGGGGACGGTTTTGTTCCAGTTGGGGTGAGCGGGGTCTCTCAGTTGAGCGTAGCTGGCTATGAGGCTCAGGTCGCTGGACTTGACGTAGAGGCTATAGACCGGATTTGCCGAGGCGACTTTGTCAATATCCCCTTCGACGTAGTATGCGTAGGTTTGGCTGGGGGCCTGGATTTGCGGCGACCTGCCGAGTTCTCCGCTTGGTCCCTGAATCAAGACCTTGTATCTGACGATTGTGTAGGGGGGATAGGCGGAAACGGTGGCGGTGTACGTGTTGTCGGCGGCCAGGGCGTCTCCGCCGCTGGCGCCGTCGTCGGCCATGGGCAGGACTATGTCCTGGCCGCTGACCGTCACCTGCAACAGAACAGAGGAAATGTCGGGGGAGGGCGTGACGGCAGCCTCTATCTCAACCTCGTCCGACTCCTGGACATGCTGTGGGCTGCGAGCGATTTCGGTGACGATGGGAGGGGGAGGGGACTCGATTACGTGGTTGGCTCTTCCCGGGGAAGCGAAGCTGAAAGCGTCTGTCGCGGAGCTTGGATTGAGGTCGAAGGTTTTCATCAACGGATCGGGGGTACCGGAAGCCGCTGAGAAGCGTGCCGTCAAGAACGAGGTCCCTGACAGCCATTTCGCCCAGAAGGTCAGCCGGTATCTCGTCGAGAAGTTGACGGGGATGCCGTCCTGATAGATGGACTCACCGCTCCCTGTCCCAACGCCGGAGGAGAGTATTCTCAGGCTGAAGGTTCCGGAGGAGTCCGGGCGAGGCTCTGACGCGATGGCAAAATCCTGGCTGCCGGCTCTGTTCCAGCCAGTCGTGCCGTCCTCAAATCCGCCGTTCGACAGGATGTTGTCGCCGCCAATCACGGGCACAAGTTCCACGTCATCAATGAGGCACTCCCCTACCCCGGTCATGTAGAAATACAGACGGGTGGTCGTGGGGGTACCGAGAGTCTCAAAGAATTTCCAACCCGGCTGGGTCGAGGATTGGCCGGGAGGAGGCGCGGCGCCCCAAGTCTGGGGGGAGTTGGGGTCGGCGGCAGCATCTATCCTTTCGAGAGAGTATCCGTAGCCGTCGGCAGCGACGGGCCAGGGAAAGAGATCGCGGTAGAGAACAGATTCGAGGAGGACATCGTTTTTGTTTCGGAGCTTGATTTCCTCACCGGCATTGCCGAGTCTTCCGGTGCAATTTCCGAGGAGAAGGTCCTCGGGGATGCCATAGGTTTTGGCGATCTTCGTCTCGTTCAGGCAGACGACGGCGTATTCACCTACCGCGAGAACCTTCGGAGGGAAGCTAAAGTTGATTCCGCCGGAAATCCTCCATCCGGTGATGTCCACGGGTTCGCCGGATGAATTGAAAAGCTCGACGAATTCGGCATCTTCCTGGCCAAGGTCGTCGTCTGGCGGGTGATACATGATTTCGTTGATCTTGACGAGGCGGTCGTTGAGGTGGTTGTCGTTGACGTACAGAAGCTTGACCTCGGAAGGGGCGTTTTCTGGATGGGTTGTGAGCTGGCCGAGGTCATCGGTCGCTTCGATGATATAGGTAACGGTGGACTTGTCGGGGAAGGGTCCGATGACCGCCCCGTAGAGGGAATCGTCGGCAGCGAGATCATCATGCTGGCCGTCGTCAAACATGGGGACAGTTTCCTCGCCGGCGCCGCCATCGTATTTCAGGATGACGGACGCGACGGAACCATTGTCCGTTACCTTGACGCGAATATTGACTTCGTCCGAGGAGGTTGGCTCTTCGGGGGAACGGGAGTGCTGATAGACGAAGGGCGGGATTTCGATGTTCAGGACGGAATTGGGGGCGCCGGGCGTGCCGCCGCCTCCGACGGGGAGGCTGGCTTGCCAGTTGTCGTGGATGTCGTTGTGCCGGGCGGGGTCTATCAATTCGAGGGAGGAGCCGGTGGCGTCGGCTTGGGTGTCCCAGGGGGGATCGTCGTTGTAATCAACGCGGTCCACGAGGTTTCCTTCGGGGTCGAAGAGCTCCAGGGGTTCGCCGCCGTTATCGAGATGCCCATCGAAGGGGCCGCACCGGTTGACGTCGCCGTAGAGGAGGTATATTTGCTTGAGGTCGGCGGCGACCACGAGATATTCCCCTGAGTCGAGAATTGTCTCGTCGCGGAAGGTATAACGAATGCCTGTCTTGAACTCAAAACCCGACAGATCAATGGGCAAGTCGCCGTAATTGTGAAGCTCGACGTATTCGCGTTTTTGCTCGGGGTCGTCGAGAGGATTGTACATGATTTCGTTGATGACGAGAGGGAGCGGAGCGGGAAAGGAGACAATTCTGAAGAAGCATTGCTGCATGCCGTCATCTATCGGATACTCCCAGGGAGGCGTTATGGCGTCAATCTGCGACCACGAATCGTCTGGGGGGAGCATGTCGCCGAACTGGATGGCGTAGGTTTCTCCGGCTTGGCGTTCCCACTCGAGGCTGATGTTGCCGCCGTTCATGCGGACGGAGGTGATGAGGGGCGCAGCGGTGGCGGGGATAGAAGGGTCGGATTGAGCGGGCACCGGGAGCCCGAGGACGAGAAAGATTGCTGACAGGGATAAGGAAGTTATTGTTTTGGTGAGGCTTGATATGTCATGCGAAGGGTTCAAGGCGAACTGCGCTTTCTGCTGAGGTTTTAACCTCGGCTGCCCGTGGGTCCTGTCTCGCACGGTTTCAATTACCATTCTCTCACCTTTTCATGTCGCGGTCAAGGCTCGTCGAGAATGAAATGGGCGGGGGCTGCGGTGCAGAGCGCTTGAGGCGAGGGTGTGCGGAAGAGGCAAAGATGAACTTTCTGCCTTGACCGAGGCGGGCGTCGGAGCGTTTGGGCGGGCGGAAGGGCATCCGGGGGCAGGAGCCCTCCCCCGCCTTTGGCGGGGCGGGATAGGATGCCGGCGGTACGGCCGGACAGCGGAGCCAACGGGGCCGGACCGGGCTCGGATCGTCGAAATTGGTCCCTCGGACTGACGGAAGGGCCCGTGAGGAATGACGGTTAAGCACGGCCACAAGCGGTCGGATGGTAGGTTTGACATTGTTGGAGGTCAGATGACACCGAAGGTTTTGTCGAGGATCTGGAAGCGGCTGAGGCCTGTTTCTCGAAGGCTTCGACTTCGGCGGCGAACTCCTGGGGATGGTCGTAGCTTTGCTGGAGCATGTATGGGTCGTTAATGGGCTCCAGGGATTCAGGGTCAAGCTCCTTGGCGATGGCGGAGAAGTCCTTGTCATAAACCTTGATGGCGCGATGAGCGATGATGAACCAACACACAGCATGATACAGCATCTTGCTGAAAAACAGTACAGCAATTCGCACGGAACGACACTGGCCGCCGATAGAAACGGCAGGTGGGTCGAGTACTGTGGCGGAAATGTCGGATCGTAGACAGTCCACATGTTTTCACGCGTACTGGGGCGAGCAGATCGCGAGGGCGCAGGGAGGGAATCCGACGGAACTTGACTGACGGTGCAAACCTGGTATCCTTCCTACCGTGAATCATGTTGTTGGCGCGGACAAGGCTGATAGCTGGATGCCCCGTTCTTCACGGAACCGG
>CAZFAP010000053.1:0-26449 GCA_964516325.1 uncultured Verrucomicrobiota bacterium
GCCGCCCCGGAGAAACCGCACAACGTCGTTTCTCGTCACAAGCAAAAAGAACGCGAGGATCAGAATGAAGAAGGCGTTCACGATGACGGTCATGGTCCTCTGCCGGATCGGCTTTCGGCGAAGTTTTTCTATGGCGCAGAACATGATGTGTCCGCCGTCCACGATCAGGATCGGTAACAAATTGATCACCGCGAAGTTCGCGCTCAGAAATCCGATGAAATGAAGGAAGGTGGTGAAGGAGATGGAGATGGATTTCGCTATCATGCCGACGATCCCGACGGGGCCGCTAATTCCTTTCGTCGAAACGGTCCGCGTTACCAGCGCCTTGAGCGTCTGGAGCACGTTTCTTACCGCGGAGTACGTGGCCGAGAACGGGTCTTCCTTCCTGACTCCGTACACCGGGCCCGGAATGAATCCGAGTATCGGGAAACTCTCTTCGAGGTGAGCGCCGAAGACGACGTCGCCTGTTGGCTTTTTCAGCCCTGCCTCGAATGCGCTCCTTTTCCCCCGCAGAATCTGTATCTTGACATCGTTGCCAGCATTACGGCTGAGAACACTCTGAAGCTCTCTCACCGTGAAGACCTTCTGTTCGGCGGCGGCCACAATCACGTCACCGCTCCTGAATCCGGCCTTTTTGGCAAGCGACCCTTTTTCGACGGACATGACCCCTATTCCGTCTTCGGGCAGTGGCACGGTGAATGAGGCGGTGACCCGACTTCCGTCACGGCGCGAGATGACGAGGTCAACCTGTTTGCCGATGTTCTTCCGAAGGATTTCGCGGAACTGGTCTATGTGGTAAATGCGCTCCCCGGCGACATGAAGAATGGTGTCGCCGGGCCGAATCTGCAACTTCTCAGCCAACGACCCTTTTTCCACTTCCGAGACAACGAGGTCCATCCTCGGATAGGTGCTGAGATGCCGGAAGCCGGCCTGCTTGTCCCATTCCACCAGAACGGTCTTCTCGACGATTGTGCTATCGCGACGGATTGCCAGATCAACGGCGTCCCTCGGACTGAATGCGACACCCTCCATAATGTCTTTCCATTCACGGACCTCTTCGCCATTGACCTTGAGGATGGTGTCCCCGGGGACAAGCCCCGCCTTCCTCGCCGGGCTCTCCTCTTCAAGATAGCCGATCGTAGTTGTCAGCACCCCCTGCGGGACTTTCGTTCCGGTGAACCAGAGCAGCGTGAACACCGCCAGGGCGAGGACCAGGTTCATCGCCGGAGCAGCAAACGCGATAAACGCACGCCTCCCCGGACTCGCCGCGAAAAACCCACCTTCGATTTCGTGCGGCGGCTTGCCTCCCTCTGGCTCCATCCCCTTCATCTTCACGTACCCGCCAGCGATGAAAAGGAGGCTGATGCGATACTCGATTTCTCCCTTCTTGATGCTCCATAATTTCGGCCCAAAGCCGATGGAAAACGCCTCGACCTTGACTCCAGCCCTCCTCGCCGCAAAGAAGTGGCCGAGTTCGTGGATAATGACGACGACGCCCAGCGCAAGAATCGCCGCGAACACCATGAGTACTATGTTCAGAATGTGCGAAAACGAAGCCGCAATGGTCACCAGCATCACAAGTATTTCTCCTTCCTCACCTGCGAATCACAGGCGAGGATTTGTTCGATCGTCGGATTTGGCGTGGGATTGTGGCGAGCCATCGCCGCCTCGATCCAGCGGGGGATGTCCGTGAAACGAATTTCCTCGCAGAGGAATTTCTCGACGCCAACCTCATTTGCCGCGTTGAGAACCGTGGGCATTGTCCCACCGATGGCAGCGGCTTCCCGCCCAAGCCGCAGGCACGGAAATCGCTCGCTGTCCGCCTCGCAAAATGTCAAGCGACTATTCTTCTGAAAATCGAACGGAACCACGCTCCTCGGCATTCGCCCCGGATACGTCAGCGCATACTGAATGGGGATTCGCATGTCCGGCTCGTTCATCTGAGCCAGGATGGCTCCGTCCACAAATTCCACCATCGAATGAATCACGCTTTCGGGGTGAATGACTATGTCAATTCGTCCGAGGTCAACCCCGAAGAGCCATTTTGCCTCGATGACCTCCAGGGCTTTGTTCATCAACGTCGCCGAGTCAATCGTTACCTTATTCCCCATGTCCCAGCGGGGATGCCGCAGGGCTTCCGCTGGCGTAACCTCCGAGAGGTCCCTGTCCATGTCGGCGAAAAAAGGACCTCCTGACGCCGTCAAGATAAGCCTCCGAACCGTACTGATGTGCTCACCGCGGAGGCATTGGTGCAGCGCGCTGTGTTCGCTGTCAATAGGGATAATCTGACAGCCTTTCTCCGCCGCTAATCGCGTAACGATTTCTCCCGCGGTAACGAGAACCTCTTTGGTCGCCAGGGCGACGTTCTTGCCGGATTTCAGAGCCTGAACAACGGGCATCAACCCAGCCGCTCCGACAATTGCGCAGACGACGATGTCCGCTTCGTCGAGGGACGCCACTTCACTGATGCCCTCCAGCCCGCTCAAGACTTCCGTCGTAGGAGGCGCCACTCTCCGCACTTTTTCGGCAGCCTCGGGGTCGGAGAGGGCGACCATTCGTGGACGGAACTCCTGAACCTGCCGGAGCATTTCTTCCGCGTTCGACCTGGCTGCCAGCCCCACAATCTCAAAATCGTCCCGGAGCGACCGGACAACATCGCACGTGTTCAGTCCAATGGAGCCTGTCGAACCCAGAATAACGAGCGTTTTCTTCGATTGCCTCATTTGGATACGGCGCGCCAACTCCACAAGCAGCGCGGGGATCAAATTGCTTCGTTCACCAACGCGACCGGTCTTGCAGCCCGCCGCCAAGGGCGCCAGCAAGCACAAGGCCCCGGAGGGTTGCCTACTGCGCTGGACGTTGCTGTGGCTTGCGTGCCCGGTGCGTTCGTGCTGGGAACCGGCGTGCATCCTGACGAGCCCCCACCACGCCGTCGTGGCTGCTAACGGCCCTCCCCTTTCTTCTCGCGATCCTTCTCTGTCACGTACCGCTCGAGCAGGATAGCGGCTTTCTGCATGGCCAGGAATCTGTGGCTGACGCGGTTCTTGATGTCGGGACCCAGCTCCGCAAAGGTCTTGTTGTAGCCCGTCCTTATGAAGAGAGGGTCGTAGCCAAAGCCGTGCTGGCCCCTTTCCTCGAAAGCGATGCTTCCTTCGCACGTTCCTTCCACGATGCCGATCAAACCCGTGGCGTCCGCAACGGCCGCGGCGCAGACGAACCTGGCGGTGCGCAGTTCTTCTGGCACATTCGCCATTTCCCGAAGGAGCTTTTCATTGTTCTCTTTGTCCGTTGCGTTCTCACCGGCGTACCGCGAAGACCAGACCCCTGGCCTCCCTTCCAGGGCGTCCACGACAAGCCCGGAGTCGTCCGCGATTGTCAGGAGACCGGTCGCTCGGGCAACCTCCGTCGCTTTCTTAGTCGCGTTCTCCTGGAAGGTTAGGCCCGTTTCTTCAATCTCCGGTGCATCCGTAACGTCGTCCGGAGTCAGGATCGTCGCCTGAACCTCCTGAAGGCATGCCGCAAGCTCTTTCAGCTTCTCTTTGTTTCGGCTCGCCAGAAGAATTTTCACTTCACTCAAGGTGACCTCCTAACTCATCCCTATCGTCTCATTCGGATGCTGCGAATTTTCCCTGAAAAAATGCCGCGTAAGGGTAAGCCTTCCCACCCGGCAAGAACTCGGATGCACACTTGCGCTTACCGCGGCACAATGACCCAGGTTCTGAGGCTTGACCGACGGGTTTTTTCTCGGAAATACTAACAGAATCCGTCTTCCGTTCAACGTGTTTTTTGACTGCACGGGTAACGCCTCAGGCTCGGGAGGGATCAACCGCGGAGAGCGCACAGATCGCAGAGAAGAAGTTGGACACGATAACCCCGCCGATGGCGGGGGATGATCAGGAACCGCCGATGGACGCGGATAAACGCAGATGGATGGAAAACTGAATATCTGCGTGTATCTGCGTGCATCCGAGGTTAATCTGCCGTCCTGTTCATCCTGTAAATCCCGTCAAAAGGAAAAATTGAGACAGGATGACAGCTTTGACGGGATTATGCTGTTCATCCTGTGTGGCGCCGAGGGCGCCATTATCCTGGCCGCCTCCTCCGTATGCTGGCGGCGCGGCGCCGATTTTCAGGGCGGAGAACGCAGAGGATAGATGGCTGTGCCACCTCGCCCCTCGTCGGGGAGGGACCCATGAATCGTTGTCATGGGCAAGATGCCCATGCCACGTTTCTCCGACGGGCGTCGTCGTCTCTGCGTTCTCGGCGTGCTCTGCGGTTCCTCTCGAAGCGAGGGACCCCGGGATTGCCGACGACCTCGGCCACGCATAAGGGAGCCGAGAGCGGCTCAGAACGTTGAGTTGCACCCAGATCCACGGAACACATTTGGCCCGTTCCCCGTCTAAGGTAGTTACAGGACGTCCCGTTCGGCAGGCAGGGTATTGACATCCGATTTGCTCTGCCGTACCCTTCATTGTGATTTGCGCTTTTCGTTGCGCGAACACTGCGAATCAAGACGACTTCAGCGCGGGGAAGGATGTTTCAGAAAGGAGACACTATGAACAGGGCGATGAGATTCCTCGGGACCATATTGATTGTCCATTGTGCCTGGATGCTCGCTATCTCGATTTGCCTTGGACAAACCGCCAGACCCGGCGGCCCCGAAGAGGTAAGACCCACCCCACCCCCAGTTCGTCCGCCGTACGCGACGAGGCCGGTTCCCCGTCCGCGTCCCATAGAGGGTGGAACCTACTACTACGAACTGGCGGAGGTTCACAAGAGGTATGGGGCTTACGACAAGGCAATCGAAATGCTTCAGACCGCAATTGAAAAGGAAACCGACGCCCCCAAGAAGAGCCGGTATTACGAGTCGCTCAGCGAGGTTTACCAGGCCAAAGGAGATACAAAAGGAGCAGCGGAGCAAATTACCAAAGTCCTTGCAACCGCCCAGACCGTCGAGGAGAAGTGCCGATACAATGGCATTCTCGGGCAGATTTACGAGCAGGCGGGCGACACGGAAGGCGCCAAGAAGGCGTACGAGTTCGTTGCGACCAATGCAAAAGACGATACTCAGAAGCGCGGCGCCCAACTGAACCTATTCCGCATTTATCAGAAATCCGGAGAGCTTGATAAAGTGATCGTGGACCTCGAGAAGAAGCTGGAGGCGAATCCGGGCGATGAAGAATCTCTCAGCACTCTCGCACAGATTTTCAATTCGGTCGTGCGGGAACCCGCGAGGGCTTTGCCCGTTTACGAGAGGCTTTCCAAGCTCAACCCTAAGGACATGACCATCCTCAACCGGCTCGTATATCTCTATCAGTCGAACAAGCAGTACGAAAAGGCGGCAGAGACCTATCAGAGGATCATCGAAGCGACACCCTCTCCGAACAAGAGCTATTATTACCAGCACGTCAGCCGAATGTACATGATGGCGGGGAAGAAGGACGAGGCGATCAATTGGGCCGAAAAGTCGCTTTCCGAAGAGAAAGCCGCGCCTTACACCTATGTTTCGGTCGCCCAAATCTACCTGCAAAACAACCTCGCCGACAAGGCAGTTGAGTTGTACGACCGCGCCCTGGCCCTCTGTCAGCGCCCCATCGAGAAGCACCAGGTCGCCCTGCGATTCGCTGACCTCTTCGCGCAGAACAACAAAGAGGACAAGGCGGAAGAAATCTACAAAGGGGTCCTGAAAGAGGCTGTGGAAACCCCGATAAAGTCGCAGGCCCGGTCAAAACTGATTGCTTTGTACCGCAAGCAAGGCAAAACGAGCGAGATCGAGGCTCTTACGGCTGAGGAAGGAAAAGCCCCGGCTCCGAAGAAGTAGTCGTCGTCTCGCTCGGCAGCACCTCGTGCCCTCCTGAAGGCTCGATGTGGGTCGCGCCTCAGGCATCGTTCTCGAGGACCGCCCGGCCCCCGCACAGGCGGTCCTTTTCTCTTATTCCCCGCTTTCGATTCGAATCATGAACGTCTTCCCCTTAACGACGTCGAGGGAATCAATCTTGTTCAAGGCGGCCTGCACGGAGGCTTCCCTGGCGGCGTGGGTCACGACAACTACGGGGACGGCGCTCTTCGGATGGCGCTCCTTTTGCGATAGCGCGGAGATGCTGAGCTCATTCTCCCCGAGGACGGCGGCGATTCGGGCGAGAACGCCGGGTTTGTCAAGCAGGGTGAAGCGCAGGTAGTACCGAGCCTCGATCTCGTCCATAGGCACCAGCCGTTTAGTCGCGGCAATTTCGGGAACAGACGGGATTCTTTTCTTTCCTCCCCTTTCGGCATTGCGGCTGATGTCTATGATGTCGCTGACGACCGCGGAGGCGGTGGGTTTTTGTCCTGCGCCCGCTCCATAGAACATCATTTCGCCCGCATAGTCCCCGACGAGATAAACCGCGTTGAAGACGCCCCAAACATCCGCGAGCGGGTGGGCTGTTGGCACAAGAGCGGGATGCACTCTCGCCTGCACCCAGTCCGCCCCAAACTTCGCAATCGCCAGCAGCTTCACGACATACCCGAGTTCCGCCGCGTACGCGATGTCCTTCTGGGTGATGTGGGTGATCCCCTCGACGTAAATCCGCTCAGCGTCAATCCAACTCCCGGAAGCGAGAGACGCGAGAATCGCCAGCTTCTGAGCGGAGTCGGCGCCGTTTACATCGAAAGACGGGTCCGCCTCCGCGTATCCCTTCGCCTTCGCTTCTTCAAGCGCGGCGGCGAAACTCATTTCCTCGCGCTGCATCCTCGTGAGGATGTAATTGCATGTGCCGTTGACAATGCCGTCCATCGAAAGGAGGTTGTTGGCGGCAAGCGATTCCCTCAGCGATTTTATGATTGGTATACAGCCCGCCACGCTCGCTTCGAAAAGCACTTCAACGCCGTGCTCTCGGGCCGTCTCGAAAATCTCTCTGCCATGCTTGGAGAGCAGCGCCTTATTGGCGGTCACGACATGCTTCCCCTTCCGCAGCGCGGTGAGGATGTACTCCCTCGCCGGATTGATGCCGCCAATCAGTTCGACGACAATATCAATTGAATCGTCGTGAAGGACTTGCAGAGCGTCGGTCGTCAGGATTGACGGGTCAACGGCAACATCCCTCTTCCGCGTCAGGTCAATATCCGCGATCCGCGCAAGTTCAAGCCGAATCCCTGTTCGGCGGGCAATGAGTTCGCCGTTGGACAGGACATTCTTCACCACACCCGTGCCCACGGTCCCAAAGCCTATCAGCCCGACTCTTGTCTTCTTCATCGAATCTCCTGTTCTTCCGTCAATGATTCACAGCTCGAAACGCAATCCCATGATGTGTGCGGAACTTCAATCTGTCAACGGCTTTGTGGTTGACACTCCCATAGGTCTGTGTTAGCTTTCGCGCCAAGTCGTCAACTCCTGACTCGTTGAACCCTCGGGTGCTCGACCGATGCTTGGCTTGCTGAAAATCCTTGCCGCTTTTGCGGCAATTGTTTTTATGGTGCGCAAGAAGGTCAACCTTGGCACCGCCATGCTCATCGGCTCCATCCTCCTCGCGCTTTTCTCCGGAGCAGGCCGGCTTCTCTTCCGGTCGGGGAGCATCATCACGCCATGCGATTTCCTGATGATTGTCTGGCAGGAGGTCTCTTCATCCTCGACCCTGAAGCTCGTTGGGATTGTCGTCCTCGTCTTAATCCTCAGCCATTGCCTCGAAGTGACGGGGCAAATGAATCAGATTCTGCGGACGTTCCAGGCTCTCGCTCGGGACGCGAGGCTTCTTCTGGTTACCCTCCCGGCTCTCATTGGACTTCTGCCGATGCCGGGCGGAGCGGTTTTCTCCGCCCCAATGGTTGAGGAATCGCAAAAGGAATTGAATCTTACCCCGACGAAGAAGACGCTGATCAATTTCTGGTTTCGTCACATATGGGAGTATTCGTGGCCCCTCTATCCGGGGATTCTTCTCGCGGCGGGATTGGCGCGGAAAGCAGGTTTGGACCTGTCCGTTTTCAAACTCGCCATTATTCAGTCCCCCTTAACAGCGGCGGCGCTCGTCGGCGGCATTCTGTTCATACTCCGTGGGATTCCCCGGGCCGCTGGAGTCAGGAGACCTGAGAAGGGAAAGTTTCAATTCGCAAAGCTGGCGCTCGACCTGTCGCCCATCCTGGTGATCATTGCCCTCGTGGTTCTTCTTTCGGCCGCCACCGGGATGGAGTCGGAAGAGAGTCTTCTGGCGGCGCTCGTGCCTGCGATTGTCCTGACGCTCGCCATCGGCCGCGCCAAAAGGGGAATGCCCCTCCTCTCCTCCCTCAAGAAAATCTCAGCGTCGCACATCCTAAAACTGGTCTATATGATTATGGGGCTGATGGTCTTCCGCGGAACAATCCCTAAGAGCGGCGCCGTTACCGAAATCTCCGCCATGATGAAAGCCTATCACGTCCCCCTGCTGCCATTCATCGTGACTCTCTCCTTCCTCGCCGGATTAGTCACGGGCTTGACCATGGCATACGTGGGGATGCTCTTCCCGATTTTCACGCCGCTGATTCTTCAGGTGACGTCCGACCCTCTCCCGTTCCTGGTGCTTGCCTTTGGCTCAGGCTTCATCGGCGTGCTTTTCTCCCCGGTGCACGTCTGCCTCATCGTGACGCACCACTACTTCAAGTCGGGATTTTCCGGCGTTTACCGTGGGATGCTCGCCCCCGCCGCAGTCATCTTCGCGACGCTTATTGCGCTCTTCCTGGTTCTCTATCTGACCCCGCTCTCAGGCTGAAAGAAGGACGCTGTCAATGTGCATGTCGAGGCCCGAGAAATCCCCCGCCGCGCGGAATCTCTTGATTTTCTTCCAATCGAGCTTGTCGGCGATGGCGGAAAGCCTCTTGAAGTTAGCCATGCACGCTTTGATGATGTTGTTTCTCTTCTCGTCGGAATCCGTCCGCAGCGGGTTCAGGTCAAATGAAATCCACCCCGGATAGTTGTTGTTCTTGAGGCAGGCGATGATCTCCAATCCTCGCTTGGCATTAACCGCCGCAAAAGGCAGGTCCTGATCGTATTTCGGTCCCTCCTGGTCGTTGAGGTGGACGTGGAAGAGCTTATTGTGGAAGAGGGCGGTCTCGAGGTCCTTTGTGTAATCCAGCCCCACCATGATCGAATGCGCGACCTCCGGATTGACGCCGACCATGCACTGATATTCGGGGTCGAGCGTGTAGCTGAACGCGATCGCGTCCCCAACCGTCGGAAGAAGCATCGAGCAGCGGGGCTCGTTCGGTTTCGGCTCGACAGCGACCGGAATCGCCTTATCGCCGTAATTGGTCGCGTCATATTCGAGGGCTTCATTGAACGCATCGCGCAGGTAACCGAGCGCCTCAACGCCGTCCTTCCCGAACGCGACGTCCTGCCCTTCCTGTCCATTCCAATAGACGAGGACACAGGCATCGAGGACGTGGGCGGTATCAATCGCTCTCTTCAGTTGCTCGACGGCGGCTCTTCTGACCGCCGGGTTATGGGATGCCAGCGCCCCGTTCGTGTACTTTTTGTTCCAGAAGAAATTCGCGGTGTAAAGCGCCACGCACATCCGATTGTCGTCGAGGAGCTTTTTGATCTTCGGCGCCATTTCCGCCGTTATCTCATTGTCGTGAGCCTCGATCCCCGATAGTCCCAACTTCTTGTACGCCTTGATCCTCTCCTCGATGGTTCTTGCGGTCCGCGTTGCCTCGCCGAACCTGCTCGCACCCGGGTTATCGCACCAAACTCCCGCGGCAAATTTGTAAGCCATTTCTCCCTCCTTTTCTGGCGAATTAAGCTCTTATTGAATCGGTGCGCTGCGTCGTCGCTGCCGAGATTCGCACGGGCAACATTGAAACATTTCGCCCTGCGTCCGTCAAGGTTTTCGCGTTTTGCCCGCCTTCATCGAGAACTCTATTGTGAAATCTCCCCCGAGGCAATGTGTTAGCTTGGGGAAGGACTCACCACAGAGAACGCAGAGGGCGCGGAGAATACATCTTTGCGGCATACCGGCCAGCCGACTGCCGAGTCTCCTCATTGCTCGACCTCCGTTCAGACCGCCCGTCGCGTCGGAGTCACCTGTTCCCGCCCGGCATCCCGATGGGCTTCAGCGGACCGATGTACTCCCTGGCAACGACGATATTATCAAACCAAATCCGGCTCTCGTGCCCTTCGGGCGCCTGCGTGATATAGACGAGCATCCAGAGGAAATTCAAATTCAGCTTTTCGTCCTTTCGCCAGCGAAAGCCTTCGAAGGCATCGCCTTTGGCGTCCGGGGTGAAAGCACCCCAAACCCATTTGCCCCGCGGAAATCCTTTACCGACGTGGCTTGTGATTTGGCCGTCCTTCCTCCACAGTTGGCCGTCAATCCAGATTGCCTCCTCGCCGTTTCGTTCGCCGACCGGGCTATTCATTTTCATCATCAACTCCACGCAAATCCATTTGCCGCGAACCGCTTTGAGGTTGTCGTCGCTGATGAAGTGGTTGCCCCATGAATCACCGCTCGGCGCCGCTCGCATCTCCATCCAGTAACTGTAAAAGTCCCACCGCCATCTCGACCCGCACGGCTCGACTCCCGTCGTGAAGCGCTCGTCTCCAGCGGGTCGGATGCCGGCGCCTCCCTGAGGCCACCGCGTCGGCGGATTGTACCCTCCCATGTGGACAAAGTGATGAACGGGATAGCACTGCGGATCGAACTTAACGTAGAACCGGAGGAAAAGGCGGTCATAGCCGGGCAACAGCCGGCGATATAAATGTCCGCCCGTCCCCTTTCCCCCGATGTGCTTCACCAACAGCGAATGCCGCCCTGCGGCGCCCGAAGGAATCTGCGTCGAGAATGACATGCACTCGATGCTCTTAACCTCTTCCCAGCGTGCCTTCATATCCGCAAGAGAGGTTTGCTCGAAATTCTCGACGAAAATCACCGCGGCGTCCCGTTCCATGCCGACGTCGCCGGGGTACTTCGCCGCGATTCCCGTTATGCCTTCAGGGAGAGGAGGCGAGGCTGCCTCCATGCTCGAACCCCTCTTAGGCATCGCCACTGTCAGAACAAGCAGTAGAAGCGCAACAAGTCCGCGGATGGGTCCTACGGTACCTCTCATTGTTCTCTCCTCCCTTTGGACGGTCTCAGTCTTCGCCATCGGGCCCCGTCTAAGGATGACGGGGCGACTACGACGAAGACAGCCTGTGCCGATGCCGACGACAATTCAATCCGGATGAACGATGCCGCGATTACCAAGGAGGCTGGCGGATTGAAGCCGGTCCTCCTTGCGCGGTGGCTTGCCTCGGAGCCGCGCTTGATGGCGCCTATTATCGGCGACTCATGTTACCACACCCCGCCATCAATGGAAACTTGCTCTCGCCCCGCCTCCGAATCATCGCTGGCGAGCGCAGTGTCCCCCTGACTCAACCAATTCCTCGGAGCTTGGCGCGGACTGCGGAACATGATAGGAAGAGTCTGGCAAAGCAGCAATGGCAGGTTCATGGGAACTATGTATCAAGCATCACGGAGGGTAGAAAAATGGTGGCGACAATGACGATTGCATTGACCATCGTTGGAATCATTTTCCCTTTACATGGCGAGGTCACAGACTTCTCACGGCTGGCGGAGCTTACGCTTGGGCGGACGGCTGCACAAAACGCCCTGTGGATCGAAAATCCGCTCAGCGCACGCTTCAACACGTCGAGACAGGTGGTCGTGGCTGACATAAAGGGTCCAGCCGTAATCACCATGATTCACTTCGCCATGCCGCAGGTGTTGACACTCAACCGAGACGTCCTGCTGAAAATGTATTGGGATGACGAGGCGTCACCGAGCGTTGATTGTCCGCTGGTGGATTTCTTTTGCGATCCGGCAGGACTTCGGGAAGAGGTCAACACAGCTCTGGTCAACAAGCGCCGGGGATTCAACGCCTATTTTTCCATGCCGTTTCGCAAAGCGGCCAAGATTGAGTTGGTCTATGATGGTCCAATGGAGCCCGGGGACGAACTCTGGCGAATCATGCCCTGCTATAGCTACGTGATGTATCGAACGCTGGACCGGTTGCCCGACGACCTCGGTTACTTTCACGCTCACTGGCGTCAGGACGCATTATTGCTCGGACGACAGGATTATGTCGCTCTCGAGGCGAAGGGCAAAGGCAAGTTCGTCGGTTGGAACGTAACGGTTCGATTGCCGGGGCGAGGCGGCTATCCCGTGGACGAGAACGAGAAGTTCTACGTTGACGGAGAAGAAGTCCCCTCCATCGAGTTTCAGGGGTTGGAGGATTCGTTCGGGTTCAGTTGGGGATTCCCCCCGACGGAGAGCATGTTTCCTCTGACCGGCTTTTTCCCCTTCTTCAAAGGGGCGACGGCGTACCGCTTTTTTGTTGACGACTCAATCAGTTTTGAGAAATCGCTCCGTGTAACAATCGGGTTCGGTAAGAATGAGGACCCGAGCTTCCACGCGCAGTTTTCGAGGCCCGGGAGTGAATTGCAGTTTTCGAGCGCGGTCTATTGGTATCAGGTCGAGCCGCACGCTCCTCTTCCTCTATTGCCTCCTGCCGTGAAACGCGCACCGGCGCCCGAGGACCCCTTCTGGCTCCGCCCGGAGAACCTGCCCTCGACGGAAAAGCTGCGAGAACGGGGCATCCGGTTGTACATGCTCTGCGGCAGGCCGAATAAGGAAGTCATTTTTGCCGAGCCGGGATATGCCGCGACCGTCAAGGTGGGCTACGCCTACGACGGATGGAGCCTCCCCGTTTACCACTGCCGCGCGAGCGAAAAGGAAGTTCAGATCGAGCTAACCATTCCCAAGGGCGAGAGCGGCGCCGTCCGTCTTTTCGTGGTTGATCCGGACAATTTTCAGGGCGGTCGCAAACAAAAGATAGTAATCGGTCAGAAATCGCTTGGAATCATTGACAACTTCCAGCAGGGACGCTGGCTCGAGCATCGCGTAAGCGGCGAGGAGACTGCGGAAGGGAAATTGCTGATTAAAGCGTCGAATGCGAGAGAAGGCTCAAACGCCGTGATTTCCATTATCGAGTGGAGTCAGGACGGAGCCGCTGGATAAACAAACCGCAAGGGGTGAAGGGAATAGCATGCGCTCCGATCACCGTCCCCCGTCGGTCCCTCGGCCATGACCTTGCGTTGTCCCTCTACCGGTCCAGAACCTCAACTTGCCCCAGCCGGTAACGCCGGTTACCATCTTCGGTGTCGAGAGGGAGCGCTATCTCTGGTGTCCCTACGCGGTCCCCGACCGAAACAAAAACCTCAAACTTCCCAACGGGCATGTTTCGCGCAAGCCCGAAGTCAACTTTTCGAGCCTTTTCCGGCGTCTCCCCCGCAGGACCCACCTGAAGCTCTCTGACGTTAAACCCCTCATCAACGAAGACAGCTACAATTCCGCCCTTTTCGTCCTTGAGAGTGAGTGCGACGTGACCGCCCGGATAGCACGGGGCGACGCCCGCGTTAGCCCACGTCATAGAAATCGTCAGCCGCTCCTTTTTGCCGACGCGTGACGGCCACGCGATTTCCCTGAGCTGTAGCCGGTAGCCGAGCCGCAGGTTGATTCGGTCAATCAAGACCCGCTGCTCGCTCAGAAACTCACGGGGCCACCAGTGGATCGAGACGTAGCTGGCGTGGTAGTCCTCGACCGCTCGCAGATACCATGAGCCATCGCCCCACGCGCCTCGATTCCGTGAATGGCCATAATGTTCGGACTCGAGGACAACCGGAAGCTTCGGCCAGAACCATTGAGCGATGTCCGCACTGAAATACTGCCTCGGCGGCGCCTGGACGAGAATGCTGTCGTCGCGGAGAGTCATTCCTTTTTGAAGCGCATATCGGATGACCTCCCCGCTGGGATGCCGTTCGATATCCTGCGCCCTTTTCCCTGCTCCGAGAAAAGCAAAGTCGTCGTTCACCGCCAACAGCGTCTTCTTGAAATGCTTTGCATGGAGGTCTATATGCTTTTTGAAGACCTCCGGCGGGCAACTCAACCTCGTGCTGGCGAACGTATGTCCCTCTCCCCAGACGCCGACGGAACCGACATCAAGGAAATCCACGTGCGGATTCCCGTCGTATCTCGCCGCGGCAGCAGCCAGGAACCGATCGAGCTTTTCCAGAAAGATCGGGTCGCCGTAATCCGGCTCCCAGAACGGCCCCTTCTCGTCAAGACCTCCGCGCCCAAAGTTATATCCCTTGGCGCCGGCGTCCTGCACCCACTTCGGCGTGGCGTACCGCATCCAGGATTCCGTGCACGAGAAGCGAAACGCCACTCGCTTTCCTTTGCCAATCCATCGCTGGCTCGGAGCATCCACGATTGACCAATCGTATTCGCCTTCGTTGGGCTCAATGAATGCCCAGGGAAGCCGCAGGTAGATGGTCGAAAGCCCGGGAAAATCGTCGAGCGTATCGGAAGGCGCGAGCCTGCTGCCGTAGTTGTCGGTGATGTTGCTGTAGTAATGAAACGTCCATCCCATCTGAGGGTTCACCAGAGCCTTCCCGTTGTCCCTCGGGCGGACGACGCACATCTCTTTCGATTGCTCGGAAGATGGGGTGGGAGAAGGAAGGAGCAGGCAGCAATGAAATGCCATGATGCCTGTCAACAGGCGGCCCATTGAGAAACCTCCTATTTTGCGGTGGAGTGGAGAGAAAGCTTCGTGATTCTCTCCTGACTGAGAGTGCGACAGGTTGAGCCGCGTCCCCTTACCCGTGGCGTTTGGGAAAGGGTCCGAATCCAACGCGTCGAGCGTGCTTCGCGGGGACAAGCCTCGCCTCGCTCCTCCCATCGCGCGAATCAGCGCGCGAAGCCACTCTTTTCCTCACATCAGCCAATCTTTTCGGTGACCGTTCGCGGGACGACGAATTGAAGGAGATAGTCAGGCCCGCCAGCTTTCGATCCGATCCCGGACATCTTGAATCCGCCGAACGGCTGCCGGTTGACCATGGCGCCGGTGATTTTCCTGTTAATATAGAGGTTGCCGATCTTGAACTCCCTTGCAACCCGCTTGATCGTCTCTCGACTGCGAGAGTAGAGCCCGCCCGTCAGGGCGTAATCCGTGCCGTTCGCAATTTCGAGCGCCTCGTCTAAATCTTTCGCGCGGATGACGCTCAGTACCGGTCCGAAGATTTCCTCCTGCGCGATCACCGCCTGTGGCAGGACGTCCGCAAAAATCGTCGGACTAACGTAATATCCCTCTTTTGCCAGAGCCGAAACGTCCCTTTGCAGGACGAGCCGCGCTTCCTTCTTTCCGGTCTCGATATAGCGTAGAACCGTCTTCCGGGCAGATTCACTGATGAGAGGGCCAAGGAAAGCGTCGGGGTCTTCTGCGGGACCGATCGTCAGGTGGGACGCCCTCTCGATCAGAATGTCCAAGAAATTCTTATAAACGCCCTTCAACACAATCGTGCGGGAACACGCGGAGCATTTCTGCCCCTGATACCCGTAAGCGGAAACCACTGTCCCGGACGCCGCGGCCTCGAGGTCGGCATCCTCCGCTACGATAATGGCGTTTTTTCCGCCCATCTCCGCGATCACCCTCTTGATCCCTTTTTGTCCCTTTCGGGTATCGGCTGCCAAACGATTGATGTGTAGCCCGACCTCGCGGGAGCCGGTAAACGCAATCATGTCAACGTCGGGGTGCGAAACGAGAGAATCGCCGATCTCGTCTCCTCTTCCGGGAACAAAATTCAGAACCCCGGGCGGCAGACCCGCCCTGTTCAAAATATCTACCATAATGGCGCCCGTTACCGGAGACTCGCCCGACGGCTTGAAGACCACTGTGTTCCCTGCCGCGAGCGCCCCCGTTACCATCCCTACCGCAATAGCCAGCGGAAAATTCCATGGGGAAATGACCACACAAACGCCGCGAGGTTCATAAAAATACTCGTTCGTTTCGCCCGGCACGTCGAATCGAAGAGAGGGCTCCAGCCTCAGCGCCTCCCGCGCGTAATACTCCAGGTAATCAATCCCCTCCGCGACATCCGCGTCGGCTTCCACCCAATTCTTCGCCACCTCATAGACTTGCCAGGCCGCCAACTCATATCGTCGCTGTCGCATTTCCTCGCCAGCTTGGAGCAGGATCCTGGCTCTTTCGAGGGCGGACACGTCCCTCCACGATTCAAAAGCCTCCCTCGCGGCCGCAATCGCTTTTTCGGCGTCCTCTTTGCTCGCTTTGCCGACCAGGCCGACCTGCTGCTTGATATGGCTCGGATTCAATGACGCCGACGTTTGAGCCGTCTTGACAGGCTTACCGTCAATGACGAGGAGGTACTCTTTGCCCAGTTGCCTGGCGACAGTCGCAAGAGCTCTTTTCATCTCCTCTCGAGTCTCTTCCCGAGAGAACGTCGCGAAAGGTATGCTTGAGAACGGTGGTACGCCTTTCGAAGCCGTATCCGCACCTGCTGCCCGCTGATTTCGTTCGATGCCCGCCGGATTTGTCATGTCTTCCTCCGTGTGAATTCGTGGTCGAGTCCTGCCGCTTACTGCAATGAAGATTTGCAGACGAAGAGGGGTTTGCGAGAGAAAAGCGCCCTCTTCGCTTGACCCCAAACGCGGGGTCTCTTCGGACTCGGATGCTTGAGAACTAAATGTCCGCGCAGAATGCCAAAAGTTGATTGCTCCGTCAAGAAGTTTTGGACTTGGAAACCTCGAAGAAGACTTGCGGGGGAATCTCACTTGGAAAGCGGTGTCTAAAACGGGCGCCAACGCAGGAGAATTTGTTTGTCAACGAAGAACCTCTCGAAAAGGGTAGAATGAGAAACGATTTTCCATCGTCAGCATTGGACTCGCGTGCAGAATAGGAGGCGCTATGAGCAAATCGCATGGGCTTTTGTTTTTCTGGGGTGCCGCTCTTTCCCTCGTTGCCCTGGTCGGCTATGCCTTGGTAGGCTCTCCGCCGTCCTCCTCGACGAGTTCGCCGGAGTCTAACGGCCCTTTCCTACGAAAGACTCCGCCACAAGCTCTTGAGGCCATGAACCTCACGCGGCCTGACGAGCCTCCGGGGGATCGAACTGGGCTGAAGGTCCGCGCCGAAATCGTCGCCATCGGTGATGAGCTTTGCTATGGCAGGGTTTATGACACCAATTCATTCTGGATAGCCGACCAGGTTACTCGTCGAGGCGTTCTCGTTCAGAGAATTGTCTGCGTGCGCGACGACCCAGCCGACATCTCCTCCGTCTTGAAAGATGCACTGAACCGCAAACCGAGATTCATTTTCATCACAGGTGGTTTGGGGCATACCGAGGATGATAGGACCCGCGAGGCGCTTTCCGCCGTGACGGGGAGGAAGATCGTAAAGCGCCCGGACATGCTGGAGTTCATCGCCAGACAAAGAAAGGTCTCGGTCGAGCAACTTCCACCGCATTTCGCGACTTCAACGTCCTCGCTCGATGGCGCGAAGTGCTTGCCGAACCCAGCAGGCGTCTCCCCTGTTACCATAATTCAGCGAGGGACGACGGAAATTATCGCCATGCCCGGACCGCCCCGCGAGGTCTATGCATGCTTCGCAGCGCACCTCGCTGAAATGGTTCAGCAGGCGACCGGCTATCACAGTTCCACGAGGCGCGTTGTCATCCCAATGCACGAATCCGAGCTTACGCCGCTGATGACGAAGGTGATGGCGGAAATTTCAGGAACGTATGTTAAGGCGCTCGTCGGAGGATTCAGGTCCGAGACCGGCATGCCCGTCGAGGTTATGGCATTCGCTGTGACTCAGGAAGCCTCCCGCAAGGCGTGTGATGAAGCCGTGGAAATGCTCCGCCAACTCGCCGCAGAAAAAGGCAAGAAACTGACAGACCTTCCCGAACAACGTGAATGACCTGCCTTTCGACCCAGCACGAGGGCCTGACATCCCTGTCGGGGAAATGTGTTGATTTGCCGAACCCGTGTGATAACATCCTCGCACGACCGCCGAAAGAGCTTACGACATGCGCGATTCCACAAACGTCCGAGCATAGGCCGTCGGATAACCCGGGGGCGGTTCACGCCGCGCGAGAGCTTATGAAGGGCCAGTACTGCAACATTCTCAACCTCGTGATCGGGCTTGCCGTCATCTTCGGAATCATGGCGGCCCTCAGCCCCAAGGGACCGGATGGGGTACCGTTGCTGCTCAGCAAGAGCAATCTCCTCGTCATGCTCGGTTTCTGCACCTTCAATATCCTCCTCGGCGCCGGCATGACCTTCGCCATTCTCATCGGCGGAATTGACCTTTCCGTCGGGCGCTGCCTCGCTTTGAGCAACGTCCTTTTTGCCATCGTCCTGAACGCTTCCAATAGCATCGCTCTTGCGGCCGTTTCGGCTCTCCTTGCTGGCGCCGCCGTCGGTTTCTTGAACGGGATAATCACCGTCAAAGGGAGGATTCCCTCCTTCATCGCCACCCTCGGAATGTACATGGTGTGCTGGGGACTCGCCTACGTCATCTCGGGCGGAGAGACGATAACAACCGGTGCGGAAGTTACCGACCGCCCCTTCGTGCAACGAGTTCTCCCTCTCGTGCCGGTCCTGGTGCCTGTAGCTGCCGTAGTCGTTGCCCATGTTCTCCTCAGCAGTTTCACATTCGGCCGATACGTTTATGCAGTCGGAGGAAATGTCGAAGCGGCGCGCCTTTCGGGCATTGCTGTGGACAGGGTTCAGGTTCTCGCCTTTGTCATCTGCGGCATGTGCGCCGGCGTCGGAGGGATTATCTACTGGGCAAAACTCGGAACCGGCAGTTCCCTCGCGGGCGAAGCGTTTGAGCTATACGCCATCGCAGCCGTCATCATCGGCGGCACAAGCCTTTCCGGGGGAGAAGGCGCCGTGCTTGGAACCCTTATCGGTGCACTCATCATGGGCGTGCTGCGGGAGGGGTTGGTGATATTGCAGGTCAGTGAGCACTGGCAAAAAGTCGTTTTCGGAACGGTAATCATCGCTGCGGTCCTGTTCGATAGTCTCAGGAGAACACGCCGCGAGTAGCCCCGTCGAGCTGCAATCTCCGTTTCGGTCGCCGCTCTTCTGCGTCTCGCAGGCGACGCGTCCAACGCTGAGCCGAAAACCAGTGGTAGAGCGGCAAATATCCGCTTGACTTGAGAGGGAGGATTTGCTAACCAATAGTCTCGATGACAGTCGCTAATGGGCGGTAGGTTCTGTGAGGACGTCGCCCGAGGGGCGTACGACGCATGAGGCCACGTTTGGTGAACCCTTGGAGTTGAATGACTGAAATGCACCTCACGATCGAAGTTCGAGGGCAGACGCACGGAGAATATCAAGCGTATTGTCCCGAAGTTGGAGTCTCGTGCCGAGGGCGCTCGTTGGAGGATGTCCTCAAGCGGATCACGGATTTGCTGTCGTTTTACTTCTCGGCCGTCGAGGACGGTGAAATGCCCACGGAAGAAAAAGTGGAGCTTACAAAGCGTTTAAGCGTCTATCTCAAGGGCAAAAACCTGTTCGTGCCTCGAGACCCGAAGATTCACTGATTCCGTCGGAGTTCAGGATAGAAAAGCAGAGTTTTTCGTAATTCCCCGGTAGCTCAGTCGGTAGAGCAGGTGGCTGTTAACCACCCTGTCGCTGGTTCGAGTCCGGCCCGGGGAGAGAAATATGTGCCCGCCGCTGTGGCGGGGTTTTTACTGCTCGTTAAGCCTATACCCATTCGCCCTCGCCAACACCCGGCGGCCCGCACCAGTAATCCCTGAGTTTTGGGTGGACAACGAAGCGTCAGGGCGAAAGCCGGCTCGGAAGGAAAGTGGCATCCCGCCCCGCCCTTGGCGGGGGACCCGTGGAGAATCATGGGCGGGATGCCCATGCCACAACTAAACCTCCACTTTTGCCATCCGGGGCAGTCCCGCCACGGCCCGAAAGTGCCCCCTTACGCCCGCCAGCCAATTGTCCTTGCAAAAGAGGAGCAGGTCTTCTAACCTCACCCCGACGACGTTCGACCGCTTTTCGCACAGCAATGAGAATAGACGTAGCCTTCACTCCTCATGATTTGAAAACCCGCACGGCGTCGGGGGTCTGTGTGATCGTGGACGTCCTCCGCGCAAGCTCGTCAATTGTCACGGCGTTGGCGAATGGCTGTGCAGGCATTTACCCGATTGCCGAGCTTTCCGACGCTTTCCTATTTGCCAACGGAGTGGACATTCTGGCGTGCGGTGAGAGAAATGGAGTGAGAATCCCCGGCTATCATTTAGGCAACTCTCCCGCAGAATTCACCAAGCAGGCCGTTGCTGGCAAGCGACTCGTGATGTGTACCACGAATGGCACACGCGCGATTCGGGCAGGGGCTGGCTTCCGCCGGGCTTTCGTTGGCTGCTTTCTGAATGCCCCTGCCGTAAGTTCTCTCGTCGAAAAGGAAAGCGCCGACGTAACGGTAATCTGTGCCGGCCGAGAAGGACAATTCTCCCTCGAGGACACGCTCAGCGCTGGGATGATTCTATCAGAGCTGGACGGTCAGAGGTCTGACACGGCCGTCGCTTCGGCTGCACTATTTAAGGCGTGCCGAGAGCGGCTGGAGCAGTCGCTTCTCGAGTCTCAACACGGAAGCTTTCTCCGGCAAATTGGTTTCGCAGAAGACGTTCGTTATTGCGCGGCGACGGGGATTAGCAACGTGATTCCGGAGGTTTTCCCGTCGGGAGAAGCAGTTCCCTACGATCTCGTTATCAAGCCGGTAAACAGAAAGGCCCTTGCAGAGGGAAGTGAGCGATGATTGATTTCCGAAGCGATACCGTAACGAAGCCGACCCCACAGATGCTTGCCGCGATGATGAACGCGGAAGTGGGGGATGATGTCATGGGAGAGGACCCGACCGCCGACCGTCTCCAGGAGAAAGTCGCGGCTCTCCTTGGGAAGGAGGCGGCGCTCTTTGTGCCGTCGGGGACCATGGCGAATCACGCCTCCATCCGGTCCTGGACGGAGCATGGAGACGAAGTAATTATCCATAGGCTCTCGCACACGTACCTCTACGAGTCAGCCGCCGCTGCTGCGTTGTGCGGCGTGCAGTTCTGCCTGCTCGGAGGTCCCAGAGGCATCCTTGACCCGAACGAAGTTAGGGAAGCCGTGCGAGACCCCGAGAGGGACCATTTCCCGAGGACTCGAATGGTCATGGTCGAAAACACCCACAACATGGGTGGCGGCTCCATCTATCCCGTGCAGACCGTCAGAGAGATTTCGGAAGTCGCCAAAGAGAAAGGGCTGGTTCTGCACATGGACGGCGCGCGGCTCTTCAATGCGTGCGTAGCTGTGGGCGTTGCCCCGTCCGAATACTCCCGCCATGTTGATTCGTTGAGCATCTGCTTCTCCAAAGGGCTTGGCGCCCCCGTCGGCTCGGCAATCGCCGGAAGTAAGGACTTCATCAAACGAGCGCACCGGTTCCGGAAGATGTTCGGCGGCGGAATGAGGCAAATAGGCTACCTCGCGGCTGCCGCGATCTATGCTCTCGACAATCACGTCCAGAGGCTGGCCGAGGACCACGAAAACGCCCGCCTTTTAGGGAAGGCGATTAGCGAACTCGACTGCTTCAGAGTTGACCCCGACGGGGTGGACACCAACATGGTCTTCTTCGATGTTGTGGCTGATGACCTGGACGCAGGGAAAGTCGTGGCTATGCTGCGAGCGGAAGGAGTGCTTGTCGGCGCCATCACGAGCCGAAGCATTCGAGCGGTCACCCACCTCGACGTAAGCCGTAAGGACGTGCTGAAAGCTATCGAGGTTTTCCGGAAGCTCTTTTCAAGGAGAACAGGGTAGCTCCCTTCTCAAGCGTGAAAGCGCGGCTGGAGGCGAAGCGAGAATCGGGGTTACCTTTTTGAGCGGCTGCGGATGTCCTTCAGGTAATTGATATTCTCCACGACCTTGCCTGTCCCCAGCGCAACCGCTGTCAGGGGGTCCTCCGCCACGTGCACGGGGAGTCCGGTTTCCTTCGACAGAAGCTTGTCCAGCCCCCTTAAAAGGGAGCCTCCCCCTACCATCACCATACCCCTGTCAACAAGGTCAGCGGACAGTTCGGGCGGGCATCGTTCCAGTGTAACACGAACCGATTCGACGATCGTTGAAACCGGCTCCGCAAGAGCCTCGCGGATTTCTTCCGAATTGACGGTGAGTGTTTTGGGGAGCCCTGCCACCAAATCTCGCCCTTTGACTTCCATCGTGAGAGGCTGATCGAGAGCCGTCGCGGAACCAACCTCGATTTTGATCTGCTCTGCGGTTCTCTCGCCAATCATCAAGTTATACGCCCGCTTCATATACTGAGTGATGGCTTCGTCCATCTCGTCGCCGCCGACCCTCACGCTTCGGCTATACACGATCCCGGCGAGCGATATAATCGCCACTTCCGTCGTACCGCCGCCGACGTCAATAATCATATTCCCTGCCGGCTCGTGAACCGGCAAACCAACCCCAATGGCGCCCGCCATTGGCTCCTCGATCAAGAAAACGTCTCTTGCCCCCGCTCGCGTAGCACTGTCCTCGACAGCCCTTTTCTCAACCTCGGTGATTCCCGAAGGAACGCCTATGACCACCAGAGGGCTGATCAACGCCTTGCGGTTGTTGTGAACCTTCTGGATGAAGTATTTGATCATGCTCTCGGTGATCTCGAAATCGGCGATGACGCCGTCTTTCAGTGGACGGATTGCCACAATGGATCCCGGCGTACGCCCCAGCATCCTTTTCGCCTCGTTCCCTACAGCAAGGATTCTGTTACTGTCCTTATGCACGGCGACGACCGACGGCTCGTTCAAAACAATCCCTTTCCCCTTGACGTACACCACCGTGTTCGCCGTTCCGAGGTCAATGCCCATATCATGCGAAAAAAAGCCCCAAAGCTTTCTTAGAATCATCTAAAGCTCCTCCTTGCAGTCATGAACTCCCGACGGTTGCCGTACTCTGACGCCTTCCGTAACATGATTAAATCACATCGCTCCGTCCAAGACAAGCGAAAAAGCCAGCCCGCGCCATGCTCCGCGAGTAGGTTATAGTCCCGGCTCAAGACGAGGAGTGTCACCGCTCCCCGTCCCCGGCGCCTCAACCCAGCGCTCCCACCAGCAGCTTCTCCACATTCTCCGCCTTGAGGTCGCCCGGCGTCTGGCGCACACTGCTCCTCGTCATCACATAGTTCCTGAACGAATCGAAGGCGTCCTCCTTCACACCGTACGACCGCAGGGATGTCGAGACGCCAAGCGATTCCGCGAAGTCAAGAAAGACGGCGTATCCACTATCCTGGGCGCCGAAGACCGAATACAGTTCCTTCGTCTTCTCCGGGCACGCCTCCTCAATGAGCCTGAGATAATGTCCGAGCAGTGCCCCGTTCGCTCTCCCGTGAGGCACGCCATAGTGCAGGGTCAGGTAGTAACCGAAAGCGTGCAAAGCGGTGGTCCCGGTCTGCGCGATTACCATACCAGCCGCGGCGGCCGCGTAGAGCATTCCCGCACGAGCGTCAAGGTTTCCGCCCTCTCGGACCGCTACCGGCAAGTTCTCCCGTACCCCTCTGATGCTCTCCAGGGCAAGGCAGTCGGAGATCGGCTGCGACCGACAAGAAATATAGCCCTCTATCGCGTGCGACAGAGCGTCAAGCCCCGTGTCCGCCGTGATCTCCTTCGGCATGCTCACGCCCAGTTCGGGGTCGAGCAACGCGAGAACCGGGAACGTTCGGGGGCTGTTCAGGTTGAGCTTATCAGTGTTCTCGTCGTTGTTGATAATCGCGTATTGCGTCGTCTCGCTTCCCGTCCCGGCAGTCGTCGGAATGCAGATAAGCGGTATAGGGTCGTGCTCGAACTCGTGGACAGGGAAAAGCTCGACGAGCGGCTTGCGATTCGTCACAAGAACCGCCGCCGCCTTCGCCGCATCCATCGCGCTTCCGCCGCCCAACCCGATCATAAGCTCCGCCCCATTCTCCCTGGCGACTTGTGCAACGGCTTCCACGTCGGAAACGGTCGGGTTTGGTGGAGCGGTTGCGAAGGTCACCCGCGTCGCACTGGCTCTTTGGAGAATGTTCTCCAACCTATCGCAAAGTCCTGTCCGCCGGGCAAAACTTAGACCCGTAACGACCGTCACGTTCGTCACCCTGGGCATGAGCTCCCCAAGCCTGTCAATCGCCCCTCGCTCCAGGACGACCCGCGTTGGCATGTGATAAGAGAACGTTTTCATATCCGTGTTGTGTCATCCTGCCGCGTCCTTCAGGCTCACCAATCTCGGCGGCGCTCCTGCCGACCACCGACCTGACCGACTCAAGGCGTCAGCCTGTCGGTCAGCCTCGGGAAGGGAATCGTCTCCCTGACGTGGTGCACGCCGCAAATCCAGCCGACGGTTCGCTCGATTCCGAGACCGAAACCCGCATGAGGTACTGAGCCGTATTTCCGGAGATCGAGGTACCAGGAAAACGCCTCCCGCGGCAAATTGTGCTGTCGAATTCTCTCTTCGAGAACCTCAAGGTTGTCTTCTCTTTGCCCGCCGCCGATGATTTCTCCATGCCCTTCCGGAGCGAGCATATCCACGCAGAGCGCGACGCTGGGATTCTGTGGATCCGCCTTCATATAAAACGCCTTGCACTCTCTCGGATAGCGGTGGATCAGTACCGGGCGGTCAAACGTCTCGGAGAGAACCGTCTCCTCGTCGCCGCCGAGGTCGTCCCCCCATTTCACCTGAACCCCTTTCCCGCGCAGAATCTCAAGCGCCTCGTCATAACTGATCCTCGGAAACGGCTTCTTCGCCTGCTCCAGCTTGGTCAGGTCGCGCTCGAGAACTTGCAGCTCCTTCCTCCTCCGGTCCAGCACCCTCGCCACGATTGTCGCCACGAAATCCTCCGCCAAATCCATATCGTCGTTCAGGTCGAAATAAGCCGCCTCCGGCTCCACCATCCAGAATTCGGTCAAGTGCCGCCGCGTCTTCGATTTCTCCGCCCGAAACGTCGGACCGAAACAATAGACTTTCCCGAACGCCATCGCCCCGGCTTCCATGTACAACTGCCCGCTCTGCGTCAGATACGCTTTCGTGTCGAAATACTCCGTCTCGAAAAGATTCGTCGTTCCCTCGCACGCTGCCGGGGTAAAAATCGGGGCATCGAGAAGAAGGAATCCCCGCGAGTCGAAATACTCCCGGATGGCGCGGATGAGTTCCGCTCGCACTCTCAGAATCGCATGCTGCCTGGATGACCGCAGCCAGAGGTGACGATGGTCCATCAGGAATGCGACACCATGGTCCTTCGGGGTGATAGGATAATCAATCGCTTGATGCACAAGCTCGACCTCCTTCACGCCGATCTCATACCCTATTGGCGACCTCGGGTCTTCCCTCACGATGCCCGTTACGATGACGGCCGATTCCTGCGTCAGCTTGCCGCAAAGCTCGAACGTCTCCTCCGAGGCATCCGCTTTGGATACAACGCACTGCACGCTTCCGGTTCCATCTCTCACGACGAGAAAATGGAGCTTCCCGCTGGACCGCATATTGTAAAGCCACCCGCTGATTGTCACTTCCTTCCCAACCCAATTGCCTATGTCCTCGACATATATTCTGCTCATTGCGCTGACACCTCACGCCGTTGTTTCGCCCGCGTTGTTCCCGCCGTGGTCTGTCCTGACCTGATCAGAGCAAGACGATCGCCATTCTAAAAATTCCAGTGGGGCTTCACAATCGGAAATTGCTCGTGTCACAAACGTCGTAGTTCCCTGCAGCACGCCTTGCTCTGCCCAAAAATGTTTGTGGGAAGCGAGCCTGAGTGGTAGAGTCGGAGCACAAATACGGATCCAAAAGGGAGGGCTGAAGATGAAGCGCATCGCATCATTCATGCTGATCCTCGGCACCTGCATTTGGGCTGAGGTTGTGAGAGCTGCCGAACCCGGCGACAGGCTTGGCTGGTTCAGGGAGGCGAAGTTTGGGATGTTCATTCACTGGGGGCCGTATTCGCAACTCGGCGTTGAAGCGTCCTGGCCCCTCGTCCAGAGGCAGGTGGCGGCGGAGAGGTACGAGGCACTTGCGGAGACGTTCAACCCGACGAAGTTCGATGCGCGGCAAATCGCCCGCCTGGCGAAAGAGGCGGGGATGAAGTATATCGTGTTCACTTCCAAGCATCACGACGGCTATGCGATGTATGGCACAAAACTGTCCGATTATTCGGTGATGAACAGCCCGATTAAGCGAGACCTCGCGAAAGAGCTTGCCGAAGCCGTCCGCGCGGAAGGACTTCGCTTCGCATTCTATTACTCGTTGTGCGACTGGTATCACCCGGACTACCGCGGCCGGAGCGGTGGTTTCCCCGAGAAATATCCCGGCCGCTGGCCGACTACGCCGACGTGGCAGAAATTCGTGGACTTCTATCAGGGGCAGGTCAAGGAATTGCTGACGCGCTACGGACCGCTCTCCATCATGTGGTTCGATGGCGCATGGGAGCATAGCGCGGACGAGTGGCGGGCCGAAAAGCTGGTGAAAATGATTCACTCGCTTCAGCCCGATTGCCTGATCAACGACCGCTGCGGCGACCCGAAGCTCGCCGACTACGCCACCCCCGAGCAGCAGGTTCCGGAGAAGGGATTGGACCGCCCCTGGGAAACGTGCATGAA
>CAZFAP010000054.1:0-26435 GCA_964516325.1 uncultured Verrucomicrobiota bacterium
TGTGGACTGCCTTCGGTCCCGGTCAGTACACCGTCCAGTACACGGACAACCTCGTTGGCGGCGCGTGGACGAATGTGGCGGGAATGCCGGTAAACGTTACGAGCTGGGCAGGCGAAAGCATCTCCGGCCTCGGCAAGCGGTACTACCGAGTCATGGCGCCGTCGCAATAACCAGCGACACGGCAAACGAGCAAACCGGCCCCCTTTCTCGGGGGCTGGTTTGTTTCTTCGGACCGTCATGCGGCGACGCCGGTTCTGTTCTCCTCTCTGCCAACAAACGAGCTGGCTACACCGCTGACTCTGCGTCGCTGTCAGCAACACGTGGCTAAACTCATGAAATGGACCGCCGCGTCAAATGGGGAGGGCTGCGAATGCGGTCAAGCGTTCGAGATGGGAAATCCTGGTCGAGCATTGCCATGAAGGGCATCCAGGTTCTTTCGGCTATCGGAGTGCTTTATGCTTCGACCAGAAGCGATGCCGCCTCCGCATCCTCCCTTCGATGCGAGGCGTCCGCTTCCACGACCGCAACCGGTTCGTCGGCAGGCGGAGCGGTGGATGGAGACCGTTTTTCCCTGAGAGCCGATTCGTTCTGGAAAGGAGCCGGCGACGGGAAAACCTGGTGGTGGCAGGTGCGATTCCCCGGTCCGCGTTCCGTCGGCGCCATTTTGCAAATCAACGGGAATCAGCCGAGCATCTTCTCGAATGGGCCGCAACACTACGTCTGGCAATGGAGTCAGGACGGTGGAGCCTGGCACGATTTCAAAGAGACCGAAACGAAATGTGAGCGGCGCCTTTTCCGTCTGCACCGATTGGCGCAGCCGCATCAGGCGAGATACCTGCGGATAATGATTTACGAGAGCCTCGGCGAGGCGCCGACGCTTCGGGAAGTTGAAGTCTTCGCTGAGCCAGGGGCGGTGGTCGAATTTCCAGACTGGATTATCGCCGTCAGCACAACCACGGAGAACTCCTCGCTACCCGGCGAGACCGAAGCTTTTGTCAGGCTCGCCCGGCAGTGTCCGGGCTGGGAAGAAGTCTTAGCCCACCAGGTCTGGATGGGGGACTTCGACGAGAGCTTCGTCTCCGCGGAGCCGCGGGTTCTGTGTGCTTTTTTGAGTGGGAACTATCTGGAGTGGTGCCAGCAGGCCCGGGAACCCTGGCGCGGAGTCCAGGAGGTCTTCAGCAATCGCAACCTGCCGATCTGGGCGTCGTGCGGCGGCGCCCAGGCTCTGACGATTCTTCAGGAAACGGGCGTGGACAAGCCCTGGGATTGTCCTCGATGCCGCGACCCCCGGAACCCGAGGTCCCCCGTCTATTCGCACATCGGTCACACGGGAACGGCGAAATGCGGCGACTACAGCAAAAACATCTGGGAACGGGGAAAGCTGAAAATGCGCCTCGTTGCGCATGACCCCGTTTTCGAAGGACTCCCCGGAATATTCGAGGTCATGGAGAGCCACATCGGGCAGATTGACTACGTGCCGAAGGGATGGGTTCGCGTGGTCACGAGGGGGCCCGGGGCGCTCACGGAGAACCAGTGCCTTCGTATTGAGAATCGGTATATCTACGCAGCCCAGTTTCACATCGAGATGGACGGGACTTCCGAGAACTCGCGCCAGATCATGAGGAATTTCCTTTCGCTCGCCAGGGAATGGGGCGGATACGATCCTGCTGGCAAAGCGGTCCCTGCACCCTCTGCGCTCTCTGCGGTGAGTCCCTTCCGAAAATGAGCGCTTGCCTGCTATGAGCGAAACGAATTGACAGTCAGTTGGGGTGCGCGGCAGGATTCGAAAGGCGCCGCGGCCAGTCACCCGCTTGCCAAAAAAGACACGTCGTGAGGTCGTCCAGTGAGGAATCCGGAAAGGCGATGGCGGCGCCCCGGAAATCGTGCGCGGACGGCTCGTGGGGCTGTGTGCCCATTGATTCCGTGGGACTGCCAGCCGATGTGAGCGCGCGTCCTTCCTGGGGCCGCTTTCACAACAAGAGAAACCGACCGAATGACAAAGGGCAACGTCATCGCTTGGCTCATCCCCCTACGCGCCTTGACTATGGGGGGCAAGCGGTGACAAGTGAGAAACCGCGATTGGAATATCTGCGGGAAGTGTGCACGGCGGCACGTGAGGTTACCAACTCGGTCTTCCAAGAGAGGAGATACAAAGATGAATGAGAGGCTTAGTGTCAACGAGGGCAGAGCGTTTGTCCTCACAGGAAGGAGACGTCGGGTCGGCATCTCGCGCAGGGCATTCGTGAAACGCCTGGGCGCGTTGGGAGGCGGAACGGTCTTCCTGTCCAGCGGCGTCGCGAGGAAGGCTGCGGCGCAGTACGGCCATAGTCACAGCGACGGGCTCTCTGCGGAGGAGCTCACAGCGATGTACACCGATATGCTGAAGATTCGTTTGTGGGAATCGAAGATCAAGGACCTGATCCTCAAGGGCGGGTTTCGGGGTGTAGCGCACTTGTATGTCGGGCAGGAGGCGATTGCGGTCGGTGTCTGCCATGCTCTGAGAAAGGACGACTACATCGCCAGCAATCACCGCGGCCACGGTCACCTCATCGCGAAAGGTGGTGACCTCGGGCTGATGCTCGCCGAGATCACGCACAAGGCTACGGGATACTGCAAGGGATACGGCGGTTCGCTGCACATCACGGATATGAAGTTGGGAATCCTGGGCATGAACGGGATCGTCGGCGCCCCGCATCTCTTTGCCGCCGGGGCGGCTTATGGCATCAAGGTGAAGGGAACCGACCAGGTCGCGGTGAGCTTCGGCGGAGATGGTTCCCTTCAGAACAGCTTCTTCTCGAGCGCTGCGAATGCAGCAGCCGCCTGGAAGCTCCCCTGGATCGCTGTGATTGAGAACAACGCGTTCCAGATTTGGGTGCGATCCTCCGACGTGTACGGGACAGTGGATTTGGCTCGACGGGCCGACGGGTACGGCATCGAGGGACGCGTGGTGGACGGGAATGACGTGCTGGCGGTCTATAACGTGGCGAAGTATGCCGCGGACAAGGCTCGCGCGGGAAATGGCCCGACGGTGATCGAGTGCAAGACGTACCGATGGTACGACCACTATGGAGCGGGCGGCGCCAGGATAGGAGCAGACGGCGCCTTTGGTCTCGGTTATCGCTCTGACCGCGAACTGCGGGACTGGATGGCAAAGGACCCGATTCCGCGATTCAGAAGATTTTTGGTGGACGAAAAGGTTTTGACCGCGCAGCGAGCCGAGGAGATCGTCGCGGAGGTCAGGCAGGCGGTCGAAGATGCCGTGAAATTCGCCGAGGTGCAGCCTGTGCCAAAACCGGAGGACGGTCTCCTGAACGTCTTTGCAGAGGGCACCGTCCCGCTGCACACGAGTTGAGGGAAGGAGGTGATCACTATGCCAAAGAGCATGGGCTACGCGATTCTCGAAGCGATCCAGGGAGAGATGCGGCGGGACAAGCTCCTGACGCTTTTCTACGAGTACCAGACGCCGGCAGCGGGCTGGAGCGGCCGCAGCATCAACTTAGAGGCGGAGTTCGGCCGAACGCGAGTGCGATTCTGCGCGATAGACGAGGAGTGGATTGTCGGCGGCGCCATGGGGATGTCCATGATAGGTGTTCCGGCAATCGCGCATATACCGAGCATGGCGACGTTCATTCCCTACGAATTGATGTTCAACCATGCCGGCAAGCTTCGACACATGACAGGCGGTCAAGCGGCATTCCCGATGGTTCTCTGGGCGGACATGGCGATGAGATGGCCGTTCCAGGGGGGCCAGCACGCGGATGCAGGGCTTGAGTCCTCGTACGCTCGCCTCGCCGGACTGAAAGTGGTGATTCCGTCCAATCCCTACGATGGAAAGGGCTTGATGGTGTCGGCAATCAGAGACCCGGACCCGGTCGTGTTCTGTCATTATCCCGTCCCGGCGACGGGGCCGGAGGTTCCCGACGAGCCTTACACGGTGCCGATAGGAGAAGCCGCGGTGCGCGCGGAAGGGACGGACATCACCATCGTTGGCTACGCGCCGCAAACCGTCGAGATTGCCAAGGCTGTCGAGCAGCTTACGAAGGACGGAATCAGCGCGGAGTTCATTGATCCGCGGACGTTGGCGCCTCTGGAGGGCGTGATGGGAACCATCATCGCGTCGGTCAAGAAAACCGGCAGGCTCTTGACTTCCGACGAGGGCTCCTACAACTTCTGCAATGGCTCGGAGATCATCGCCAGGGTCGCCGAGGCGGTCCCCGGCGCCAAATTCAAGCGGCTCGCGTTTCCCGACGCTCCCGCGCCCGGCGCCCCGGAGATGGTCAACTACATGAAAGTGGACGCCGCCAAAATCGTCGCCGCCGCGAGAAGACTGCTGCAGGTATAAAGCGGATAGAATCGTGCCGCCAGCTTTGACTCCCATGGCGGAGTCCTCTATACTGACGGCAGATGGTGATGCTCGGGCAAGCGGCAAGTGTTTTGGGAGGTTTTCAATGCCAAATACATACACGGCCGTAACAAAAAAGGACGGAGAGTGGTGGATCGGATGGATAGAGGAGATTCCGGGCGTGAACTGCCAGGAAAGAACGCGTGAGGAACTCCTCGAAAGCCTGAAAGTCACCCTGAGAGAGGCTTTGGAGTTTAACCGCCGCGAAGCTCTGGGGGCGGCGGAAGCCGACTTCTCTGAAGACCGCATATCGGTGTGAAGCGCAATTACCTGCTCAAGCATCTGGCCAAACATGGCTGTGAGCTGTTGCGAGAGGGCTCCAGGCACTCATGGTGGGCGAACCCTGCTGAGAATAGAAGGTCCGCTGTCCCCAGGCACAATGAGATCACAGACCTCCTTGCGAAGAAGATATGCAAGGACCTTGGTGTGCCCCCAGTGAAATAAAGCCCACCACGCCATTGCACCGGTGGTTCGTCGCCGAGTCCCGGCCTCCCCCAAAGCGCGATGCACCGCGCTCGTCATCGCCGGAGACCGGGAGGAAAATGGTGATTCAGAGGGTTATAACCAGACGGGCGTTGGTGACTTCTCCGGCGTCGCGGAGAAGCTGGCGTGCTGGCTATCCAAATCGCCGGAGGAGCGCGTCGCAGCCGTGGACTATCTCCGAAGGCAGCGAAATGGAGATTTACCAAGACTTCAAAGAGTTGCTCGCGTCATTCAACGGTCATAGAGACTCTCGCGACCGGCAAGACGTGAGCGGAGAGTCATGCCCGGCGCCAACTCGGGTCGTTGAGGGCAGGGGATTCACGCTCATCGAGTTGCTCGTGGTCATTGCGATCATTGCGATTCTTGCGGCGCTTCTTTTGCCGGCGATTCAAAACGCCAAGGAAGCGGCGAGGCTGGCAGTCTGCATGGGCCATATCAGCCAGCTCGGGAGGGCGTTCGTCCAGTACATCAATGAGTATGGCGGCTACACGCCCCCGGAGGCGGGCATCATCCCATTTGGCTGGGGGAAGGGAAGCGGCTGGACGGATAAGCTCTTCCCGTACGTGGATTCTAATCCCGATGGGAGAGGACCGTCTTACCCCGAGAATGCGGCTTCCCAAAGAACCGAGGTTTACCGATGCTTGAGCATGCGGAGGTCGGCTCTCGGCGGCGTGCGATTCTCTTCCTACATCATGAACCAGCGACTCTGGGGGGATTCCACGTCGGGGAAATACGACTTCCACAGATTGAAATATCCACAGAAGGTTGTCGTGTTCTACGACATCAACAAGTGGTACGACCGCACCCATAACGCGGACCCGACCGACGGCTTTGGGAATAGCGGCTACGATGGATACGGCCCGGGCGCCCTCTGGTACTCCTATGCTGGCGGCCCCGATTTCTCCGGTCCCCACAAAGGCGGATACAACATCCTTTTCGCGGATGCTCACGTCAAATGGTTCGGCAAGCTCGTGGAGGGCAAAGTCACCCGACACGCCGAGCAGTAAGACCGGCAGCCCCTTTCACGGCGAATGCTTCCCGGTTTAAGTCGTGTGCGGTAAAACCCGCTGTTATCGCGACCGGCTCCTGAGGGCAAGACGCCCTCAGGACTGCGCCGCTTCGGGCGGGGCAGCGTTACACCTGCCAACTATCGCCGGGCAAATCTCACCGCGAGGGCGAAGTGCCGCACTCAAACGTAGCGACACCCACACAAAGCGTCAACACTTGACCGAATATCGGAATGTCAGCCTTTCAGCCAGGCGTGCTGGGGGTCGTCCCGCGGCTGGAGGATTCGCTTCGCACCGGCGAGCATCCAGAGATAATAGACTCTATAGCCCGCAAGGGCGCCGACCGGATGATAGCCTTCGGGGATGATCACGGTGTCGTTGTTCGTCACGGAGTGCGTTTCGTCGAGCTTCAGGTCGTCGGTGTAAATCCGCATGACTCCAAAGCCCTGTGGCGGATCAATCCGGAAGAAGTAGATTTCCTCGAGGTCGGACTCTTCCGGCAAATTGTCCACCTCGTGCCTGTGCGGAGGAACGGAAGACCAATTCCCGGGCGGATTGATCGTCTCACCAACCAGCAGGCGGCATGCATCAACCGACGGGTCCACGATGTCGAACACGCTTCTCTGCCAGTTGACCTTCCCGACGATTCTCTCCTTCACCTTGTCCGGCGTAATCAGTCGAGGGGCTTTCTCCGCCTCCGCCGTCGCCATGCAGACCGCGACCTCCAGGTCGCTGATGGCTTCCACGCGACAATGCGCTTTCGGCGGCGCATAAACCGCATACGCCTTGCCCGCGAAAACGCCGCTCCTGCCGCCGATCTCACGGTACGACGTCGAGCCGACCTCGAAATGGCACTTGCCCTTGAGCACCACGAACGCCGCCTCGCGCTCGCCGAGTCTCCCGCGATAGCTCTCCCCAGCCGGAAGAGAGATCAAGGCAAAGCTCAAGTAATCCAACCGCTCGTCGTCCGGCGAAACAATCTCGTTGTATCCTTTGCGAATTTCTTTCTTGATGAGAAGACTCATGAGAAATTGACCTATCCTCTATGGGAGCCGGGAGAGCGCGTACGGAGTCCAGACCGCGAGCCCAGCCATCCCGTTGGCCGAAAAGCATTAAAAAGCGCGTTGCCACCGTTGTCAATAGCTTTTCGGCCAGGCTCTGGCCTCGGCGTTCTGGTTGCGAATCATTTCGGACGCGAAGGGAAAGGTCTTTACAGAAAGCGGCGGGCAGGTATAATGGATGAAGCTGGCAGGACTCGACGTAATGCATTCCCGGGCAGGCCAACAGGGCAACTCGTGCCGACAATCCGCGAAATAGGGGGAGTCAAATGCGAATTCTGTTCATCAATGGCCCTAATCTGAATCTGTTAGGAGAAAGGGAGCCTTCCATTTACGGCGCAGCGTCTCTCGATCAGATTAACGACAGAATTCGCGAAAGAGCCGAGCGAGCCGCAGTCGAGGTTGCCTTTTTCCAGTCCAACCACGAAGGGGAAATCGTCGGAGAGATTCAGGAAGCGCGGGGGCAGTTCGATGTGCTGGTGATAAACCCCGCGGCGTTCACGCACACGAGCGTGGCGATTCGCGATGCAATTTTGGCGATAGGCATTCCGACAATAGAGGTTCATCTGTCGAACCTCGCAAAAAGGGAGCCGTTCCGGCAGAAATCCCTGATTTCCGATGTTGTCATAGGCGCCATATCTGGCTTCGGAGAGGAGAGTTACTATCTTGCACTTCAAGCGGCAGTCGAGCTTCTTGGGAAGAAAGGATGACTCCGCGACCAGGTGTCCCGCGAGAGAGCTGAAGGCGAAAAGGATGGAACAACATGTCCTTTGACAAAAGAGTGAGGCGGCTTCGCCGGGCAACCAGCGACGAGAAGATAGATGCCCTTCTGGTGACGAACCTCACCAACATCCAATACCTGACAGGTTTCAAAGGCTCATTCGCCCTGCTCCTCGTAACCCCCAAAGAGACTGTCTTCTTAACTGACTTCCGTTACATAGAGACAGCCCAGCGGACCGTTCCCGCAGACGACGTCATCAAGACGTCCCTCGATCACTTCGAGGACATCAAGCGCGAGACCCGAAAGCGCAACATCCGCCGCCTGGGCTTTGAATCGAAGACAATCACGCATGCGGATTTTCTGCGACTTGCCGCGAAGGTGGGCAAAAGAAATCTGGCCCCGTTGAAAGACACCGTCGAGACGCTTAGAATGATTAAGGAGGACGGGGAGGTCGCCCAGATTCGCAAGGCGATAGGCTTGACACAAAGAGCACTGAGCCACCTCCGGAAGTTCCTGGAACCGGGCGTCAGCGAGAAGGACCTGGCACTGGAACTCGAGGTGTTCTTCAAGCTCAACGGCGGCGGGGAGACAGGCTTTCTTCCGATTGTGGCGTTCGGCGAGAGAAGCTCCATGCCCCATTACGCGAGTTCCGGCAGAAAGCTCAGAATGGGCGACATGGTGCTGGTTGACCTTGGGACTTCGGTCAACGGATACCATGCCGACTTGACACGGACGTGGCTCTCCCCTACCATGAAGGGGAAACAGAAGGAAATATACAACATCGTCCTTGAGGCTCAACAGGCAGCTATCGAAAGAATCAAGCCGGGGGTGGACCTGGTCTCCATTGACCGCGCCGCCAGGCAAGTCATCGCAAAAAGGGAATACGGCGAGAAGTTTGGGCATGGGCTGGGCCACGGACTGGGCCTGAACGTTCACGAACTGCCGCGCATTTCTCCCCGAAGCGAAGGGAAATGCCGAAAAGGGATGGTGGTTACAATCGAGCCCGGCATCTACCTCCCGGGTTGGGGCGGTATGCGGATTGAGGACGATGTTCTGGTCACCGAGAACGGATGTCGGGTGCTTTCGAGTTTTCCGAGAAGCCCGCGCGCTTTCCTGTGAGTTCAGTGGGCGGTTGAGCGACTGCGCGGTTAACCGTTCGTCTTAATTCTTCCGAGGAGATGACCGCATGGAAATGGAGCTGGAGGAGATACAGAAAATCATCAAGTTGATGGAAGAGAATAACCTCGTCGAGTTCGAGCTGGAAAAGGAGGGGTTCCGGGTCGCACTGAAAAAGGGGCAGCCTGTCGTCGTGTCTCCTTCAGCCCCCATGCCAGCCGTCGTGCCCGCGAACGTCAACCCAACCCAAACCGCAGCGGAGCCGCAGAAGCAGGTCGAAGACACGGAGGTCATCGTCTCACCCATGGTTGGGACATTCTACGTTTCCCCCTCTCCCGATTCTCCTGCTTACGTTACGGTGGGGCAAAGAGTCGAGCCGAGCGACATCGTCTGCATCGTCGAGGCAATGAAAGTAATGAATGAGATTCCTGCGGACGTGAGCGGGACCGTTGTGGAAATTCTGGTGAACAATGCGGAACCCGTGGAATACGGGCAACCGCTTTTTCGAGTAAAGAAGGATTAAGGCGTGTTCGAGACGATCCTCATCGCCAACCGAGGAGAAATAGCGGTTCGGATTATCCGAGCGTGCAAGGAACTCGGGATCAAAACCGTCGCCGTCTATTCGAAGGGTGACCGCGATTGTCTGCACGTGCGATTGGCGGACGAAGCGATATGCATTGGAAACAGCCCAAGCTCTCAGAGCTACCTCCACATTCCGGCAATCATCACCGCGGCTGAAATCGCCAACGTCGAAGCGATTCACCCCGGCTACGGCTTCCTGGCCGAAGATGCCCACTTCGCGGAAATCTGCGAAAGCTGCCGCATCAAATTCATTGGACCTCCCTCCGAAGCTATAACGAAAATGGGAAATAAGGTCCAGGCGAGGCAGTTGGCGAAAAAGGTCGGTGTTCCCATCGTCCCGGGAAGCGAAGGGGTAGTCAAAGACAAAAACGATGCGATGAAGGTCGTCGAGGAAATCGGCTATCCGGTCATCGTGAAAGCGGCGGCCGGCGGCGGGGGTCGCGGAATGAGGATCGCGCACAACGACCTGGCGATGGTCAACGCCCTGGCCACGGCGCAGGCGGAAGCGGAAGCCGCTTTCGGGTCGCCGGATGTCTATGTCGAAAAGTACATCGAGCATCCCAGGCACGTCGAGGCTCAAATATTGGCAGACACGAAAGGGAACATCATTCACCTCGGCGAGCGCGACTGCACAATTCAGCGGCGACACCAGAAATTGGTCGAGGAGTCGCCTTCGCCAGCGATTTCCGATGATGTCAGGAAGAAGATTTGCTCCCTGGCGGTGAAGCTCGCCAAGGAAGCGGGCTACGTCAGCGCGGGGACGGTGGAATTTCTCGTGGACTCGGAAGGCAACTTCTACTTCATCGAGATGAATACCCGCATCCAGGTCGAGCATACCGTTACGGAGATGGTGACGGGCGTGGACATCGTTAAGGAGCAGTTGAGAATCGCCTTCGGCGAAGAAATGAGTATTGACCAAAAGAACGTTCGCCGAACCGGGGCCGCCATCGAATGCCGGATCAATGCCGAGGACCCGGACAGGGGGTTTGTGCCGCAGTGCGGTCGAGTCAGCTTGTACGTTCCGCCTGGCGGCCCAAACGTCAGAGTTGACAGCCATCTCTATTCCGGATACTCCATTCCCTCGTTCTACGACTCCCTGCTGGTGAAGGTGGTCGCCTATGGAAAAACCCGGAACGATGCGCTCAGCACGATGAGGCGCGCTCTTGGCGAGATCATCATCGAAGGTGTGCCCACGACCATACCCTTCCACCGCCGCATCGTCGAAGACAGCCGGTTCGTGAGAGGGGACTACAGGATGAATCTCGTCGAAGAGCTCCTCGAATGAGGGGCAAGCTCAGCGTTTGCCACGGAGGGACAGAGAAGAAAAATGAACGAAGCAGCAGACAAGGACAAGTACGAAATACCCGAAATTCAGGAAGCCGAACACGACGACGCCACGAGAATCAGCGATGACGTCCTCGTTACCATCGCCGGAAGAATCCTTTCGGAAATGCAGGGAGTCGCGGCGGTCCCCGGCGGAATCGTCAGCGGGATTCTCGGAAGAAAGGGACAGGGCAAGGGAATCAAAGTCGAGGCAAGCGACCCGGAAGTGGTGATTGACGTGGCAGTCGTTGCGGACTATGGCGTCAAAATACCCGAGCTCGCCGCGAATATCCAGAGCAAGATTAGAGAAGCCGTGGAAGAAATGACCGGGAAATACGTTCGGGCGGTGAACGTGACCGTGCAGGGGATGCGCCTGCCGACGGCGCAGCCCGCAGAGGAGGAATCGGAAGGGAGTGAAGAGAGCGAGACATCGCCGGGAGATAAGTAAAATAAGGAGACAGAGCCATGAGCCACCTCAACAATATCGTCAAGATCGTGTCGCTGTGCTGCGTCATTCTGTACACGATGGTCTTCATTGTCGGAGGGGCCTTCTTCATCATTTCCTCGAAGGCGACGTTCGAGACTGTCAGCATTGACCGATTCATCCAGAGCTTCTGGGGAAGGTTCGTGGGCGTGGCGGCTATGGTGATAGGACTGCTCTTCATCTTCGCCCAGTATCTCGCCACAAAGAAGGAAGACTGCATCGCCTTCGACAGTCCCGACGGTGAAGTTGTCATCGCCGTCAGCGCGATCGAGGATTTTGTGAGACGAGTCGCAAAATCGTTCTGGGAGGTCAGAGATGCTGTCCCGAGCATTGAACCCCGGGACGACGGCGTGAGCGTCGAGATGAAGGTGACACTCTGGGACGACAAGAATATTCAGTCCACAACCGCGAAAATCCAGAAGACCATTAAGAACCAGATTCAGGATTTCTTCGGCCTGGCGAACGTGCATCAGGTGAAAGTCTTCGTGATGAGGACCCTGAGCAGAGAAGCGCCCCTCGACAGAGAAGCGAAGGAGAAGGCGGCGCCCGCCGTCGAGGAGGAGGAGAACCGCTGACACGAGCCCCGACAGAAGCTGCCCCTCACCGGGGCGTGTGGACGTGGTTGCCTGACGATTAGGAATTGGCAGCATCCGCGCTGGCAATAATGGAAAGACGGGATTTCATATCCCTGTTCCATGAAGACTTAGAAAGGAGATTATGAAATCGAGGACGAAGACATTTGGGGTTTTGACGGGAGGCGGAGACTGCCCCGGGCTTAATGCCGTTCTTGTCGGAGTGGTTCGCAAGGCCGCCTCGCTGAATCACAAGGTCATCGGAATCAAGAGGGGCTGGGCTGGCATGATCGAGAAGGACGTCATGCCTCTCGATCAAGAAGCGGTCTCCGGCATCACCCACCGAGGAGGAACTGTACTTCTCACCTCAAGAACGAACCCCTGCAAGTCCGAGAAGGATATGCAGACGGTGAAGGATAACTATAAGGCGCTCGGACTGGACGGTCTGATCTGCGTAGGTGGGGATGATACCCTCGGCGCCGCCTACAAGTTGTTCCAGCAAGGAATCAATACGATTGGCGTCCCCAAAACCATTGACAACGACCTCGCCGGGACCGACAGGACGTTCGGGTTTGACACAGCGGTCAACATCGCCATGGACGCGATTGATAGATTGCACACTACCGCCGAGTCTCACAACAGGACTCTGGTGGTCGAACTCATGGGGCGACATGCCGGTTGGATAGCGCTCTACGCGGGCTTGGCTGGCGGAGCGGATGTTATCATGATTCCGGAAGTGGTGATGACCATGGACGAAGTCTGCGAAATCCTCAAGCGCCGCCATGCGCGCGGCCGCAACTTCAGCATAGTCGCCGTAGCCGAAGGGGCCGCAGTCGGCGGCGACCTCGTCACAAAAGATGTCCCCAGAGACGAATTCGGACACGTCCGGCTGGGTGGACTTGGAGAAATCATAGCCAAAGAAATCGAAAAGAGAACAGGGTTCGAGACCAGAACGGTCGTCCTCGGCCATCTTCAGAGGGGAGGGAGTCCTACCGCCTACGACCGATTCCTCGGGTTGTGGTTCGGTGTCAAAGCGATGGAACTCGCTGACCAGGGTCAGTTCGGAAAAATGGTGAGCCTCCGCGGAACCGAGTTTCTCGCCGTTGATCTCAAGGATGCAGTTGACAAACTGAGGACCGTTGACCCGGCACAATTCGACGCCGCCCGGATATTCTTCGGGTAGGCCGCCACGGCGCACGACGAAGAGAGGGCCCGAGAGCCTCGGGGGAGCAAGGCATGCCAGTGCGGGCAGAGCGCGCAATTCCAGGGTGGCAGAACGTGGGCGCCTGGACCATTGGCAGGTAAGGATAGAATTCATCGCAGCTTCCGGAGGCGGGTTTTTCGGAGAGCGCCGCCCGGGGGCCAACGACGACGCTGGAAACCAGCATTGAAGAGGTGATGCGGAGGTGCGAAGGATCCTCAAGGCTGCTGTAACCTTGTTGCTGACGGCGCTCCCCCTGGGGGTGTGCGCACAGCCGGTGGAGGAAGAGAACAGCGCGGTTCAGAAGGGGGAAAACGCCGCGGGACCCTCGGTGAAATGGATGAGGAGCTTGCGTCGGCACACGTCGCACGCCAAGATTAGTGTTCACAGGGGCGCGCTGTACATTCTGACGGCAGAGCAGACGCAGAAAGACCGCGAAGGGCCGATGCGCCTCATGGGCGAGATTCAGGCTCTGGCCAAAGACGATGGCGGTGCAATATGGAGCGTCAGGGTCGAGGAAAAGTTCCCGAACCGCGTGTGGCTGCCTTTCGCCCCAGCTTCCATGGCGTGTGCCGGGGATCTGGTGTGCTTTCAACTTGCTGACACCTTGCATGCTGTGTCAAGGGAGTCCGGCCGCGAAAAGTGGACATTTGAAGCGCCGGAAGAAAGGCTCCTCCACGCTCCTCCATCCGCGGAAATACCCCGCCGAATCTTGCTGCCTATCCTGGGAACGTGCGCGCTCATCGCTGTCGTCGTGGCCGTGGGACGCGCTCTCAGGCTCAAGACGCGCGTAAGAATCATGGCGATATTGGCCATTGTGATCGTGGCTGCGTTCTTGGTCCACCGGCAGCTCTCTGCTCTTCGCAGGACTCTGCGTGTTCATCCGTCATCTTTCCAGGTCTCCGGAGGCCTTGTGTATCACAGCTCAAGCAAGGGTTCCCTCTACGCCCTGGCGGCCGACACCGGGCAATTGAGGTGGCGATTTGACCCAGTCCGATCCTTGAGAAGGCAAAGAGAGCTTCCTTATGTTCCCGCTCCCGTCATCTCCCACGGTGTCATTGTTATTCCGTACAACGTGCGAAAAAAGGCGAAAATCTCACCGGTGGTGAACGCCCTTTTACCCTTTGCTACTTCCCCTTTAGCGGGCTTGAATGCGGAAACCGGAAAGGTCTTGTGGACCGCCAGGAAAGCCACCGCAACGTGGCTGTACCACTCCGAGGTAGCAAAATCCCCAGTAGCCTCTGATGGGACAATCTATGCCATTGGAGATGACAGCGTCGTCGCCTTGTCGGCCAAGACAGGGAGCTTGAAATGGCGGTTTGACCGCTTTGAAATTGATAAGGAGATGCTTAAGGACGACCTCGAACAGTGGGCTGCCCGAATCAGGGGCAGAGAGGGGCCCGACACAACGGTCCAAGACTTCAAGCCCAGACACGCCGGGCCCGCTGCTCTGCTGGCCATCGAGAACGGTTCACTCTATGTGCTGAAATCAACAGAATGCACTTTGACCTCCGTAAGCAGCGACCTTCACCGAATGACATCCTCGGGCTGGATAATCGCCTCCTGCGATGTGCTCGCCCTCTCGGCTAATACGGGGGACCTCAAGTGGCGAAAGCACATAGGCATAGAGCCGCCCGAAGCGGCTATCGCGGCAAACGGCGCGCTTCTCCTGATCTATCAAGCACGGGAGGGGTATAACATGACAGACCGGAAATACACGAGAACAGGAAGAGATACCCTTCAAGCTTTGTCGTCAGCGACAGGTGAGATTCTTTGGGAGTTTGAAGGACCCCGCGTCACATATGGAAACAAGGTCACCGTACATGACAAAACGGCGTACTTTGTGTGGGAGGATCGCCTCCACGCCCCGGACCGGCTGAGATCGGGTAGCCGCCTCCACGCCGTGGACCTCCCGACAGGGACAATAAAGTGGGAATGGGAATCCGAGCAGCATTGGTTGGTCAAGGACGGCTCGCGCACATACGAGAGACCGTTCACCATCGCCGGTTACGCCGTGGGGTCCGACGGCATCGCTTATGTCTGCCTGGAGAACGGAGAAATCCTTGCTCTCGACCCCGGGGCGTGAAGGTCAGTACGCAGACGCCCTATCTACGAAGGAACACAAACCTGGTAACCAGACATGGGTTTTCGCAGTAGCCGAACCAAGATCGTCCTAAGGCCCGCGCTCAAAAAGATCGTCCGCCGTCTAAAGGGTAAGGGGAAGAAGATCGTGTTCACCAACGGCTGCTTTGATTTGATTGACGTTCACCACGTCCGCTGCCTCCAGGAAGCCAAAACTCACGGTGACGTGCTCATTGTGGCTATCAACACCGATGCGTCCGTGAGAAGAATCAAAGGACCGCCCCGCCCGATAGTCCCGCAAAGAGACAGGGCCGAAATGCTGGCGGCGCTCGAGTGCGTTGATTACGTGACCTTCTTCGGGGAAGACACGCCACACAATATCCTTCGAGAGATTCTGCCCGACGTTCTCGCAAAGGGAGGCGATTACCGGAAAGGGCAAATCGTGGGCAGGGAGATTGTAGAAGGGAACGGCGGCAAGGTCGTACGCCTGAAGAAATCGCGGCAAAGGTCAACTACGCGGCTGATTCAGAAAATCGTGGAGGGCCACGCCCGGAATTCACAGGAAGGATGAGTGCTTTTGCAGCGACTCTGGCAGCCGCGGCGGTCAATGGATTACGACGGAAACGTACCACCTTATGAGACTGCCCCCCACGAAATAGCTGATCAACGACGCTGGCACTATGTACACGCCAAAAGGAATCTCGGCGTGCCATTCGCTTCGCTTGAAAACGACCAACGCCACGTGCCCCATTAACCCCACCACCGACGACAGTAAGACTGTCAACAAGGCGAGCTTCCACCCGAGAAACGCCCCGATCACGGCCAATAACTTCACATCCCCCATGCCCAAAGCCTCTTTTCGTATGTGGGCAAGAGGCTGACCGGCCTCGACGCGTTGGCCGTTCGTCACCAGCATTTCCGCTATGGCGCCGTAGAAATCCGCGGGAATCTCCTTTTCAGCCCCATTCTCCGCTACGACGCCCAAAATGTCAGTCGCCTCCACTTCCTGACCAACGGAAAAACGCGGAGAAGAATCGGACGAGGAAGCCAGGCGGAATGTTCCCGCTATTGGCGCCGTGACGACGTGCGGTTTGATTGCCCTTTTCACCACCTCGCCGACGGCGAGCAAGGACCCACCTGCCCCAACGGAAGACACGAAGGATAGAAGAAGCGATTTCCAATGGGCGGAGTCCGGCAGCCCCATCATCGCCGGAAACAGAAACGCTCCAACAAGCCCGATCGGCACTCCCGGGTATGTTACCTCATTCGGAATAATCTTATGGTCGAGGTCAGTGAAAGCGGAGACGACCATCCCGCCCACGAAGAAGAGATAAAAAAGCGTCAATCCAATGCCCTTGAGCACCGCCCCGCCGGTCGTGATTTCGACGTATCGGGAGACGACCAACGCGAAGAGGACCGCCGTCAATAGCTCGACGAGGAAGTACCGAAAGGAGTATGGCTCCTTGCACGAGCGGCATCGCCCGCCGAGAACAATGTAGCTGATGAGGGGAATGTTGTCATACCAGCGGATGGGCTCGCCGCATTTCATGCAGTGGGAGGGAGGCATTACGATGGACTGGCCCAGCGGAAGACGGTAGATGACCACGTTGAAGAAGCTTCCGCATACGGCGCCGAAAGCAAACCCTATCACAACCAGAAGGGCTTCCACAGTCACCCTGATATGTTCCTTTCTGTCAAGAGAAGGCCCGCCTCATTAACTCTTCTGGAATACCGCTTCCCGCAAAGCGTCCCTCATCTCCTCCACCGGAGCAGCGATCCCTGTCCAGGTCTCAAAGGCGATGCAGCCCTGGTAAAGAAGCATGCCCAACCCATTCTGCGTGCGACAACCGCGATGCCTCGCAGCGCAAAGCAAAGGCGTCTCCGGCGGATCGTAAACGAGGTCATAAACGAACGTAGTGGGATCGAGCCAATCCGCCTCGATGCTTATCGTATCGCTGCCGTCCATTCCCAGGGGAGTAGCGTCAACGAAGATTTCGCACCCCCGGAGAGCGCCGCGAATCGAATCGGGGTTGAACGGCACAAATCTCGCCACACCCGCGCGAACTTTATCGTCTATGACCGCAGCCACCCGCTGGGCGCGGCTTTCATCGCAATCGCAAACAGAGACTTCCCTCGCTCCATCGAGCGCCGCCTGAATAGCAACTGCCCTGCCAGCTCCCCCCACACCCATAACAAGAACGGACTTGCCTGAAAGCTCAACGCCGCTCTCCTCCCTGATGGACCGAACAAACCCTCTGCCGTCGGTGTTGTAGCCCTTCAGCCGCCCCTCCCTGATGTCAACCGTATTCACCGCCCCGATGATCTCCGCCTCGGGCGAAAGCGAATCGAGATATTGCATTACCGCTTGTTTATGGGGAATGGTCAGATTGATGCCGCGAAAACCCAGGGCGACGATCCCCTCCACCGCCTCACCCAGGTCGGCCGGATAAACCTCAAAGGCAAGATACACCCAATCCAGTCTCGCTGCCCGAAATCCAGCATTCTGAAAAGCGGGGGAGGCTGTATGCCGCACCGGGTATCCGAACAGCCCAACGACCTGAGTCTTCCCAGTGATTTCCATGGCAAGTTGCCTATGCCAATGAGACCCACGCGAGGACGCCAGGGATGCACGCAGGCTTTCAAACAACTTTCCCCGAGGGGGACTTTCTCGGAGGTTATTCCTCCCGCGGCTTTGCCTTCTCGGCATCTTCCTTGGTTTGAATCAACCCGAACGAGCGGCTTCCGCAATTGGGGCATTCTTCCGTGCGAATCTCCTCCGATTCGGGTCTGGTTGGGTCCTCCCTGACCACCAGAGGAAACGTCTCGCCGCAGTCGGAGCACTTCACCGCACGGTACGCCGTCATCTTGCCGCAGCGTTTGCATCGAAAAGGAGGCGGTTTCCCCGCAATGACTCTATCCTCGAAGACTTTTCCGCACCCTGGAGCGGAGCATATCAAGACGGCTTCGTAGCCGAGTCCTTCCTCAGCGGGCTTACTTTTCTTCACGGCGAAGTACGTAGCCGCGGCTATCACGCCGACAAGGAGCACAATCGTGATGATGGTCTTTGGCAGAGAGCCCATGATAGGACCTTTCATTTCTCGTTTGACTTCCTCTCGCCTGCAAGCAAGAGGACGACTGGCAAACCGCACATCCCCCGCTACCTTCGCGGCAATAAACTTGCCGCTCAAATCTAACACCCCCTCCGCACAGGGTCAAGAGTTTTGCGCGCAAGGACATAACGGTTAGGTTGTAGGTGGCGGGGGGCATCGGAAATCCCGGCATCCATCCCATGGGGATGTAACCGCAGAGCACGCGCAGAGCGCAGGGAGAGTACAACCCCAGGCGCTCACGAACTTCGTTCACCCGGAGGCCCCGCCCGAAGGCGGGGTTGCGTGGCACTGACTTTCGGGGCAGAGACAGCGGAGAGGATTTCGAGCAGATGAATCGGATTGTCGAGCACGGGAGCTCCGCTCCCCGCGACGAAAGCTAAAGCTTTGCTTCAGCACTCCAGAGGCACGCCGAAATATGGAGTGCGGGAGCGCACAGCTCCCGCTTTCTCACGCGGAAGCGAAGCTTCAGCGTCTCTGGGCCGGCGCGATCTCTACGATCTCTGCGTTCTCTGCGGTTCCCTTCCGAATCCGAGGGAGCCGGGATTGCCGATGAGCTACGCCACCCGTAAGTGAGGCCTTACGGGTCAGGGAAGATTTGGGTTGACTTGAGTTCGGAGGAGTGCTTTCTTACGTGTTGGATATTCCTCCCAACGGTCCTGAGGTGGTTGTCGGTCTCAAGAATCAGGCGCTCGACGCCAAGTTGGGGACGCGTCCGGCAATGCCCAAGAGATACCAACAGAGCGGTTTCACGCTCATTGAGCTCCTCGTGGTAATCGCGATTGTGGCGATTCTCGCCGCGCTTCTTCTCCCCGCGCTCCAGCGAGCGAAGGAAGCGGCGAGGCGGACGCTGTGCGCGGGCCACCTGAACCAACTCGGTAGGGCATTCGCGCAGTACCTCAACGAATACGGCGGGTATGTCCCGCAGTACGGTGGAGTCATTCCGTTTGGCTGGGGGAAGGGAACCGGCTGGATGGACAGGCTCTTTCCGTACGTGGACGCCAATCCCAGCGGAGTTGGTCCGGACTATCCGGAGAGCACGTACTCGGAACGAACGGCGGTGTTCCGATGCCCAAGCATGAAAATGTCCGCGCTGGGAGGCAAGCGGCTTACTTCGTTTATGATCAATTCTCGTCTATGGTCGGATTCGACCGCGGGTAAATTCGATATGAACCGGTTGAAGTTCCCTCAGAAGGTCGTGGTGCTGTACGACATCAACCGGTGGTACGACCGCGCCCATAACGCGGACCCGAGCGATGAGTATGGGAATAGCGGCTACGACGGGTACGGGCCGGGGGGGCTCTGGAACTGCTACACGGGCGGGCCGGATTTTCCCGGTCCGCACGGAGGCGGGTACGATATTCTCTTCGCGGACTGGCACGTGAAATGGTTCGGGCAGCTTGTGAGGGACAAGATTACGCGGCACGCGGAACAGTGAGCTGAGAGCGCCTCGCTGTAACTAAAGCACTGATGGGAGGAAGATGGTGAACCGGGTTTGTGGGTTTGCGCTGCTGACGCTGATGTTGCTGGCAGATTCAACGTCAGGACAGGTATTGCTTTCCACGTATCTGGGTGGTCCGGGGGCAGACCAGATGACCGGAGCGAGGGTTCTGAGCGACGGGGCAATTGTCGTCGGCGGAACGATGCCGGGCGGCAATTTGGGGACATCGGTGCGTGTTCCCGCACAACAGGGCGTCGGCGATGGAATTCTCATCCGCTTGAGCGCTGACGCAGAGAGAGTCCTGTCAGTGACACGCCTCGAAGGCAGCGTTGTGGACCTGGACGCCGACGCCCAGGACAATATCTACGTAACGGGAAGCTCTGGCAGCGTCAAGTTAAGCCCGAAGACCGGGAAGCGATTCTGGACAATTTCCGTCGGCGGCGCCGAAGCGCGTATTGCTGCGGCCCGAAACGGCTGCGCAGCGGTTTTGGCAGGGAAGAAGATTACTCTCGTCGGTCCCGACGGAGCAACGAGGGAAAGCTGGGAGGTGGGCGCCGACCGTGTGAACGACGTCGCGTGCGATCCAAAGAGCGACCTTACTTTTGTTACCGGCTTTCACAATCGGTGGGGCACGCCGCCCGGGCAGAAGAGCTATCCGGTGCAGATGGCTTTTGTGTATGCGTTCGACGAGGAAGGGAACAAGGTTTGGGGCGCCTACGACTGGAAGGGGCAGGAGGTGGCAGACCTGCACCTGATGGCCGACACGCGCGGCTACCGCCTGGCGATGGGCGGCGACGGGAAGTTGTACGTTGCGGGCGAATCGGCTGGCGGAAACACGATGTGGTCTCGACAGTCGCAGAATCTCCAAGCGGAGCTTCCGCTGGCAAAGGGCGACCAGTATCAGGTGGCGTATAACACGCGGGCAAACCACATCACCTTCGTGGGGCGCCTTGACCCAAAGAGCGGGAAGGCTGAGGCGGGCATGGTGCTGCTGGCTCGGCTCTCCGACGGGAAGGGCAACACCATCCGCCCCCGAGGACTGGCGGCGGACGAGTCTGGACGCGTGTATGTCGGCGGGGCGTCCGCTTCCTATCCGCCGGAGTCTGCAAACGCGTTCGGCGGAGATTTCGAGGGCGGAGGCGCGTTCTTCTGCGTGTTTGATCCAAACTTCAAGCGTCTCTACGCGACGAAGTTTTGCTCCGGGACGACGCTGGCGATTGCGGTTGGGAACAAAAGCGTTTTAGCTGTCGGCGATGGAAAGGCGAACCTCCTGACCGTAAACCCGCTTCAAGCTGAACCGCTCGGCGGCGAAAGCGATGGCTGGGCGGTTATGTTCGCGGAGAAACCGTAGACGCGCTCCTGGCATCGGTTCGAGAAGTCGGCTTGTGATTCGCGTGAGTTGATGCGCATTTTCGAGAGGACGAACCTTATGGAGAAAATCAACAGACGTGGTTTTCTGACCTGTGTAGCTGGAGGCGCAGCGATGGCGTCGTTGTCGCGAAGTTCCTCTCCCGCCTCCGGGAAGGCGGAGCGCGGGCGACCGAATATTCTGTGGATCAGCGTCGAGGACATGAGCCCGGATCTGGGGTGCTACGGCGACAACTATGCGGTAACACCCAACCTCGACAGGCTTGCGGCTGAATCCGCGCGATACACCAACGTCTTCACCCACGCGCCCGTGTGCGCGCCGTCGCGCTCGGGCATTATCACGGGAATGTATCCGACGACCATCGGCACGCACCATATGCGCTGCCAGGGCGTCCCGCCGCCTTACGTGAAATGCTTTCCTGAATACCTCCGAGCAGCCGGATACTACTGCACAAATAACGTCAAGACCGATTACCAGTTCGCGCCGCCGTTGACCGCATGGGACGAGTGCAGCAACAAAGCGCATTGGCGTGGGCACGCGAAGGGTCAACCGTTCTTCGCTGTCATCAATTTGACCACCACGCACGAGAGCCAGGTCCGCAGCAGAGAAAAGGGACTTCAAGACCGGATCGCGAGACTCGAGCCCCACGAGAAACACGATCCCGCGAAAGCGGTGCTTCCCCCGTATTATCCCGACACGCCCGTCGTGCGCAGGGACTGGGCGCAGTATTACGACATAATGACGTTGATGGATAACGAGACTGCTGAGATTCTCAAGCAGCTCGACGAGGATGGTCTTGCCGACGAGACCATCGTGTGGTTTTGGGCGGACCACGGGCGCGGGCTGCCGCGCGCAAAGCGATGGATTTATGACTCGGGGCTTCACGTTCCCCTGATCATCCGGGTGCCAGAGAAGTTCCGCGAACTCGCCATGCCCGACAAGCCGGATGCACTGAAACCGGGCGCCGTAAACGACGACCTCATCGCATTTGTTGATTTTGCCCCGACGATGCTTTCGCTCGCGGGCGTCAGAGTGCCGGAGCACATGCAGGGACGGGCATTTCTCGGCAGCCAGACGGCTTCGCCGCGCGAGTACATCTTCGCCGCACGGGATCGGATGGACGAGGCATACGACATCATTCGCGGGGTGCGCGATAAGCGGTACAAGTATATTCGGAATTACATGCCGCACGTGACCTATGCACAAGACATAGATTACATGAATGAGATGGCGACGATGCAGGAGATGCGTCGGCTTCATGCGGAGGGCAGGCTTGTCGGACCTCAAAGGCAGTATTTCTTCAAGACCAAGCCTGTCGAGGAACTATACGACACGCAGACTGATCCTCACGAGGTGCAGAATCTCGCCGACAACCCACAATACCGGGACGTCCTCGAGCGGATGCGAGAAGTCCTCGCGCGGTGGATGAAAGAGACCGGAGACATCGGGCTTATCCCGGAACCTGAGTTTGACGAAATGAAGCGTCCCGGAGGCAAATGGCAGAAGACTGCCGACCCGACGTTTACGGCCGCTTCCAGCGGCGCCCCCGACAAGGGCCTTATGGTGTCCATCGCCTGCACGACGCCCGGCGCATCAATCGCCTACACGACCGGCAAGGACAAGAAAGCGGGTTGGCAGCTCTACTCGCAGCCCGTCGTTTTGAAACCCGGGCAGGTGCTCCGTGCGAAAGCCTGCCGCCTCGGGTTTCGCGACAGCAAAGAAGTCGTGCTCGGGCCTGGCGAAGGCGCACCTCCGGCACAGCGACCGGAATCAGCGATTGAAACGATCAGCCATTGGCGCGAGGAGCTCGACAAGACTGACCTCTTGGAACGCCTTCGCGGGATCAAGGCTCTCGACGGCTCCGGTGCCGAGGCAATAGCCAAATACCTGGAGGCCGTTAACGACCGAAATGCTTCGGTCCGCTACTGGGCTGTGATCGGCCTGCACAATGCCTCCCCGGAATCCCAGGCAATTGAGCGCGCGAAACCCGCTGTAGCAAAGCGCCTGAACGATCCATCCCCCGTGGTTCGTATTGCAGCCGCTCAAGCGATGTGCGATTGGGGTTCCGAGCAAGACGGATTGCCTGTGCTCGTCGAGGCGCTCAAGCACCCGTCGGAAACCGTTCGCCTGTACGCAGCGACCGCCCTGGGGCAGATAGGCGAGAAGGCGCGCCCGGCTCTGCCACAAGTGAAGGCTGCAATGAGCGATCCCTCCGAGTATGTGCCCCGCGTAGTCAAGTACGTTCTCCAGCGGCTCGAACGGCATCCGAGCGGATACTGAGACCGGAAGCGCAGCCGCGCGACGCAGCGTACGCCTTGAGCGCGGGGACACAGACGCGAACTAAACCTGCGGTAGCTCAAATCCCTTCCTGCGCGGGCGACCGAGAAGGCGGGACGCTTCCTCGTCGCCGATGATTTGCTCGGTCTCGCCGTCCCACCTCACCTTCCGCCCGACGAGATAGGCGATATTTCCGAGAAGGCAACAGACCGTCGCCTTGTGGCCAAGCTCCAAATCAAGTGGCGGCTTCCTTCCCTGCTTGACAGAATCAACAAACGTTCGCTGCCAGGGTCCGTCCTGGGCACTTTCCGGCTGCTTCTCGACGGGCGATCGCGGGTTGGAGTCGTCATAGATTTCGTAGCCGTTGCGGTCCAGGACCATCGTCGCTTTGTTGCCGTGGAAGCAGATGCCGTGCTGGTAGGGCCGCTGCTGCACGGTATGGAAATTGTTGAACCCGCGGTAGGTGAAGTGCATCACGAAACCGGGAAACTCCCACGACGCCTCCATGGTATCGGGCGTATCGCTGATGTCATCAACCACAAACTTCCCGCCAGTGCAAACCGAAGTCTTTGGCGATTCGACTCCCATAGCCCACAGGATGATGTCAATGTGATGAACCGCCCAGTTCGTCATCATCCCGCCACCGTAGTCGAACCACCACGAATACGACAATCGCGCCGGGTTGAAAGGAACGTAGGGAGCAGGTCCGAGCCACAAGTCCCAGTGATACCCGGGAGGCGGCTCCGAGTCGGGTCCCCGTCCAACGCGATTGGCCGTATTGTGATAGAGCCAGCATTCGACAAGGGCTATCTTACCGAGGCGGCCGGATTGAACTATTTGGACAGCCTTCTTGTAATGCTCACCGGCGCGCTGCTGCGTGCCCATCATTGTGATCACACCGTACTTGTTTGCCGCCTGAACCATTGCGCGACCTTCGACGATCGTATGCGATAGAGGCTTCTCGATGAAAATGTCCTTGCCTGCCTGACAGGCGTGAATGAACGGAAGCCCGTGCCAATGCTCCGTCGTCGCGATGACAACCGCGTCCACGTCCTTGCGCTCGAGAACATGCCGATAATCAACTGCCCGCTCCGGGTTGCGCGGGCGTGGCGGCGCCGAGAGCATCCTCGCCAATGCTTCCATTCGCGGTTCAAGCACATCCGAGATTATCGGAACATCAACGTCACGAAACTGGCTGAATACCCTCATCAGTTCCCGGGCTCGACGGCCGCAAGCGATGAATCCGAGCCGAACCCGCTCGCTGGCGGGACTTTCGCCGTGCGTGCGGAGCGCTGGGCCGAAAGCCGTGCTCGCCAGCGCTGCCGCGGTGTATCCCGCGCTTCTTGTAACAAACTGACGCCGAGTGATGCTCTTACCCATGATTGGAAATCCTTTCTTCCGCTCGATATTCGGCTCACCGGAACCCTAATCATCAGGTCAAAGGCTCTGATTTCGAATACTCCTGCCATACCCCTGCAACGTCCGCCTTCTTCGCGTCGGCAGCGTGAACGAGCACGCGATACCTCAAGCGAAGCTCCGCGCCTTTCTCAAGAGTGAAGGGCTCGTGAAAGGTGAAGGACGCCGTGATGGTCATGTTGTTCCAGTTGTGCCAGGGCGTGGGATGACGAGAATTCTTGGGGTGATCCAGAATGGCGACGCCGGATTGGACCTGCATCGTCGGTTCACCCCCATGCGCGTCGGGACAATGTAGCAAAACCGTAGCAAACATCCAAGCAAACCGGTTCACCCCCACGCGCGTGGGGACAATACCTGCACGGTAGAGGGCGCGGGGATTCTGCGCGGTTCACCCCCACGCGCGTGGGGACAATCTCCCCCTTGAGCAGGTCATCGAGGTGATAACCGGTTCACCCCCACGCGCGTGGGGACAATGGTTGATCGAGCTCAACCAACAGTGTAACGAACGGTTCACCCCCACGCGCGTGGGGACAATAGGCTGGATTGTCCAGGACAACAATTTGTTGGCGGTTCACCCCCACGCGCGTGGGGACAATGTGAATCAGGCGGGCCGTAGGCATCCGGCTTACGGTTCACCCCCACGCGCGTGGGGACAATATCGCTGCTACGCTCGCCAAGATTGCCCCAGCCGGTTCACCCCCACGCGCGTGGGGACAATCATTGCCCCATCAATTGCTGCCTGTTTTGCAACGGTTCACCCCCACGCGCGTGGGGACAATGTTTCCCTCCGTTTGCGGTGTTTCGGGTTTAACGGTTCACCCCCACGCGCGTGGGGACAATACTGAAAAAAACAGGCAATCAGGGCATCCGGACGAGAAAAAGCCCTTCGAAGTCTTCGATGGAGCGCGCCGTGCGGCCCCAACTGCGCATCTGAAATCCCTGCTCCGTGGTGCTGGTATGAATCATCAGACACCCGCCTTCCTTTGCCTGACCGCACGCCTTTTCCCAGAGTCGGTCCCGGACCATGGCCGAAACGCGTCCCACGAATACGCCCGCCTTGGGTTCCAGGAACCACCGCGTCAATTCGCCTCGCAATGCCGGCGGCACGCGCTCAAGAATCAAAACAACCATCGTCAGCCTCCGTTTCATCTGCCTCCGGAGCATGCATGCGCCCGCCTTCCACCTTTCCCTCGTCGGGGTCCCACAAGGAGCCCGGGGCGGCCGGTTGCCCGTCAAACAGTTCACCGTTCGGCTCCGCCCCTCGCTCCGGAATCCCCAGCGCCGTCTGGATATCCGGGATGATTCTTTGCAGAAGACGCGTTGAGACAAACACATCCCGGCACGTCACGCGCACCCGTCGCTCCAACTCATCCTTGCCTTCGGCGGCTGCGCGAAATGCTGCCGGGACCGTGACCTCTGTTTTGTAGAGGTCGGCGACGTCATACACGAACGACAGCATCTTCCCGGTGTGGATAAACCCGAGCGCTGGCGAGAAGCCAGCCGAGACAACCGCGGCGTGGCAGATGCCGTAGAGGCAAGAGTTGGCGGTGGACAGCGCTCGGTTGACCGGGTCGCCGCTGCTCCAGTTGTCTCGACGGTAGCTTCGTCCCGACCAGGGGATACCGGTTTCGGTGGCGGCTCTGCCGTAAGCCTCCCGAACGCGGATGCCCTCCATCCCGCGGATTTGGCGGAGGGTCAAGGCTGGATCGAGCTTCCCGGGAAAGCGCAACTGGTAGAGTCGGCGTATAACCTCCATGCGAAGTCTCTCGTTCGCCCACATCCGCGCCTGGTGCA
>CAZFAP010000055.1:0-26133 GCA_964516325.1 uncultured Verrucomicrobiota bacterium
GAATTACGCCCCGTCCATCCCCATCGCGTCTCCCTTGCGTTGGCGTGAACTTCCGCTGCAATACCTTCCCCCGCAACTCCCCCGTCGCTTCCACAACCGGTCTTTCCACCTCCCGGAAAGCCCCCAGAGAGTCGGGCATCCTCGCCCACACCGTCTCCACCATCTCCAAGGCGTGTTTGCGCAGCTCCTCCTTCAGTCGCTCCTTATCCATCTCCTCCCGCTCCTTTCCCTGCCCAACTCTTCGCTTCTCCGCAAAAATATCTTACCCCACATCCCCAAATCCGCCACTGAAAAGTAGCCACACCCTTTGACATCGTCTCCGGTTCCTGTACAACCCCCGACCCCCGCGTCACGCGTCGGCTTGAAGGTTCTCCCGCGCCCGTGCGGGAATACCCGGTCTCCCTGCCGGTTCCGTGACGAGGTCCGTCGTTCTGCCCACGGTGTCGCCCAACGCGATCTTCTTCGAGCGGCCTGCGGATTCGGGCCGACCGCCTTTCGCATCTCGGTCTTGCCTCTGGAGAATGCTCGTGTTATCTTGTCCGTTGGCGGGCCCCGTTGGGAAAATTCAACATGACAAAGGGAAATCGGAGGCAGACATGACAACAAGGGTACGACTTTTCCCTCTTCGGCTGCTGGTTATGATTGTCCTCGTCGGGTTGTCGCGTGTCGCTTTGCCCGCCTTGAGAATAGCCAGCGACGGCAAGAGCGATCTCGTCATCGTCGTGGATTCTACCGCTTCATCTTCCGAACAGTTTGCCGCGCAGGAATTCCAGCGTTTCCTGGGGGAGATTTCCGGAGCCACGTTGCCGCTTTCATCCACACGCGCGCCTATGATGGTCCTCGTTGGCGATGGCGCCGCGCTTCGGGAGATCGCACCTGATTTGGATATTGGCTCTCTCGGCAAGGAAGGCTTCGTCATCCGGACGAGCGGCCCTCACCTGATTCTCGCAGGCGGAAGACAACGGGGCACGCTCTACTCGGTATATACCTTCCTCGAGAATTACCTCGAATGCCGGTGGTTCTCCTCCAGGGTGAGCCGCATTCCACAACAAAAGGTCATCGAAATCCCGTCAATCAACGTCGTGCAGAAGCCGGTCCTCGAATATCGCGAGCCTTTCTATTCAGACGCTTTTGACGGCGATTGGGCGGCGCGCAATAAGGCAAACAGCAACAGCGCCCGGCTTCAGGAAAAACACGGCGGCAAAGTCCGCTATTCCCATTTTGTCCACACGTTCTACTCTCTCGTTCCTCCCGGCAAGTACTTCAGCGAGCATCCAGAGTACTTCGCGCTCATCAAGGGGAAGCGGACCACAGACGGCGCCCAGCTCTGCCTTACGAATCCTGATGTCCTCCGCATAGTCGTCGAGGGAGTCAAACGTTGGATCGCCCAGGACCCTGAAGCCACTATCTATTCCGTGTCGCAGAACGACTGGGCGGGTTGGTGCGAATGCGCGGAGTGCAAGGCAATAGACGACCGTGAGGAAAGCCACATGGGTTCGGTCCTGACTTTCGTCAACAAGGTCGCCGAAGCTATCGAAAGGGACCATCCCGACAAAGCGATTGACACGCTCGCATACCAGTACACCCGCAAGCCTCCGAAAACCGTCCGCCCGCGTCCCAATGTGATCATCCGCCTGTGCAGCATCGAATGCTGCTTTTCGCATCCCCTGGAGACCTGCCCGCAAAACGCCAGTTTCCGCGACGACATCATAGGATGGTCCAGAATTGCGCCCCGGCTTTACGTCTGGGATTACGTGACCAATTTCGGCAATTACGTCATGCCGTTCCCGAACCTCGACGCCCTTAAACCGAACATCACGTTTTTTGTCCAACATAACGTGAAGGGGATCTTTGAGGAGGGAAACTACAGCGGGGGAGGCGGCGGTGAGTTGGCTGAGCTCCGAGCGTACCTCCTCGCCAAACTCCTCTGGAATCCGGATGCCGATGTTCACTCACTCAAAAAGGAGTTCCTTGAGGGCTACTACGGGAAGGCAGCCAGGCCAATTGCTGAATACATTGAGCTGCTCCATAAGAAGGTCAAGGACGAGGACATCCACGTCCACATCTGGTCGAGTCCCACCAGCTCCTATCTCACCGATGACCTGTTGGCCAAAGCGGAGGAGCTTTTCAATGAGGCGGAAAAGCTCGCGGACGACGACGAAGTCCGTCATCGCGTCCGTGTCGCGAGGCTCCCGATATGGTACGTGCGCATCATGCAGCCCGGGTGGGGCAACACTCAGAAACTCAAGCTCCTCGACAATTTCATGGAAGTCGCCCAAAAAGCGGGGATTGACCAAATCCGTGAGGGACGCTCCGTTTCAGACTGGGAACGTGGTTTGCGCGATACGTTGAGTAAATAAGCGCCAGCTTGTGCGCTGGGCGGACCCTCCTTTCGTTCGCGGAGAACAAGACCCCCTCAGCATACCCCCGGTACGCCTCATTCTTGCGGGGCCAACCTGAGAATGACCCCAGTTTCCCGAACGCCGCAAGACCTTTCTGCACCTCATCTGCGCGCATCTGCGTTCTCTGCGGTCAGTCCCTCCCGAGAGTGAGGGATTACCTTCCCCCACCAAATTCCGCTTGACAGGCCTGACGCCGCGCTGCACGATTGGTACAAGATTCAGAGTGCATTCTGTGCTGTCAGCCGATGCAGAAGGGGGGACGACCGCATGGACGAAATCCTAAAAGTCATCAACGACTTTGGTGGTCTTGACCTGACTCATTACAAGAGGTCGTCCATCGAGAGGTCCGTGAATCGGCGAGTGCACGCCTGCGGCATCCCCACCCTTTCCGAATATGCCCTCTTCCTACAAGCCAACGCGAGCGAACTTCAAGCATTGATCTCCGATGTAACCGTGGACTTTGGTCTTTTTTTCCGGGACGAGAAGCTCTTCGAGACGCTGAAGCAGTCCATCCTTCCTGAAATCATTCGTCAGAAAAAGGTCAGCGGGGAGTGGCCGATTCGTGTTTGGTGTGCGGGATGCGGCGCCGGCGAGGAAGCCTACTCCGTAGCTATTCTTCTTTTTGAATCGCTGAAAGGCCTCGTCCATCGGGAGGAAGCCATCATTTTCGCTACCGATGTGGACGCCTCGTCGCTCACGAAATCGCGCGCGGGCATCTACTCCGCGGAAACCCTCCACGATGTGCCCGATTTAGCCAGAGAGCGTTATTTCTCGTTCGACGGGTCCTATCGGGTAAAGGACTTCCTGAAGAACCTGATTTGTTTTGGGAGACACGATCTACTTACCAATCCCCCAATTTCGCATATTGACCTGCTCTTGTGTAGAAACGTTCTTATCTATCTCGACCAAGGTGGCCAATCCATTCTGCTCAGGAGGCTGCGATATGCCGTCCGACCGGGCGGTTACCTTGTTCTCGGTAAATCGGAAAGTCTGTCGCAGGAGGTCAGCAATTCCTTCATCGTTGTAGACCGCACTTTCAGGACCTTTCAGAGGAAGGGTGATGACACATGTCCGTTCTCATACTAACCAGGGACCGAGTTGAGACGTTCCTTGTTGCTCACATAAGGACGTGGGGGCTGGTCAGTGTTATCGCGCTCTCCGCTGCAATCTTGATCGTTCTTCTAATCGCCATCTTTGTCTGGAACAGGACCCTCCGCATCCGCGTCGAGCAGAAAACGGCGGACCTCGAAAGAAAAGCTGCGGAAATCCGAGAACTCAACGAACAGCTCCGAATCAGCAATGAGGAGTTGCAGACGAGCAACGAGGAGTACGAGTCCGCGAACGAGGAACTTCAGCTCCTCAACGATGACCTGAACGAGCGCAATGCCCGGCTTGCCGAAGCTGCCGAGCAAATGCGGGCGTTGAAGGATTTTAGTGAAAAGGTCATCGCCGCTGTTCCTTCCGCCCTTATCGTCGTTGACCGGCATCTCAAGATTCTATCCGCCAACAACAACTATTATTCAACGTTCCCCAGAGTGCCCGACAAAGTGGAAGGGGCCTTCCTCTCCGATGCGCTGCCTCCGTCTCTCCTGTACGACTATGACATTGTGAGGAAAATGCAGGAAGTAGTTCAAACCTCCGCCCCCATTCGAATCCCTGCGGCTTCTTATACCGACGATGACCAGGTCGAGCATTTCCTTGACGTTTACCTGTGTCCTCTGGCCTCGGAACTGAAGGGCGACGGGAAGGCCGCCAACGTTTTGCTGGTCATAGATGACATCACAAGGATGAAAAGCCTCGAAAACGAAATCGTCGCCAGGGAACGCTATCTCAGCAATCTCGTCACTAATTCGATTGTCGCCGTCATGGCCGCCGACAGAAATGTCCACTTCACCCTGTTTAACGAAGGGGCGGAAAGGCTTCTGAGCGTTTCTTCGGAGGAAATGCTTGGCGTCCCCGTACGGAAAATCTTTGCGCGGGAGGAAGACTTCCGCAAGATTCTCGAGCGTATAGGTTGGCGGGAAAAGGTGGAAGACCACGAAAGCGAGTTCCTCACCCGGGAAGGACACAAAATAGAGGTCATCCTCTTCGCTACAAGCCTCCAAAACGAAAAGGGAGAGCTGACCGGCTACCTTTTCATCGGAATTGACGTTCGGGAAAGAAAGCGAGTCGAGCGGAACCTCATCCGAACGAACAAAGAGCTGTCAACCCTTTACGCCGTCGGCCGCACGCTGAGCTCCTCAACCCCCATTGACGAAAGACTTCAGCAGGTCGTGGAACAGGTCACAGCCGCGTTCGGTTGTCAGGTGGGCGCGCTCGCTCTCTTCGATCCGAGCGACATGTTCCGCAGCGAAAGAGTCTGTGCCGTTGGCTCGCAACATTTGACGAGTGAGGAGAGTCTTCACGAAGTGGTTGGGATAATAACCGACCGCCTCCGGGCAGAGCAGAAGCCAATTCTTACCATGACCCTCGGGGATGATCTCCATGTCCTCCGAAGGTTCAAGAGTGCCCCGGACAATGGTTCACTCATGGGTGTCCCTCTTTGCTGCCCCGGCACGAAAATGATTGGCTCTCTCTCCGCCGTCAAAGCCGATGGTCCCCCGTTCGATTCTCACGACTTGGACCTGTTGTCGTCCCTCGGCCGCCAAATAGCCGTTGCCGTCGAGAATGAGGAACTGTATGCAAGGCAAAAAGAAAATGTGTCCCGCCTGCGAGCACTCGTGAACGCCACCAGACTCGTCGGCTCGGTGCTCAATCCGGCAGGCGTTCTCGATGCCCTTCCGGGACAGGTCATGCAGATCGTCCCGTGTTGTTGCAGTGCAGTCCTGAGATATGGTCCCGAAACACATTCCTTTTCTTTTCTGGCCGTCAAGTTCGCAGGCGCTATCCGCGGTCTTGAGAAAGAAGCATCATTCTCCGCCGACGGGAGTCCCATCGAAGAGCTTCTCAAGAGCTGGCAGCCGTGCTTCTGCTCAGCCGATGACCAGAGAGACTGTCCGGTCAGAAAGCCCTTTGTTGAAGCCAGAGTCCGCTCGTGCCTGTGTATGCCCGTGGCGTTTGATGGTTCCGCGGGCCTTCTCGTCGTCGGGCGAGACAATCGCCGTCCCATGGCGGACACCGAGTTGCACATCATCTCGGACCTGCTGGCCCACGCCAGCCTTTCGGTCAAAAACGCGAGCCTCTACACGGCTCTTCAGACCGCTTATGCCGACCTGAAGAAGGCGCAGGACGCGATGGTCAAAGCCGAGAAATACCGTGCTATCGGGGAGCTGTCGGCAGGGGTGGCTCACGACTTCAATAATGCGCTTTCCATCATCCTTGGCCGCGCCCAGCACCTTATGACCGTGACGAACAATAAGCAAATTCTCAAGGGGCTGAAATCTATCGAGAGCGCCTCAAGAGATGCCGCCAATACCGTCAGGAGAATGCAGCAGTTCTCCAGAGCGATAACTCAGAGGCCATACTCCCGAGTTGACGCCAACGAAATCGTCACCCAGGTTCTCGAAACCATCGAACCTCGCCGTAAGGAGCTGGCGGAACTCGCGGGCGTGCACGTGGACGTCGTCAGAAAACTCCAGAACGCGGAATCCATTTCCGGTAATGGCGGCGAACTCAGAGAAGCCCTCACGAACGTCGTTTTCAACGCCATCGAGGCGATGCCCCAGGGCGGAACGCTCACTGTCGCGACGGGCGTTCGCGGCAACCATGTGTTCATCGAAATAAGAGACACCGGTGTTGGCATGCCGCCGGAGGTTCAAGAGAAGGTCTTCCAACCCTTTTTCACCACGAAGCCAGACGGAATGGGGCTCGGACTAAGTCTCGTCTATGGAACAGTGAAAAGGCATGGCGGGCAGATTGAGATTGCCAGCCAGCCCAACAAGGGGACCACCGCCACGCTGCTCTTTCCGATTGATGTATCCGCCAGCGAAGTTCGGGAAGGCACCCAACCGATTCTGACACGAAAAGCGACAATCCTGATCGTTGACGACAACATCGAGGTAACCCGGACGCTGAGTCAGATGCTCGAAAGCGCATCCCACCAAGTGATGTCGGTGGCTGACGGACAGGAAGGAATAAGGAGGTATCGAGAGTCAGAGTTCGATGTTGTGATCACGGACATTGGCATGCCGGGCATCTCCGGATGGGAAGTCTCGAAGGCCATCCGGGCTTACGACCCCAGCGCCAAAATCATACTTATCACGGCGTGGGGCGTTCAACTGGACCAGGGACAGATCGAACAGAGCGGCGCCTCCCTCGTCATTCCAAAGCCCTTCGATAAAGCGAGAATTCTCTCAGCAATAGAGCGATTGCTTTCCGGAACCCCTTCGAGGTGATCGCGCGTTTCACCCGCTGAGCAGGTGTCAGACGACCAGAATGTCTTCCCGCTCCAACACCTTTCCCCGATATTCGACCTCCACCATGGGCCAATCGGAAGAAAGAGATAGGAACTCGATCCCGTCGTCTTTGACCAGAATCGTATCCTCGGACTTCGTGCCAGCAATGGAGGGATTCCATGCGAAAGCCTGGTTTCGCACCACCTTTCTCTTTTCGTCCGGCATAGCTCGAAATTCCCTCGACGCGTATCCGGTTGGCCCGCCCTGATGATGCTTTTTCCACTCGTCGGGAAACCCCACTTCGTCGTAGGTCTTAATTCCCGCTCTCAACACAGAACCAATCTCCTTTCCCGCAACTGTGGAAAGATTGAGAGCCGCGTCCACTTTCAACACGGCGTCGTGCTTCCGACGCAGTTCCACGGGAAGCTGCCCAAAATGGACAATGCGAGTGCAGGAGATAATCAATCCCCATCTCCTCCCGCAGCACACCACCATTGCGTACTTGTTCACTTTCTTATCGGTGTTTATCGGATGCCGATACTTCTCAATTCGGTCATCCGCTGCGACCAGAAGGACCACCGGCGTCACTCCCCTCGAATAGAGTTCCTCCGCCGCCATTCCGGCAATGGCATTCTCGGTCATCCCCGACTTCACCTTCTTGCAGACAATTCGGACCCCCTCTTCGGTGTCTTTCCCAACTCTCCGATACCGATCAATCTCCCCCTCGGTCAGCGAGAACCGCAGCTCTGCAAGCTGATCAGGCATCCTCGTCGTCCCGCCAAATGCAGTGTCGGAAGCCGCTTTGCCTTTGCCGATAAGACGGTTCACCGCCTTCGCCACGCCATCGCGCTCCAGCCAGGAGACTTCAACAGGCTCGATCCCCAAGTCGGGAATCTCCTCCGCCATGATGCGCGGGGCTTCTATGTTGCTCGTAACAACGAAGTCGCCATCGCGCATGATGACGAGCACTGCCGCGCCGCGCTCCGTAGCTATCCCCACATGATTGTCGCCCCCTGCCGTGTACCAGGCGAAACTGTTTTGATTCTCCAGAGTTATGGCATCGAGACCGTGCCTCGCCATGAAATCCCGAACAATATTCCGCCTGAGAGCCACTTCGTCGAGCCGAGTCATCACGTTCTTCCTTTTCCTATTCGGACCCGTCTTCAAGAGTAGAGTCAGAAAAGTGTCTCCTGCGTCGGTGCTGTCGTCGAGACCTTCTTCAACTCCGGATATACGGCTTGAAGGCTATCGGGCGTTGGAACCTTTCCCCCTCTCAGAAGGAACTGAAGCTGAAGGGCATTGACGACCGCCTGTCCTCGGTAATGGTTGTTGGTCACGACGTAGGTATTTTCCGCCTGGTCCGCGATCGCCTTCACGCGCTTTACCCATGGGTCAAGCTCGTCCATGTTGTACAGGTAGTTGTACCTTTCGTCCCTTCCGGCATCCTCTTTGAACCAGTTTTCGAGATTCCGTCCATGGAGCCGCACATACCCGACAGGGCTGGTCGCACGCTCCGTCGGTCTTATCTGCCCCCGCAGTCGAGGCTGGTCTATATTGCAAAAGCCCACACCCTTTTCCTCCAGAAACGAATACAGCTCATCGTTGTCCCAGGCGGCGTTCCTTACCTCCAGCGCAAGAGGATAATCTCTGAACTTCTCGACGAGCTCGGCAAGGTATCTCCTGCTCGACGGGAGATACTTGAATGACCACGGAAACTGCATCAGGATGCACCCCAGTCGCCCGCTTTCGTAAATTGGCTCGATGCCCTTTTTGAAGATGACTTCATCCTCGACAGTTACGCCCGCCCTCTCGTGCGTAAATTTCTTGTGCAGTTTCACGGTGAACATGAATCTTTTGTTGTCGGAGACCCTGCGAACCCAGCTCTCGGAGTTCTGAGGCAACGGAGGGTGATAGAACGTGTTGTTTATCTCCAGCACATCGAAATATTGGCTCATGTATGCCAACCGATCAAAGCGCGGAGGAGGAGGGGATGGGTACACGACCCCCTCCCAGTCCTCATAGGACCAGCCTGCCGTCCCTACCCGAATTACTGAAGCTGCTCCTTCTGGTTGGCTTTCAATCGTTGTCATTGCACAGCACCTTCTTTCGCCCCGTCGTGCAGCCTATCCGGCTGACCCCGAGTTGTGTCCCTTCTGCTGCTCAGCATCCTGAGCTAAGACAAGAGCTTGACAGAAAACGCATGGAGTCGCTGCCGTTCCCGCCGATGCAGGGCGATGGGCATGACGTGGAGAAACGGACATCATGCTCCAAAAACCTGCCTCAAAATGAAGTTTACCCGATTTCTCTCTCCACGCAAAGGAAATACTTGTCAAGCATGCGAAAGTTCCCAGACACGCCGCCATCCTCCCAGCAGGGCGCTTCCCGCACAATAAACCCTCATAGAAAGCCCATGAATTTGCCGAGAGATTCCAGTATTATGACAGGGCATCTCTGGCGATCCCAGCGCCCCTGCGGGCGCTGCGAGCGGAGTCGCGCGGTGTGCGACGAACATCTCCGCGAGTTTCGCAGGCCCGCCATGCCCGGCTGCGAGGCAGGCTGAAGACCTGAGCCAGCATTGAGGCGCGCAAGCGTAGGCTTTGTAACCTGTTTGGAATGCGAGGACTAACATGTGTGCCTTCATTCATCGCTTGAGAATGACCGCAGCCCTGGCTGCATGTCTGATAGTGCCGTTCGGCCCGGCGATGACCGGGTCCCGTGCGGACGCGACGGGTCAGCCGACACCGCAGAAGGTGTTTCGCGCCGGCGCCTCTGTTATTGACATCACGCCGACGAAGTTTCCCGTGATTGTAAACGGGATGTTTCAGGAGCAAACCGCCGATCGGCCCCACGACCCTCTCCACGCCCGCTGCCTGGTGCTTGATGATGGAACCACGCGCATAGCTGTCGCCGTCGTTGACAACTGCTTGATGCCGCGAGAGCTTTTGGACGAGGCAAAGCGGCTTGCCTCCGAGGCGACCGGGATTCCCGCTGATCGGATGTTGATTTCGGCGACGCACACGCACTTAGCGCCGTCGGTTATGGGCGCCCTGGGCAGCGACGCTGACCCGGACTATGTTCGCTTCCTTCCTCCCAGAATTGCCGAAGGGATCGAACTCGCCGTGAAAAACCTTCGCCCGGCGAAAATCGGCTGGGCGCTGGCCAAAGATTTCGAGCACACGCATTGCCGCCGGTGGATTCTCCGCCCGGACAAACTGCGAACCGACCCATTTGGCCGCCGGAGCGTCCGAGCCATGATGCACCCGGGACACCGGAACCCTGATTTCGTCGGACCCGCGGGCCCGGTGGACCCTGATCTCTCGATATTGTCCGTTCAGTCCCCCGACGGCAAACCGATCGCGCTCCTGGCGAATTACTCGATGCACTACTTTGGCTCGCCTCCCATTTCCGCGGACTACTTTGGGCTGTTTGCCGAGAAGTTCAGGAAGCAAACCGGCGCCGAGAACCTCGACCCGCCTTTTGTGGCAATCCTGTCCCAGGGCACCAGCGGCGACTTGCAGTGGATGGACTACAGCCAGCAGCAGACACCGCACGACATAAACTCCTTCGCCGATGCCATCGCCCAAATCGCTTTCGAGAGCTACAAGAAAATCGAATACCGCAATTGGGCGCCGCTGCTCATGCGCGAGAACAAGCTCACCCTCGACGTCCGGCTTCCCGACGAGGCACGCCTTGCTTGGGCAAGAAACGTCGTCGCCGGGATGGGTGGAAAAAAGCCGACCACCCTCGAAGAGATTTACGCGCGCGAACAGCTCTTCCTCGTCGAGCAGCCAACACGCGAGCTGAAAATCCAGGCTCTCCGAATCGGCGACCTGGCAATCGTTGCACTCCCCTGCGAGGTATTCGGAATTACGGGCCTCAAAATCAAAGCGCAGAGTCCGTTTGTTCCGACATTCAATATCGAGTTGGCAAACGGAGCAGACGGCTACATTCCTCCACCGGAACAACACAAGCTCGGCGGCTACACCACCTGGGAGGCACGTACTGCCTGCCTGGAGGTTAATGCCGAGCCGAAAATCGTCGAGACCGCTCTCGGATTGCTGGAGGAAATTTCGGGACAGCCCCGGCGTCCTGTCATCGAGAAGCACGGCCCGTACGCGGAGGCAATTCTCCCGTCGAAACCTTTGTCCTATTGGCGCCTGGGCGAGTTCTGCGGACCTAAAGCTGCCGATGCAGCGGGAAAGGGTAACCATGGGGAATATGAAGCCGGTGTTGCCTTTTTCTTGGACGGACCCCCGTCGGGAAGCTTCTGCGGCGATGGGCAAATCAACCGTGCTCCCCACTTCGCAGGCGGTCGGGTGAAAGCCGCAGTCAAAAACCTGGGCGAGACATACAGCATGGAAATGTGGTTCTACAACGTTCTTCCAACCGATGCGAGACCTGTGACAGGCTACCTGTTCTCACGCGGAGCGGAGGGTGCTGATGGTGCGCCCGGCGACCACCTCGGCATCGGCGGTCAAGACGTTGCGGGGGGCAGGCTGTTCTTCTTCAATGGCAACGCCCTGAATCAAGTCCTTTCCGGGAGGACCGAAATTCCGTTGAGGACCTGGAACCATGTCGTTCTCGTCCGGAACGGCAAGAAGGTGTCAGTGTACCTCAATGGAGGAACCGTACCTGAAATCTCCGGCGAAGCGGACACCGGATTCCCGTCGGGCACCCGACAAGTTTTCATCGGAGGGCGAAGCGACGACTTCGCCAACTTTGAAGGCAAGATTGACGAGGTTGCCATTTACAGCCGGGCGTTGTCGGCGGAGGAAGCAGCCAGTCATTACAAGGCAGCGCGGCTGCCCGAATAAGGGGTGTGGCTGTGTTTCGGTGGGTTCAAGAGAGGCATCTGATCCTTCATGTGTCGGCGACCTCGACCGCCAAGAGAAAGGGGGCCAGTCCGCTCCCTTCTCGCGGCGGCACCCTGTGCTGGCTTCCAACCAGCACCTCGGGTAGCCACGGGCTTCAGCCCGTGCTCGGGCTCCCGCCGGACCCTCTCCCCCGCAGCCAGCTTCCAGCCGGGCTTCTCGACCAGAGCATTCATGCAAAGCAACCCATGAAATTACAGCCGCACCCCCTGAGAGATTTGAAAGTCGCAATAACGCTGCAGTCGTCAGAGGCTTGATTTCTATGATGAAGCTCATTCTTCCTGCGATGGTCTTGTGCGCGTCCTCCCTTGGACCTTCAGCGTGCGGGGATTTCTACGTCGCTCCAACCGGGAACGACCGGAACGAGGGGACGAAAGAGAAGCCTTTCGCCACGCTGGAACGAGCGCGGGATGCCATTCGCGCAATCAAGGAAGCAGGGCAGACGCCGCGCGGTGGCGTCACGGTTTGGTTGCGTCGAGGAAGATACACCATCTCGAAGACCTTCAGGTTAACCAGGAGCGATTCGGGCGCTGAAGGATCGCCCGTCGTCTATCGGGCGTCGGACGGCGAGGAAGTCCGGCTGGTCGGAGGTAGGGGAGTCGCCGGATTTACGCAGATTGAGAACTCAAGCGTACTCGAACAAATTGACCAGCCCTATCGAGACAGAGTTTTGCAGGTTGACCTCAAGGGTCAGGGAATCACGGACTTCGGGAGACTTACGCCTCGCGGCTTTGGACGCCCCATGTATCCCGCAGGGCTGGAGCTATTCTTTCGGGACGAGCCAATGCAGTTGGCACGGTGGCCGAACGATGGCTGGGCAAAAATCGCGGGGGCGCCCGGAGGCCAGCAGGGCGGGAAATTTTCCTACGAAGGCGACCGCCCGAAGCGTTGGCTCGCCGCAGAGGACGTCTGGGTTCACGGATACTGGACCTACGATTGGGCGGAATCCTACGAAAAGGTGAAGGCGATAGACATTGGCAAGCGCGAGATCGCCACGCACGAGCCGCATGGGGTCTATGGGTATTCCGTCGGGAAGAGATATTATGCGATGAACCTCCTGGAGGAGCTTGATGAGCCAGGAGAGTGGTATCTCGACCGGAAGACGGGGATGCTCTATTTCTGGCCGCCAGCGCCGCCCGACACGGACAGTGCCTACGTGTCCATGCTCGAAGAACCAATGGTATCCATTGACCAAGCTTCCCACATCACCCTGCGCGCTCTAATAATCGAAATGGCACGCGGAACGGGCATAGAAATACGGGGCGGCGACCACAATTTTGTCGCTAACTGCACGATACGGAATATCGGCAACGTCGGCGTGAGCATCCACGATGGGACAGAGAATGGTGTCGTTGCGTGCGAGATTCACAGCACGGGTGACGGAGGGATCGTCCTTAGCGGCGGTGACCGCCGCACACTGACGCCCGCAAACGATTTCGCCGTCAACAACCACATCCACGATTATGGCCGGTGGGTGAGGACCTACCGCCCGGCAATCCTCATCGGAGGGGTCGGTAATCGAATCGCGCACAATCTCATCCACGACGCTCCCCACAGCGCCATTCTCCTGAGCGGCAACGACCACATCATCGAATTCAATGAGATGCATCACGTTTGCATGGAGACAAGCGACGCGGGCGCGTTCTATCTCGGACGCGATTACACCGAGCGCGGCAACGTTGTCCGCTACAATTTCTTTCATCAGCTCGGCAAGGGAGATGTCCAGGCTATCTATCTCGACGATTGTGCAAGCGGGAGCGTAGTCTTTGGCAACGTTTGCTACAAAGCGGGGCGAGGAGTCCTACTCGGCGGCGGGCGCGACAATATGGTCGAGAACAATGTCTTTGTAGATTGCACCCCCGCTGTGCACGTGGACGCAAGGGGTCTGGGGTGGGCGAAGTTCTGGTTCGATGGGAGAGATAGCACCTTGATGGACAGGCTAAAAGCTGTGAACCACACCCAGCCGCCATACAGTGTCCGTTACCCGGAGCTGGTCTCGCTGCTCGATGACGAGCCCGCCGTCCCCAAAGGTAACCAAATCCTGCGCAACATCTCCGTCGGAGGCAGGTGGCTTGACCTGCTGAACGGATTGACCCAGAAGATAGTGGAAGTCAAGGACAACTTTATCGAGGGCAACCCGGGCTTTGTCGCACCCGAAACGTTGGACTTCCAACTCAGCGATGGTTCGCCCGCTTACAAGCTCGGTTTCAAGCGCATTCCCGTAGAGAAGATTGGACTATACAAGGACGAGTACCGGGCGGCTCTCCCGGCACGCGAGTAACGAGCGGCTCTCGCGTGAGAACAGGAGCATGTCTCCGAGAGCGTGTGGACTGGCCTGCAACGGCCTTACCCCGGCGGTCGAGCAAGGAGGGAGCTTACGATGGCGAGGCACCTAATGATCCGAAGACACTTTATCAGAACCGTGGCGATGGGGGTATTCGGGCTTCGTGCAGCGACGACGGCGACAAACGCGGTGTTGCCTTGCCCATCAGACCAACCATCATCCGATAGGCAAATGGATGCGAGCGCGAACGAGGAGCAGCTTCTTCACAAAGTCCTGGACATACACCGGTATGTCGGCGAACGGATGACCCATCCGAAGACGTGCTTGATTTACAACAACATTGACTGGGATGCGGACGACTGCTGGGAGAAGGCCGATTTTGAGAGCCCCGAACAGGTCAGGAGCAAAGAGGCGTCAAATCCTGTTCGTGCCAATCCGGACGATTGCGCGATTCGCGCGGGCGCGTATGTCGCTGCTCTCGCTGACTGGTATGACGCGATGCATTCGCCGGAATGCGTCAGCCAGGCGCCGAAGATTTTCCGGGGAGCAAGGACGCTATACGAAGTGCCGCCGAGAAAGGGGTTCATCGCTCGCGGCGTCCATCCTGCCGATGGAGTCAGTCACCCACTGAATTCGTCGGTGGACCAATACACCTGGTACGTCTATGGTCTTTGGAAATATCACCGTTCCGAGCTTTCTTCCCACGCTGAGAAGCGAGACATCAAGCAGATTATGCATGACATCTGTGCTCGGATTGAAGAAGACGGGTTTGATATCCGGAACACCCACGGCGCCCCCGCGCGCGTCAGCGACATCGGGGTCACCCGCTCCGACCGATCCTCTCGTTTGCTTGAAGTATATCTCGTCGGCTACGACATAACTGGCGACAAACGGTGGCTCGATATATACCGCAACAAGGTTGCCGAAAATGGATACGCTCGACTGAAAAGCGTTCTCGATCCCGAGCAGGTGATGTGGCCTTACACGCGGACCTGGTCTCGTCAGAGCTTTGGAGCCGTTCTCCAAACGCAAGTTTCCCTTGTTCCCCTCTTCGAGCTTGAGAAGGACGTAACCCTGAAGGCTTGCTACCTGGAAGCCATGCAGGTCAACGCGAAGCTCGCAGAAGCCGAGCCGGGCTTTGGCGGAACAGCCGGGCTTTACGTCATGTTGCTCGCGTATAAGCTCCCCCTCATCGGATATGTAGATTGCCCGCGAGAGCAACACCTTGGAACTTTGCTCAAGCAGCGTTGCAGCGAGACAGTGGCAAAGAGCCGGTTGCATAATTTCGATGCCGCGGCTGCGTACTGGATCGCTGTCAGAAAAGGGCTATTTACCGCCCGCACCACTTGACGTCGGCATGCAGAAGAAGTCGTTCATTGACGGTGGCGGCCGCCTCGAAAAGGTGTGTAACGCCAACCGTGAAGTCTTCGGTTCGCGACGAGAAATCGGCGCTCAGCAGTAGATTCCCGCTGCCCGGCAATCACTTGGATTTCGCGCTCTACAACACGGTTTTGCAGGACACCGACAAATACAGAATCTAAGTATCGGGGATTCACGTAGGCGGTGATGTGCTATGCCGAGTCCGACGACGGCTTGCATTTCGATGTTCCGGACATAGGGCTTGTGAATATCGGAATGCCGAACAACATCGTCTTCCCGCTCGAGCCCTCGCTCTTCGAGCCGAGCTGCGTGTCCATGGTGAATGGGTTCCGCTCCCTTCAGGCCGGTGGAATCACTCCGAGTTCATCGTCACCACATCTCCCCTCCTGCTTTCGGGCGTAACTTTGAGCCGCTCGAGCTTTCCACCACGATACACTCCCTCGACGGTCGTACTGAATGGAGCCCGCAGCTTAAATTCCACATCCCATCCCTTCGGCCATGCGGGAAACAGGATAATCTTCTCGTCCTCCGTTTGAACGAGCATGGTTTGAAGCGCGATCATGGCAACGCTCCCGTGGTCCTGGTCGGGAACCCAATCGAAATTCGGACCCCAAAATCCGGGAAAACGGCTACCCGCATGATGGCTCGAAAAGTTGCCCGCAGTGAGCTTGCTGGCGACTTCCGTCAGGCCCAAGAAAGCGGCCTGAATCGCGTCCTGAGTCCACCCGCCTGTCAGCCTGAACCGGCGTCTCTCGAACGTCAGCCGCGCGACTTCCAGACCTGGCTTGCCGATGCCATAAAGCCTGTACGGGAAAATCGCGTACAGCTCCGGGTTCTCCATGTTTTTCAAGTCGCCGAATTTCTCTGCTGGCAGCAGGAACGCTTTGCCGTCTTCTGTTCTTGTCGGAATCCAAGAAAGTTCTCCGAGGAGTCGCTCCCAGGACTTTCGTCGGTCCTCGCCAATTGCGTCGGGCGGCAAAGAGAGCAGACCGTCAAGGACGAATCGCAAGCCAGCGATTTCCGGCAGCGGGTTGGTCGCCTCCTGCCATGTCTCCAGCGACTGTGCCGGCTCAAACCGAATCTTGCCGTTCTCGTCTCTGGGATAATGCAAATCATAGAAGCGGGCGATTGACCCACCGAGAGGCAACAGCGTCTCGTCGAGGAAACCTCTGTCCTGAGTGTAAGAGTAGTGGTCGAGCATCATCGCGGTCAGCTCATGCCCGCCCGACCAATAGTACCGAATGTAGGTGTTGTCCACGTGCGAAGGAGCTTTCCCTTCTCGATCCCAGCCGTAATTCTCGTTCGCATAGGCGCCCCAGAAATACATGGTCTCCGGAAAGAATGCTCCTTGATGTCCAAAGTAAACTCGAGTCCGAGCCTCCGCCAACGGCAGCACGTCGAGGTACATGCGAAAGAGCGGTTGCATCAGGTCGAAATCGCCCGCTCGGAGCATCGCCCAGTAAGCGAGCCGCGTGTTCTGAAACCAATACGGCCCGCCCCAGCGACGATAATCCGCATCGTACTCTTCTCCCGGCTCGCGCGAATCAACCGTGAAAATCGAGCCGTTGAATTTGATGGGGAAGGCGCCTCGTCCCCCGCAGGCGTTGATGAACCGTTGAAGGGCGTATCCCTGCGAAACCTGAAACGCCCTCCCCGTTGCATCCTTCGAGCCGACCAGCTTGCCGTTGACGTACAGCCTCTGCTTGCCGCCTTCGGAGTCGAATGTTGCCGCCACGTGAGACCACCTACCCGAAGGAGGCATCGCGTCGTGCATGAGTGTGCCCGCCTCGACGATCAAGCGGAGCGAGTTGCCGGGATATGTGTCGAGCAGATAGCCGTTGGAGGTCCCGGCCTGAGACTTATCCATGATCCGCCCGCCCCCAGACGGCAACTTCTCCGGACAGACCCGGGCGTCGAGCGTGCATGCCTTTGTCAACTTGAGTCGCGGGTCGCTTGAAACCTCAATCCAACCGCTGCCGAGAAAACGAGCGCACCGACCTTCTGCATCTTCCACCATCTCGACCCTGCCGACTATCCTTGCCGGTAAGTAGTCACCGGCCGCGTTGCGAAAGACGCCGTTTTGCGGATTAGAGAACTTCCAATCACCGACGAGGCTCGGCTCATTGGTGAGTCCCGCTTCCCTGCTATCCGCCAGCGTCTTTATTTCCTCTGGTTTCAAGGCGCGGTTAAAGACTCGCGCACGGCTCATCTTTCCAATAAACTGGTTATTCCCGTCGCTGTCCGCGCCGACACGCAGGGGCAGGTCATTCGTGCTCATTTGCACGGCGGGAGTTCCTCCGAAAACGCGAATCCAACTCCGATTCCAGAATTCGTCCCACCATTTCCGATGCGCTCGCCGACACCCTTCGAGGTCCAACCCTTCAATTTGCGCGACGATTCGGTCGAGTCGCTGAATCCAGTCTTCCGCCGTGGCGGTCTGCGCCGTGACCGCGTAAATCGAGACGGCGAATCGCCGCCCGGGTTTCTCCGACTTGAACGTCCTCGCATTCTCCTTAACCAGCCCAGCTCCCCTGATCGCTCCGCCAAATGTCCGATTCAGGAGCGGATCAGAAAGCCGCGGCATCAGGCTTTCCAGTCCCTGGAGCTTCATGGTCAAAGGCCAAATGGATTTCTTGTTCCGGTGGAACCAAACAATACGATTGCTCTTTTCCTCGACGACGGTGTCGGGATACACGATCACAGGATGTGGTCCCCCGCCCATCCCGTATGCGCTAAAGAGTTCTTTCCCTTCCAGCGTCCTTTCCTTGTCTCGCCACAACTCAAGGCTAACCCGAATCTCGAACTCCCTTTGCCCTTCGGTCTCAACTCGAATCACCGGATGATTGGCGTCCACCCAGATTCTGGTCACGACTTGAGAACCCTGCTCGCCAGCGCAGATTTCGATCTCGCCCTGCTTCAGTTTCAAAACCTGGTGGAACGGCAGTCCCTTCAAAAACGGATTCGGCGACAGCTTGACTCGGACACGACCGAGCTTGAGCAGCCGTACGTTCTCGCTCCAGGCGTCTGTCTTGCCTATATAGAGCAGCAAGTCGCCGTTTTCCTCGACCCACACATTGAGCCCGATGTCTCCATTACCGATCGGCATTGAGCCGGAGGAGTTGACGCTCGGCGTCTCCCACACGACGTTATATTCCTCAAGCGGGTCGCTTGCGGTCAAGGGCGCCGCGCCCGATTCCGAGAGGACAGCGCTGCAAACAGCACAGAAGAACGCAACAGCCGCCATTCCTTTTGCTCTCATGGTCGCCTCTGACCAGATGAATTGTTCGGATTACGTGCCCGGGCCTTTTGTCCTTCTTATATCACAAGAGCCGACTTCTCTTTCAAGGAATCTCGTTGCCCGAAACGCGTCTCGCGCTCGTCTTTGCCCAATGCCGATGAGAATGGTATGATTACACAGCAAACCAACATAAGGAGCGATGATATGAGAAACCAATCGTTCAACCTGATCATTGTAAAGGCAGCACTCATGACTATCCCGTTGCTGGCGACCCGCCAGACCCGCTCTGAGCAGCCAACGAACCCCATCGCACTCCATCCCGAAAACCCGCACTATTTCCTGTTCCGCGGCAAGCCGACAGTCCTTATCACGTCGGGAGAGCATTACGGTGCAGTGCTGAACCTCGATTTCAACTACGTGAAGTACCTCGACACGCTTCAGGCGGATAGTCTAAACCTGACCCGCACGTTCACCGGTTCCTACGTCGAGCCGCAGGGAGCGTTCAATATCGCGCGAAACACCCTTGCCCCCGCGCCGAACCGATTTATCTGTCCCTGGGCGAGAAGCGACGCACCCGGCGACCCCAACGGCGGCAACAAATTCGACCTCAAGAAGTGGGATGACGTTTACTTCGCGCGTTTGAAGGACTTCGTCGCCCAGGCGAGTAAACGAGGTGTCATCGTCGAGGTCAACCTCTTCTGTCCCTTCTATGAGGACTCGCAATGGCGGTTGAGTCCCCAGAACGCCATCAACAACATCAATGGTGTGGGCAACGTCCCGCGCACCGACGTCTATACGCTCGACAAACATGGCGGGCTTCTCCCGGTGCATGAAGCCATGGTCCGCAAGATCGTGGCTGAGCTCAAGGATTTCGACAACGTCTATTATGAAATCTGCAACGAGCCGTACTTCGGCGGCGTGACGCTCGAATGGCAGCGCCGCATCGCCGACGTGGTCGTGGATGCCGAGAAGTCCTTGCCCCACAAGCATCTCATCTCCCAGAACATCGCCAACGGGAAAGCCAAAGTCGAGAACCCGCATCCGGCTGTCTCGATTTTCAACTTCCATTACGCCAGTCCCCCCGAAACGGTGGCGATGAACTACGGGCTTAACAAGGTCATCGGAGACAACGAGACCGGCTTCAAAGGGACCGCCAACACGCATTATCGAATGGAGGGCTGGGAGTTCATTCTGGCGGGCGGCGGGCTGTACAACAACCTCGACTATTCATTCACCGTCGGTCACGAAGACGGAACGTTCGTCTATCCGGACAGGCAGCCCGGGGGCGGCAACGCGACCTTTCGCCGTCAAATCAAAATCCTGAAGGACTTCATTCACACGTTCGATTTTGTGCGCATGAAGCCCGACAATTCCATCATCAAGAGCAAGTCCCCCGCCGAGGCGAGGCCGCACGCCCTCGTCGAGCCCGGCAGGCAATACGCCGTTTACGTCTTTGGCGGAAAGCGAGTCGAGCTTGCACTCGATGTTCCGGCGGGGGAATACCGTGCGGAGTGGCTAAATCCCCTGACAGGAAATCTCGACAAGCGCGACGCCGTCAATCATCCCGGCGGCAACCTCACGCTATCTTCGCCGCCCTATGACGAAGACATATCGCTTCGTCTCGTGCGCACCGGTCGAATGAACAAGTAGCATGGTGAAAGGGGTAACCTGCTGAGTCTGACGCCACCCGAACGCTTTCCGAAGAGGAGTTCTTTTGGTCGCGTGCGAGAAGAATACGAGCCGCAGAAGCTCCTGCTCGATCATTGGAACCCTCGGCCCCCACGGTGCCGCCGCACCGAGAACGAGATGGAGCAGACCGGGCACATCCGTGCCGGGGGGATGGCGTTCACCCTGCGCAAGGAATAGCCCCTTTTCGCCTCAAGAGCGAAGAGGGGCTATGCGTAGTACTGCTCTGGCGGTCCGAGGACAATCCCCGGGCCGCAGCTATCGAGTTCTTGTCGTCTTACGCCTTCGCCTTTCTCCGGCGAGAGCGAACCCACCATGCCAGTCCGGGCAGTCCCGACCCGAACAGCATGAACGTGCTCGCCTCCGGGACGGGCGCCACTCCCGCGACGGCGTCAATCTCTGGCTCATTGAGGAGGTTCTCCGGAGACCAAGCCGCAATCTTCACGTACCTGTACGCCGCGCCGAGGTCCAGAACGCCCGTGATGTCATCGCTGGACCAGCGGTTCTGATTTGCATCCTCGAGAGGATTGAACGGCCGCCAGCCGTCCAGGTAAACGTCGGTCATCGTGGCCTGGGCGCCGAGCGATGTGTCATCCCAAAGGGTGCCCGCGCCATAAACCCGGTACTCAAGTCCTTCCGCGACATAGGGACCATGGTCCTGGCTTGTGAAGACAGCTATCTTGCTCGTAAAGGCGCCTAAATCCCACCACCCCGCATTTGGCCAGACGTTCTGCACCCACAGGCCATCCAGGGCGTCGCCGTTACTATTTCCACCGCCAACACCGCCAACCCAATTATCGTCCCATCCAACGGATACCCCACTGTCGCCAAAACCATCCGCATTCGGCAGCACCGCTGATTTTCCTAAGAAATCGCCCAGTACTGTCCGGTTGTTAGATTTCGTTCTTCTCGCAACATACTATAGAGTAAGATGTTACACGAAAAACTGAGTGGAATCGATTTCATTTTGCCCGTACGCTTTGGCTATTTCCTTTCTATGGGAGGGAGGGCCAATGAATACGGGACGGACTGTTTTTTCTCAACTCATGGATTTCCTGCCTCTGCGGGACTTCCACAGGTGCGTGGCTCGCTACCGTGGTCACTACAAGATACGCAAGTTTTCCTGCCTGGATCAGTTTCTCTGCATGGCTTTTGCTCAGCTCACCTATCGGGAGAGCCTGCGAGACATCGAGGCCTGCCTGAGGGCGATGCAGCCGAAGCTTTACCACATGGGATTGCGCGCGCCGGTCTCGCGGAGCACGCTGGCCGACGCGAACGAAAATCGCGACTGGCGCATCTACGCCGACTTTGCGAAGGTTCTCATCGCTACCGCCAAGGGTCTGTATGCAAACGAAGACTTCGGCACGGAGTTGGAGGGAGCGGTGTATGCGCTCGACTCCACCACCATCGACCTGTGTCTCTCCCTCTTTCCCTGGGCGAGATTTCGTCGGACGAAGGGCGCCATCAAACTGCACGTACTCCTGAATCTGCGCGGGAGTATCCCCGAATTCATCCATATCTCCGACGGGAAGCTCCACGATGTCGATATCCTCGACATGCTCATTCCGCAGCCCGGTTCCTTCTATGTGATGGATCGGGCCTATCTGGATTTCGCACGGCTTTATGCGGTTCATCAAAGTCCGGCCTTCTTCGTGACGCGTGCGAAGCGGCGTCTTCGCTGCAAAAGGCGATACTCTCGCCCCGTAGACAAGTCAACCGGGTTACGATGCGATCAGACTATTTTCCTTACGGGCATCGATACAGCCAGAGACTACCCGCAACCACTCCGGCGCATCCGCTATCAGGACCGCGACACCCACAAGAGCTTCATCTTCCTCACCAACAACTTCGTGCTTCCCTCTCTCACCATTGCCCAGTTGTACAAGGCGCGGTGGCGGGTAGAGCTGTTCTTCAAGTGGATCAAGCAACACCTGAGAATCAAGGCTTTCTACGGCACCTCCCAGAACGCTGTAAAAACCCAAATCTGGATTGCCGTATCCGCGTACGTGCTTGTGGCCATTGTCAAGAAACGGCTCGGTCTGAAGCAAAGCCTTTACACAATTCTACAGATTTTGAGCGTGACGCTTTTCGAGAAAACCTCCATCTTAGAGGCGTTTTCTGAAGAGATTTACAAAAACCAAACAGGTGGTTCTGGTAACCAGTTGATGTTGTTCGACTTATAACCGGACAGTAGTGAGGCAATATCTGGGAAAGTGAACCCCGGCTGACGCAAGGTGTTTCTCATCGCCGCGAATGCCACGCCCTGTCTGCTGCCGGGGACGAAATGGTTTAGCCCCTCAAGATGGAACCGCACGATTTGCGGGTCCATTGTCTGGTCGCTGATCCAGATCGTGTGCCGCCGCTGAAGAGTCGCGAGATCAATTCGCTGCCCACCGCCGGCGCAACTTTCGAGGATCACGTCGGGATGGTTCTTGCGAATCCAATCCTCGACCCGGTGCATTCCTTCCAGATGGCGAATCTCGCTGATTCCCCGGCGATCGGGGGCGTCCCGCACAGCCCAGAACGAGGAAGGGACCTCGCTGTTGTGATCCCAGCGAATGTAGCGCGCCCCCAGTTCCCTGATATAGCGATCGAGGATTTTACAGAAGTAGTCCTGTACCTCTGGCTTGCCGAAGTCCACAAAACCCCACTTTCTCTTCGGGACGAAAGTGACCCAATCGGGGTGCAACTTGACCAGCAGCGATTCGGGGCCTGTGCGCTCGGGTTCGAACCACAATCCGAACTGCATACCTTTTGAACGCACATAGTCTGCGAGCGGGCGAAGGCCCGATGGGAACCGCGTCCGATCCTCGCCCTGTTCCCAATTCCCGAGCGACCGGCTGATCGCATCCCACGTGGCTCCCATGTCGGTGTAAGGAGTCATCGGGGTTCCCGCATACCAGCCAGCATCAAGAAGGAATATCTCCTGTCCAAGATCGGCCGCTCGATCCACCAGGGTGCGGAACAGCTTCTCGTCAAGTTCGGCGCCGATGTCGAACCACGTTGTGTAGAGCATCGGCGCGACCAGTCGCCTCCCACCGACGGTCGGCTCATAATGCTCCCGAATCATCCGGCGCAGAGCGTTGATGCCGTTGGACAGTGGCCCCCTGAAGCAACCGATCAGAATGCTGGAGCCCGAAATCTCCTCTCCCGGTTGGAGCTTGAGATTGATGTCGGCCATCCCGCCCTGAATGCGCAGAGCGTTGTCACGAAGGTTCGCCCGAATAGTCACTTTCCAGTTTCCCGTCCATCCGATGCTGACATAAACCCCGGCAGCCTTGGCTTCGTTTTCGAGAAAGAACAAAGGCAAGTTGGTTGCTGAAGGTAGCCCGCGATCGCCCGAGAGCGTGACCTCTTCTTTCGACGGCATTGCCGGACCGAGCAACGTTCTCATCACCGCAAAGTCTTTGGGCGGAAAGACAGCCTCCGCTCCGCCACCTCCACACGATACGACCGAAACGCTCTTCACAAGGTCGCCCTCAAAGGTGAGGTCCATCGCGTTGACAGTCGTCAGGACAGGCAACTCCGCGAGGTTTTCATTCTTGAACCGCAGCGTGTATTCGATCGCTTCAAATTCGCGCAGCACGCGAATCTCACGGATGACCGTCAGACCCGAGAAATGGCGAAATCGGGCCTCTTTCCCGCTGCGGACCGTTGTGACCTGCCAGTTCGCCGGCCGCCCGGGGCCAACTTGTTTGCCGTCGTAGGCGAATGAAAAACCGATTTCCCATTTGAGCGCCTGATGAAACTCATGCCCTGACTGAGTAGGCCACAGCGATTTCAGCATCGCGTTCTCCGACGGCTTCAGCTCGCCGGCACCGACAGCCAACGACGGCCAGATCAAGCCTGAAAGTAATATCGCCGCCCTCCATAATCGTGCGGTCGAGAGAAACGAAAATAGGGTTTTCTTCATTGTTCATCCTTTGCTTGTTGGCGCGTGTTGCCTGCAGGAGTTAGTTGTAGTCGGCCAGAACGTTCTGGGCACCCTCGTTGAAAGAGAAAACCTCCTCCCCTTCGGCAATCAGGATATTGTTCACGACCACTTCCCAGTCGCCGGCCCTGTCTATTCGGCGGCCCGGCGGTAGCGATACACCCAGATGGTGCCATCATCCTCGCTGTCGCCGGCAGAGTGGATGAAAACGGCGTTTAACTCCGGGTCGTAGAATCCGTTCTTGACCTGTCGGCTGCGGCCCAGTTTGTCAGGGACAGGCAGCGCCTCATCGTCCCAGGCGTTGGTATTCGGATCGTACACATATACTCCAAGTCTCTCCGGCGTATCATCGTGGAAAGAATGGAACACGAGCAGCACCTTGTCGTTCCACGGATCATACACCATGACGGCGTTCTTCGTGGGGTAGCTGTTGGAACCCTTGCAGGGCGATCCTCCTGGCTTGGGGTCCAACCAGGTGTTCGCCTTCAACTCGTAAACCCAAAGTGCATGTGTGCCCGAGGGTGCGACGGGATAGCTGCCGCCTCCGATGTAGATTCGATGGCGCTTGGAGTCGTAGCACAATGTGGCATCAATGCCGAAGGGAGGTCTGGGGCCTTTGGGCTCCACGTTCTGCCACTTGTTTGTCTGAGTGTCGTAGAGCCACACGTCCTCGTTGCGATGCAAGAAGAAGGCCTGTCTGCGGCCTGGAAGGTAGACAAGCGTGTCGCCGCATCCGGTCTGGGGGCCGCTTGTGCCCGTCCGCAGTCGCTTCCACTTTCCCGTGATTGTTTCATAGAACCAGGGACTGGCGTCGGCCGGCGGCGGCTTGAGCCAGTCCTTGCGCTGCGGCATCGCCTTTTCCCAGTAGGAGTGCGTGTTCGGCATGCTCAGCAGGCGTTTCCCGTCGGTGTCATACGTGTTCATCTCGTAGCCGTGGACCTGCTGGGCAACGGGAATGAGGTCTCCATCCGGCGTCGCCTCAAAGCCGTCTGCATTGAGCCGCAGCCGCAGGGTTTTTGCCGGCGCTCCAGGATAGCAACAGATCCAACGGTGGGCGTTGATGTCGTAGAACCAGAGATCGTCCATGTAGTGGCCGTCCGGCTTGGTGTAGCCATGCCGCCCCTCACCCTGAAGGAAGGCACCCCGCAGCTCGGGGGCCAGCGGCATCTCCGAGGTCCAGGATCGGCCGCGCGCCCGGCCCCATTTCGGGTCGGGAGCAGGAGGCCCGAGTTCCAGCCAGGAATTGTCTTTCAGGGCCTTGATCCGCTCGATGTGCGGGCCAGGCTTGCTGGGGAGCGCTGCCAGGGGGCCCTCCGCTTGAATGCCCTGCGGCGCGGCAGCCAGAAGGACGAGAATCAACAGAAGTACTTTAACAGGATTGATCATCGCAGTCGCTCCTTTTGGTGCAGCTATCGTATGCATCTCTCTCACTTGTGCGGCTCGGAACATTCACCTATTGTCTCTGCGAAATCAGCAAATGCGCCTTTGCGGGAGCGCGGCGGGGACGTTCCTTGTCCTTCGCTCGAGGTTCAGAGTCGGATACCCAGTGCGCAGGACGGGCCCGTGGCCTCACGCACGGCATCGCGGATTCTCATCGAACCGGGAAGGACCGGAAACGACTCGCGGACGCCCTGCATGGCCCGCCGTCCTTGTCCGGGACGAAGGAAACCTGATGCCCAGATGTTTCCGTCTCGAGAATCTCGGCTCCGAAACCCATCCCCCCTTCCGGTAGCAGGAAGCGAAGTCCGGGCAAGCTGCTTTCCTCCTCGGCGCGATAAACCATGAGAACGGCAACGAACCACCCGACCTCGACCTCCGTTTCCCATTCCGCCCGGAAATGCCATTGGTTCTTCTCACCCCATTCCGGGGGATCGGGGAACTCGTTCGTTTGGTGGAAAATCCAGTGACCGGGCAATGGAAACCGGACCCTCAAACGGGCGTCACCCTGAGAGACTGTGACGGTCTGATTTTTCTCATCGAGTTCCATCTCGGATAGGGGATGCAACC
>CAZFAP010000056.1:0-26089 GCA_964516325.1 uncultured Verrucomicrobiota bacterium
TGTCCGCGGCCGCCAAGGGGATGGATAGGACGATGGCGGACTATATCGGAATGCTCGCAACGGTGATGAACGGGCTGGGTCTCCAGGAAGCGCTCGAGAAAATCAGCGTTCCGACGCGAGTCCATAGCGCAATAGAAATCAAGCAGGTCGCGGAGCCGTTCATCCTCCGGAGGGCCATCAAGCAACTGCAAAACGGCATGGTCGTCATTTTCGTGGGAGGGACCGGAAACCCCTTCTTCTCCACCGACACAACGGCCTCGCTGCGAGCCATTGAGGTGGGCGCCGATGTTGTCCTCAAGGCCACCAGAGTGGATGGCGTGTACTCCTCGGACCCGGAACTGGACACCAATGCGGAAAAGTTCGATGAGTTGACCTACCTGGAGGTCATAGACAGACGCCTCAAGGTTATGGACAGCACCGCCATAACTCTGAGCATGGACAATAATATTCCAATTGTGGTCTTCGATTTGAACCAAGCAGGCAATCTCAAGAGGATTGTTTTGGGAGAAAAGGTCGGAACCATCATCAGGGGTGTAAGCCATGCCTCTCGATAAGCTCCTCCGAGAAACCAAGGCGAAGATGGACAAATCCGTCGAGTTTGTTCATAGCGAATTTGCGACCATCCGGACAGGAAAAGCGTCCCCCGCGTTGGTCGAAAATATCGCTGTGGATTACTACGGCGCCAAAACCCGACTGCGGGAGTTAGCGAACATTTCGACCCCGGAGCCGCGACTGGTCGTCATCCATCCCTGGGACCCGGGCGCCGTCGGAGCGGTCATCAAGGCGATTGAGCAATCCAGCCTCGGCGTTACCCCCATTAGCGATGGGAAGAACATCCGAATCCCCATCCCCGAGTTGAGCGAGGACCGTAGAAAGGACCTCATTAAGCTGGTCAAGAAAATCGCCGAGGATGGCAAAGTCGCGCTCCGCAACATTCGTCGCGCCGCCAACGAGGAAGTGAAGCGGATGCGAAAGGAAGGGATTCTGCCCGAAGACGCGAGTTTTCATGAGGAGAACGAGGTTCAGAAGCTCACCGACGAGCACGTTGAGAAGATCGAGGAGATTCTGAAACACAAAGAAGCCGAGATATTGGAGGTCTGATCCGTCCCGCAAAAGAGGGGAAAAGCTCCTTTGGCATCGTCCGCGGGGAGTCAAGCGGTGCTTTCGCAAGACACACGCCCATGACCCGCACGTAGTGCTTGTGGGACATGTCCCTGTCGGCAGAAACCTCTTCTCCCTGAGATCGCGACGATTCAAACCTATTGACGGTAAGGCGTGTTTCGCCTACCATGATACCAAGGGGCCGGTAGCTCAGGCGGCAGAGCAATGGCCTTTTAAGCCATGGGTCGAAGGTTCGAGTCCTTCCCGGCTCACAATACTCTCCGTTTTCGCCCCAGCGGCTTTAACCGCAGAGAGCGCTGAGTTCGCAGAGAAGGGCGACGTCGTGTCAGGGGTTCTACAGGTCTTCTGCGGCCTCTGTACTGAAAATCGGCGCCACGCAGCCCGCGTTTTCATCGTCTCCCGGCGAACGAAGTTCATGAGCGACTGCGGTGGAGAGAGGGGTTCTCAGTCGAAGTCCACAAAGAATAAGACATAGCAACACGGCGACCCTATCGTCTAGCCTGGTCAGGACACCGGGTTTTCATCCCGGCAACACGGGTTCAAATCCCGTTAGGGTCGCTTTCGTTCTCTCTCCCGCAACTCACACCGGCGCCGACCCCGGAAAACACTTGGCCTTCCAGAAGGAATTTTGCGAAAGTCGTCTCGTGACACCGGCCCTTTCCCGCAGGCCGCGCCGTGCCCCCACGGGATGCGGCGCCCTGAACGAACTCAACCGAATCGGAAGGTTCCGTTTCTGCGGACTCTTCAGACGATATGGCGTGGCGCGACGGACGGCGGCAAGCGTGTTCTCAGTGTCCATGTCCGCAAAGCCAGCCGGAGTCGCTGGAGGCTGTCGGGTCTGGCTCAGCGAAAGTCGTGTCGGAACATGGGAGGCGGAAAAGTGGCTGCACGAGTGTTGAAGATTCACGAGAGCGATAACGTCGCCGTAGCCCTGGCGCCGGTGGCCAAGGGGGAGCCCGTCTCGGCGGATGGGGCTGTCCTGGTTGCTCAGGATAGGATTCCGAGGGGACATAAGGTTGCCATTCGGGATTTGGCGGAAGGCGACAGCGTCATCAAGTACGGTCACGTCATCGGCCGCACGACGCAGGGGGTGGCGGCTGGGTCGTGGGTCCATTCCCACAATCTGAGGACATGCCTCGACGAGACCGTCTCCTACACTTACAGCCCGTTCTCCGCTCCTCCGGAATCGCCACGCGGGGAAATCCCCACGTTCCCTGGGTACAAAAGAAGAAGCGGTCGGGTCGCCACGCGGAACGAAATCTGGATCATCAACACCGTCGGGTGCGTGAACGCCTCGGCTGAAAAAATCGCCAGTCTGTGCCGGGAGACGTTCCGCCACCCGAACGTGGATGGAATCTTCTCCTTCCCTCATCCCTACGGATGCAGCGAGCTCGGGGATGATTTGGTGAAGACCCGAAAAATTCTCGCGGGACTCATGAAACATCCGAATGCAGGAGGCGTTGTTCTGCTCGGACTGGGGTGCGAGCGCAATCGAGTTAGCGGGCTGATAGAGGCTGCCGCGGGAGTGGACGAAAAAACGTTGCGAGTGATTGACTCCCAGTCGGCAGCCGATGAGGTCCAGGAAGGGGTGAATGCCGTCGGGGAACTATTCGACATCATCAAAAACGACCGCCGGGAAGAATGTCCGATTTCGGAACTCGTCCTGGGTGTGAAATGCGGCGGCTCCGACGGGCTTTCCGGAATCACCGCCAATCCGCTCGTGGGGAGAATCACCGACTTCATTACCGCTTGCGGCGGCAGGGTCTTGCTCAGCGAAGTCCCGGAGATGTTCGGGGCGGAACACCTCCTCATGAACCGAGCCAGGGATGAGACCGTCTATCGGCAGATTGTCAGAATGATTGGCGATTTCAAAGAATACTTCCGGAGGCACAATCAGCCAATCTATGAGAACCCGTCGCCGGGCAATAAGGAAGGAGGGCTCACGACGCTCGAGGAGAAGTCTCTCGGCGCCATTCAGAAGGGCGGAACGGCTGCAATCACGCAGGCTCTCGATTACGGGGAACAGGGTACCGAGCGCGGACTCGTGCTCCTGAAGGCGCCAGGGAACGATGCTGTGTCCGGGACGGCATTGGTCGCCAGCGGGGCGACGCTGTTACTCTTCGCGACAGGGCTGGGAACGCCGCTGGGTTTTCCGGCGCCAACCGTGAAGATCTCCTCGAACACGGAGCTGTTCAAGAAAAAGCCGAACTGGATAGACTTCGACGCCGGAGCAATCGCAGATAGCTCGGCGATAATAGATTCGCTTACAGAGGATTTGCTCGAGACCATCATTCAAGTTGCCTCGGGGCACAGAAAAGCGAAGAATGAGACCTATCCTTCCAGGGAAATTGCCATCTGGAAGGATGGAGTTACAGTGTAAGATGCGCCGGAGTCGGAGGTATCATCTAACTCAGAACCTCATTGAGCAACGACATACAGCATGCTGGTAATCAAGAAGAGAGGAGAAGCCATGAGCACGCATAGCAATCAGAATGTACCCGGACCGAGAAGCGTCACTCGGCGCGAAATCTTCGCTGGCATGGCGGGGGCAATGGGAACTCTCAGCCTCGCAAAGCTCGCCGAGTCCGAAGAAACCAAAAAAGAAGCCCGAGCTGTGACGCGGGGCAGAATCAATCAATCCGTCGCATCCTGGTGCTTCGAGAACTACTGGGACCTGGACAAGACCTGCCAGATCGCCAGGCAGCTCGGCTGCAAGAGCATCGAACTGGTCCCGCCGGAGAACTGGGCGACGCTCAAGAAATACGGTCTGGTCTGCGCTCTTGTGTCCTCTCACATGTTCGTCCGAGGCATGAACAATCCCCTCCATTGGAAGGAGTGCCTCAGCACAATGGAAAAGGCGATTGACGACGCGGCGGAGGCCGGTTTCAAAAGCGTCATCACCTTCACGGGCTACGGCGATACGTCCGGCGAGGAGAAAGGGAGCAAGGTTGATCCAGAGGAGGGGGCGAAGAACTGCGTCGAAGGATACAAAAAGATTATCGGACACGCCGAGAAGAAGAAAGTGAATCTGTGCCTCGAGCAGCTAAACACGCGAGATGACACTCATCCGATGAAGGGGCATCCGGGCTACCAGGGCGACCACGTGGACTACTGCATGGACATCATCAAGAAAGTCGGCTCCCCGAACATGAAGCTCCTGTTCGATGTCTATCACGTCCAGATTATGGACGGCGACTTAGTTCGGCGGGTCAAGCAGTGCGGCGAGTACATCGGACACGTCCATGTGGCGGGCTGCCCCGGCAGAGGCGAACTCGACCAGAATCAGGAGATCAACTTTCCCCCCGTCATGCGGGCGCTCATAGACATCGTCTACAAAGGCTTCGTCGGGCACGAGTTCATCCCGACGCGCGACCCGCTGGAGGGCCTTACCGAAGCGGTCAAGCTCCTCGACGTGTGAGCGGCTCCGCGGGTGAAGGGGAAGTGTGTCCGAGCGTGGGGCCGCCCTGCTTGACCGACCGTTATGTGCGCCTTCCCCTGCAAGGGCGTGACTGGCGCGTCCCGGAAACCGCTATTTGCTTTTGAACGGCCCGCGGATACTGATGAGGTCGGTTCGGGTGCGGCCACTCTCGGTGATTCTCGACAGGGTGTAAACGGTGCCGTCTTTTCCGACGGCGATGGAGTTGACGTAAGCCGGTCGTTCGCCATTCTCGAAGAATATGGCGCCCTGGTCGGTGTACTTACCGGTCGGGATGTCGTGCGTGATGAGGTGGAGGTTCTCCATCCCTTTCGATTCGCCCATGGCGGTTTTGGCTTTGCCGGTGACCCTCTTCCCCTCCACATAGACGGGTCCGCCGGTAAGATAATGGAGCGTTCGCCCGTCGGGACCGAGGGCAAAGCCGAGGTATCCGTAGCTGAACTGGTCGTACATTCCGCTTCGCTTGGAGGGCAGAGACGTGAGTCGCTCGATGACTTCCACCCGCGGAATCCGGGGATCGAAACGGAAGAGATAGCCGGAATTCCCGTGCACGCCATAGACGGCTTTCTGCGATTCGCACCAGACCGTCTGCCGCCAGTTATATCCCATGTGACCGGGCGATGTGGGGTCGTACAGCCCGAAGTAATCCTTCCTCATGTCGTCCCCCTCGACGATTTCGATGAAATCCCGGTCGTACCTGTAACGAAGAATTACGCCGTCGCCGGTCGTGAAATAGACGGAGCCGTCGTCGGGGTTGACAACGAGGGAGCGGCAAAGCGTGCGGTACTCTTCGCCCTTCCCATTTTCGCCGAGTCTCGAGGTCGGACCGAGGTCTTTCATGTCTTTCGTCGTTAGGTCATAGCGGATGAAAAATCCGGTTGGCCAGGTGAGCCCGTAGAGCCGACCCCGCCGGGTGTCCATGGTCATGGAGAGAATCCCCTCGCCGTGAGGCGACTTTGCCAGCTCCTCGAATTTCCCGCTGGACATGTCGTGCGACAGAAAATGGCCACCCGGATAGGGCTTATACCCGGGCGGCGGCACGCCGATCTTCTCCATTCCGTCCACGATGCTATAGTAGCCGACGTGGGTTGCGAAATAGAGCTTGCCGTTGGACTCCACGAAGTTCACATGGGACTTCCCCTGAACAATCGTCTTCAACCCCTTCTCCCCGCAGGCTTCCGTGATGTCGCCAAGACGCCGGATTTTGTCGGCAGCCGGGTCGTAGGAGAACATCTGCGCCCCGACCTCGAACGATTCCGATGACAAGACGTAATAGATTTTGCCGTCGCTCCCCGTGCCCATCCCGTTGTAGGTGTCGTGCGCGAGGTCGAACCCGGAATTGTACGTGCGCGCAGTCAGCCGGGGTGTCGAAGCGAGAACTTCCGACTCGTTCGCAGGAACGGCATCCCTCAAACCGCAAACCGCAAGCGCAATCGCCACGGAAAGCAGCAAACCATAAGGTCGCCAGGCGCTCGTTGTCTCTTTCATTACTTGAGTTCCATGATTGAAAGTTTGGCTATGCGGCAGGTTGACGAGCGAACTCGCCCGCGTGAGCCTGAACTTTTCTGACCGCTTCCGCAATCTGCTCCATGTCGCTCCTTGGACCGAGCAGCATGCTCTGCGCCAGCCAGACCGCTTCCGTGCAGAGCCGGTCATTCTCCGGGCACTCGTTTCGGTTCTCCCATCCAGCGATTCGCTGTTTGGAGTAGATTGCCTGATAGCCGCGCGATTGAAGGGTGTTCTTTAGGAAAGGTTCCTTATTGAGGGGCGAGTATCCGCCCCACGCCGGAATGCCTTCTGCGCCGAACGCCTTGAGAAACGTCGCACGCGGCAGGTCCGCGAAATGCTCCTTTTTGTATCGGAACATGTACAGATGGTAGGCGTTCCGAGTGCAGCCTTCGTACATCTTTTCCGGGAGGATTCCGGGTATCTCGCGCAGCATCCTCGTGAGGTATTGCGCATTCTGCTCGCGGGTTCTCGACTGCTCCTCGACTCGTGTCATCTGCGCCATCAGGAGCGCCGCCTGAAACTCCGTCATCCTCAGGTTCGCCCCCCGCATATAATAGTTGAAGTCGTACCCGACGTTCTTTCTGCCGCGGCTGTTGTTGTGAAAGGCGTAGCATTTTTCGACCAGGTCTTCGTCGTTCGTGAGGATGGCGCCTCCCTCGCCCGAGTTCAGGTTTTTGCTCGCTTGGAAACTGAAGCACCCTGTCTCTCCGAGCGTTCCCGCCTTTCGGCCTCGCCACTCCGCCAAATGCGATTGGCACGTATCCTCGACAACGGGCACTTTGTGCTTCCGCGCGACCGCGAGGATCGCATCCAGGTCCGCGACGTTCCCGCCGAGATGAACCGGCATGATAGCAGCAGTGTGATCGTTGATCGCGGCTTCAATCTTGGAGGCATCCATCTGAAACGTTTCTGGGTCGGTGTCCACGAACACGGGAAGCGCATTGAGCAATAGGATGACGTTGACGCATGCGACGAAGGTGTATGGCGGGAGGATGACTTCATCCCCCGCCTCGACGCCCAGCGCGCACAGGGAAGTAAACAGCGCGCTCGTCCCGTTCGCAGTCGCCAGACAGAACTTTGCCCCGGTCATTTTCGCGTAGGCTTCCTCGAAGCGGTTCACGGTGTCGCCGTAGCCGCGAAACCATTTGCCGCTTCGCAGGACGCCCATCACCGCCTGCTCGTCTTTCTCATCGAATACCGGCCACGACGGGAAGGGACCCGTCCGAACCGGCTTACCGCCGAGGAGCGCCGGCTTTTCGGTCTGGGCATGTCCACCTCGTAGCATCAACCCAACGCCTGCCGCCGTGGTGGCGGCAAGAAAACGACGACGGCTAAGCTGGCTACTCATGTCAGTCCTCTTTTCTGCGCGCCTTGTCAGACTGGACTCAGGCTGACCCGGGCGCGTGTTCTCCAAGAGACCTTTTCTGGAGGTCTCAGGACGCGGACTCGTTCGACGAGTTCGTGGATTTTGCGGATGATTGTTTCCTCAACCGATGGCGCGAATCGCCCCGGCTGAACGTAATACGTCATTGCCCCCTCCGCCTCATATCCTCCTTCCTCGAGCACCCGCAGCGACGGAACGTACGCGAAAACGTCGTTGCTGTACCCCGCCACCCAGAGCTTCTCCGCTCCGAATTCCTTTTTCAGCCGAAGCGCATAATCCACAACGACCTCGCCTCCAATGGCAATCAGCGTCAGGTCCTGACCGAATTGCCAGACCTGGAGCGGACACGGATATTCTGGGGGCAAACGGCCATCCCGCTCAAGGACTTTCAACATCTGCTCGGCATACCAACGGTGATAAGGGTCGGAGTGCTGGAGACGCCCCTCGAGCGCCTCGCGGCTCGGCGGGTTGCCAAAAGCGAGCGGGACTGTCTCCAACGCCGCGTTCAGAAGCCCACGAACTGGCCGCAGCGGGCCATTCAATGTTTCGCCAACCGCGGCAGCCAGTGTCTCCCCGTGCTGCCGCGCCAGTTCCACCGTCCCTCGCGGCTCCGGGTTAATGTCCCCGCCGCAGCCTATGACGAAGAATGCAGTCGCGCCCGGGTGGTCTTTCTCGAAGCGTTCCTGTGCAAACCCTGCGTAATCGCCGTTGAACTGATACATGTTGCCGGAAAGAGTTGTGTTGTGGCAGGCGTACCCAAACACGACGCCTCGGAGGTCACCCTCCTCCGAATCCACTCGCAGAACCGGCACATCGTGGTCCACCGGGCCCTCGGGGTTGACGCCAATTACGTACCCGGTTTCCGTTTTCTTCCGGCGGTTTCCCCCGAACTTTGCCTCGGCATGCCCGAAGCGGAGACGAGCGGGTCGGAGGTCTTTCACCGCCTCGCCCACGACCGAAACGACTTTCTCCTCGAGTTCGCGGGTATACTCTTCCACATCGCGCAGTTGCCCGGGGGTTGACCGTGCGCCATAAAGAAGGCGGATCGGACTGTGGATCGCCGGTCCGCAATGCGTGTGAGAGGAATTGAGCAGGAGCCGGTCCCGCGAGATGCCATGCTCCTTTTCGACCCGCTTGGCAATGGTATCGGCGACCTCGGCGGGAAACCCCAGTATATCCGTCGTAACCAAAACCGCACGCCTGCCGGATTGGTCTTCTAGGGCTAACGCTTTGGCGTAGAGTTCTTGAAGCGTCCCTTCAGACGGCTTTGTTCTCGCCCCGTACCCCGTCATCCAGACGGACTTTGTCGGCGTGATGAGAACCTTCGCAAGCCCCGCCTTCCACTGGGGATTCTCCGCTGAACTCGGCTCGACCGGCACGAATTGCTCCACGCCAGCACGCCCGCTGGACAGAGCCAGTGCAGCGCCGGTCGCAGCGACTCTCACAAGAAACTGACGACGTGAAATTCCTCTGTTCATTCTCCACCGCCTGTCTTCATTGGCCCGGTCTCGGTTTTCTTCGTGAGCGAGAACCCGCAATCCATCCTGAGTGTCCAGAAAAGCGCCCACGGTCATCTGTTGAACTGCTGTTCGCTTCCGCAACGATTTGCCTATTCTCCATCAAAGTCCTATAAGGCCTTGCCTGTCAAGGTCATTTTTCGCGGGCGTGCAATCGCTCACCTATGGGTGGGGAAGGTCAGCTGACGGGGACACGTATGAGGCGCGGTTCTCCGTGCGAAAAAGCCATCCCGACTCCTTCCGGGAAAGCGGCATGCTCTCCAGTCTGTTCGCTGCCTCCCCATATCCGAAATCAAGCATTGCACGGCACAAGGCCGCCGGGTATATTTGGACTCACGCGTTTGCTGAATAACCCCTCAGTCTGCGGTGATGAGCTACACGGGGCTCGATCAGCAGAGAGTCGTGAGTGCTGTTGTGGCATGGGCATCTTGCCCATGATTCCCATGGGTCCCGCCCCGCCTTAGGGAGGGCATCCTCTGCGCGCCCTGCGTTCTCTGCGGTGAGCCCCCCCGAGAGTGAGGGATTACTTTGCTGCCACGTTCGATCCAGCCGATCAAGGTGTCGGCGGGTGTCCCGACCCGCTATTCGCGGAAAGGAAAACAATGATAAAGCGGGAAGTAGTCCGGACAGTGCTCGAAGGGGGGCGTCCCCCGTACGTCCCCTGGTCCATCGGATTCACGAAAGAGGCGAGGGAAAAGCTCCAGGAGCACTACGGGTGCTCCGACCTCGAAGGCCCTCTGGAAAACCACTTCCTGAAGCTCGGCAGGGACATCGGCCTTTTCACCGACCTCGGCAATGATCGCGTGCAGGACGGTTTCGGAGTGGTCTGGAATCGAAGCATAGACAAGGACATCGGCAACGTCGAAGGCTGCTCGCTCCCGGAGCCAACGTTGGCTGGCTACGACATTCCCGACCCGCGAAATCCCCGCTTTTTCGACGACATCCCCGGCAGAATCGCCCAATTCTCCGACCGGTTCCGCGTCTTCCAGGTCGGCTTCTCTCTCTACGAACGCGCATGGACCTTGCGCGGTATGCAGAACTTGCTGATGGATTTCATCGAGCATCCTGGCTTCGTCCACGAACTCCTCAATGCCATTGCGGATTACAACATCGCGCAGGTCGGGGAGGCCCTGAAGTACGACATTGACGCCGTCTATTTTGGGGACGACTGGGGTCAACAGCATGGCTTGCAGATGGGACCCAAAATCTGGCACGAGTTCATCTATCCCGTCCTGAAGCGAATGTACGGCGTCGTGCGCCGCGCGGGCAAATTCGTCGTCATCCACTCGTGCGGGGACGTGGACGAGCTGTTTGATGACCTGATCACCGCCGGCGTGAACTGCTTCAATCCCTTCCAACCCGAGGTGATGGACGTCTATTCTCTCCTGCCGAAGTATCGGGGGCGTCTCGCTTTTCATGGCGGCATGTCCACCCAGAGGACGCTGCCGTTTGGGACGGTCCGGGAGGTGCGCGCAGAAACCCGCCGCCTGGTAGAGTTAGGTCGCAACGGCGGCTACATCTTCGCGCCTGCCCACGACGTGGAAGGCGACGTGCCCCTCGAGAACATCCTCGCGATGATTGAAATCCTCCACCGCCAGCCCGGTTTCAACCCTGCCATTTGACCGAAGCATTCGTGCGACACACGCCCTTGAGAAACGAAGCGGCGCCGGCGCCCTGAAAAAGTTGCACGCCGACAGCCTTTGAGTTACAGTCTCTCCGTTGAGATGTGGCCGTTTCGTCGAACACGAATTGGTTGGCGAATTCAGCAAAGGAGGAAGCCTATGCGTGGACAACTTTTATTTCGACCTGCCCCGAAGACTTTTCTCGGCCTCATTGTTTCTCTTGCCTGCCTCTACTCCGCGTCAATGGCTTTTGCCAGCGAGCCGGGCGGGCTGAAGTTTTCGAGACGCAGCTTGATGGTCAGCCCGAACGAGGGTTGTGCCGTCGCCGACGTGGACCGCGACGGCAAGCTCGACATCATCGCCGGAACGCACTGGTTCGGCGCCCCCGATTTCATCCCGCGGATGATTCGGGACATCCCCCAGGTTTCTCTCGGCTTCGGCGCCAATGAGTTCTATGCAAATAACGGAGACCACGTCTGGGACGTGGATGACGACGGCTGGGTTGACGTCATCTCCGGCGGATGGACGGAGGCGGAACTCCACTGGTACAAAAATCCGGGCAAAAAAGCCCTTGAAAAGGGATGGAAATGGGAGCCCAACCTCCTCGTGAAAGCCCGCGCGGAAAATGAGGCTTTTGACCTGCGAGACCTCGACGGCGATGGAGTTCCGGAGATCGTCGTCCACTGCTGGGTCGCCAGAGACCCTCTGGTCGCCTGGAAACTGGGCAAGACCGCGGACGGAAAGCCGACGGCGACGCGGATTGTCCTCGGGACAAACGGCTGCGGGCACGGGTATGCTTTCGGCGACGTGAATGGCGACGGGCGGGATGACATCCTCTGCGCAGTCGGCTGGTACGAGCGCCCAGCGGGGGACGTGTTCTCGAAGCCGTGGAAATTCCATCCCGAGACCGCTTTACAGGGCGCCAGTTCGCCGTTCTTGGTCGTGGACGTGAATGGCGACGGTCGCAACGACATCATCTGGGCCAGGGGACACGACTACGGCTTGTTCTGGCGGGAACAGGGCGAACCAAAGCCCGACGGCACGACGACCTGGAAGGAGCAGCTCATTGATAAGGAATGGTCGCAAGGCCACTCTCTGGCGTGGGCGGACCTCGATGGCGACGGCAGAGGCGAGCTAATCACAGGCAAGCGAGTTCGCGGCCACGGGGACATGGACGCCGGTGCGCTGGAACCCGAATGCCTCTATTACTACAAATGGGACGACGCCGCTGGGAAATTTATCCGGCACACGATCAGCCCCCCGGGCGGCGGCGTGGGCACCGGCATGCAGATTTGCGTCGCCGACCTGAACTCCGACGGTCGTCCGGACATCGCCGTCTCGGGCAAAACCGGCACATGGCTCCTGATCAACGAGGGCATGCAGAAGTAGGAAGCCGTCCGGCTGGGGGTCCCCCAGCGGACTATCGAGCAGGTCCCACAGAGCAAGTGCCCCCGGAGGATGCGCCGTTACTTCTTGACGTAGAATCGGTGGACCATCGTGTGCTTATAGGTCTCGCCCGGACGCAGAACCGGAGACGGAAAACTCGGTTTGTTCGGGGAGTCCGGATATTTCTGGGTCTCGAGGCACAGCCCGGTGCGGAACTGATATTTCACCCCGCTCTTTCCCGTAACCGTCCCGTCGAGGAAATTCCCGCCGTAGAACTGAACGCCCGGCTGGTCGGTCAGGAGGTCCATTGCCCGCCCGCTTGACGGGTCGTAAAGCGTCGCGGCCAGTACGACCTTGCCCTTCTGATTCCGCAGCACCCAGCAGTGGTCGTAGCCCTTGCCGAGCTTGAGTTGCTCGTCATCCGCGTTGACGCGGGCGCCGATCTTGGTCGGCTTCGTGAAATCAAACGGCGTGCCTTTTATCGGCCGCAGTTCTCCCGTCGGAATTAGCCCCTCGTCAACCGGGAGGAAACGGTCGGCGGCGATCATTAACTCATGGTCAAGGTTGGTCTTGTTCGGATCGCCGGTCAGATTCCAGTACGAGTGATGAACCAGGTTCAGGACGGTCGGCTTGTCCGTAGTTGCCTCAAACTCAATCCGAAGCTCGTTGTCATTCGTCAGAAGGTACGTGACCTTGCACTTGAGGTTGCCGGGGTATCCTTCTTCTGCGTCGGGGCTGGTGCGGGTGAATTCGACGCCGACCGCTCCGGGCCGCTCGACCAATTTACCGTCCCAGAGAACCTTGTCAAAGCCCTTACTGCCGCCGTGCAGGGCATTTTCGCCGTTGTTTTTCGCGAGAGTGTACGTCTTGCCGTCGAGGGTAAACTCGCCTTTGGCAATGCGGTTCCCATACCTGCCAACTGTCGAGCCAAAGTAGCTGGTGTTGGATAGCCACCCTTCGAGAGTGTCGTAGCCAAGAGTAACATCGGCCAGCTTCCCGTCACGGTCGGGAACCTCCATAGATACCAGGATCGCCCCGTAGTTCGTGAGCGTGGCCTTCAGGCCATTGGCGTTCGTGAGAGTGTAGAGGTCGGCGGTTCGACCGTCGGGAAGAGCGCCGTAATTCCCTTTCGTGACCGACCTCGTCGAAGCGGACTTGGTCAAATAACAACCGCAAAGCAAGCACAGGGTAAGAATGTTCAGACAAGTGATGGCGTCTTTGGCGACTTTATGCATGGCGATTACCCTCCTTGTTGAGTTGAGACAAGAACGGCTCGAGGACTCTCACCGAGTCAGGCGTAAAGTGTGCGTCGTGGGAGCCGTGTTGTCAATCGAAATCAACCCGCGCCCGCCGCACGCGATCAGTCCGATCTGCGGAGCCGAGTTGGCAGGCGCGCCGAAGACAGATTGTGGCTTCACAACGAGCAACCCCGCCGTAGCTGCGGCGCCCTTGACAAATTGGCGACGAGAGAACGGCTTTGTTTTTTCTGGATCCATTGGGACTCTCCTTGCACTCAGTTTCAAAGCGTGGGATGACGAGTAGAGCGACGTTTCGAAGAATGGTAACAACTCCCTTTCCTGGTGGCAACTTTCTGTTCGACGAGATGGTGGTTTCGGCCGGGGGGCGTCTGCGCAGGGGCGACTTCCGGTCCCTGCAGACTGTGAAATGACGGAACCTGGATAACCGAGGCATTCCTCCGGGCCAGTGGTAAAAAACGGAGTAGGCGAAAATGTGGGCCTTTCCGGGCCTTTTGAAGAGGCTCGCTGCGCGTGTAACATGCCTGGCGAGAGGAGGAAGCGATCAAATCTCATGCTTCGCAAAAAGGCCCACCACCCGTGTGGGCCAGACGCTGCCACGGTGTGTCTGAAGGACCTGATGGAGGCAACCGCCAGGCGGAAAGGAGGAGCTTGCGGAAGAGGGGAATTCACGACGTGCATTTCGGTGTCTCGGAGGGGATTCTCGATCATCAACGTTTTGGCAGAATAATAGCATAGATACGGTATTTTGTCAATGGAGCGAACGAGGTGGGATTGCGCCCCGTCGGCAGGTGGTCGTCGCCGATGTCCTCACAAGAGCAACAGCGAAAGAGAATCGGGCTCATCCATGGCGCCGTGGCGGCGGAGGTTGTTCCTCAGGCGTGGCAGCAGGGAGCCGGGTTGGAAGCGGAAGCGCACGTCTACGACATTTTGGGCAGTCCCTGCTCCTTCAGAGCGAATGGCAGCGCTCGCGTGCATGCGCTTGTTGGGCGCATGCCGGCATTGCTACAACGAGTACACAGGTACAAGGACCTCGCGTTCCGCTCGACGACGTCCCCGCAGGCTCTCTTCTATCGTTTTGAGAACGTTCGCGGCATAGTTGCGTGTTCCACATTGGGTACACACACCAGCAGGCACATTCTCAATCAGAACATATTGCCCCCGCACCTTACGATGCAGCGTCACGCGCTTTTCGACAATAGGCCCGCCGCAGTATTCGCAAGTCTCACCTTCCCAGAAATCCATCATTTTCCCTTTCATCGCTTAGGCTTATCTTCATAAACTGTAATCACACGAACCTTGCCCGCCTGGGTAATGCGGCAGACGATCCCGATGCGGTGTCCGTCCAGCGCCGAACCGAGCAGTTCATATTTGCCTTCCTTTGGCCACGTTCTTCGAATTTTGCCCGTAAGAATGCCCTGCTCCACATCATAAACGTCAAAACCATCGGCTGCTGCTTCATCATCTGCATGCTCGGTCAGGTAGTACAGACCATTGCGGACAAGAGTCTGGATTTGCGTGATTCTGCTCAAGGAACTCCGTCTCGAAAATTACACATTTTGATATTGCGCGCCCCCACTGAGGGCAAGCGGCGTCGCCCGTGGGCCTAACGTCACGCCTGAGGCTCGAGGGTGCCACCGCGGCACCCAAGCAGCCTCAAGGGGATGGTTTGCCCAGCTCGTCTATCACGTTGTCGAGTGTCGCCTGGGTGAAGTACCTCTTTTCGTCGCGCCAGTGTGTCCACTTTCCCGTCGTGTTCGCCTGAGGGGGTTGCCCGAACTTCTCACGAAAGCGGATGAGGAGGGCTCTCTCAAGTTTCCTCCAAGTCTGCACGCCGTGCAGCTTGCGACAGGTGACAACATACAGTTCCAACTGCGTGATTCCGCGCCGATAGAGCAAATCCTCGCCCTTCCATGCCGCGCTTGACGCGATACGCCACGCCCCTTGTTGGGTTGTTCCGATATAGGCGATTCTGGATGTTCCATACGTGTAGGACAGGGCCCTGTTAGCCCGTATGGCATAAACCAACTTTTCGGCACGAAAGGCGGTGCGGTTGATGACCAAAGCCGGGTCCCCGCTGACCCTCACGGACAATCTGCGTGGCATGACCTTTTCTCCTTCGAGCTAGCGGTGATTACACGGTGAGCGTAGAGCGGAAAACGCAGACGGTTTCTTCCTGCAAAAGAAGTTCCTGTAGCCTGCTTTTTGTCTGCTCGATGGCATTGATCTCTGTGGCTCACGTCCCCTCATCGCTTCGAGGCGTGCTGGATTATGCAGGCTGTATAAGCCGGGTAAAGGCACATGGGTCGGGCTGCGCACGGGTCCTTTGACCAGTCGTTTCTGCACGGATTCGTGGACATGCCGGGGGCCGCGTTCCTTGAGGATTGGCCGGAGCGGTCTCGGGTGCGCCATTGTCACCTCCTCAAAAGGGTTGACTCCCTGTTGCGAAAGCGCCGTGTCGTTCTGCGCCGCGTCCATTATGCCAAACCTGTGACCGGTGTCAAGGGCGATTTGGCGGTGCTGGCGGGCGTGCCGAAGAGGGATTCTGCCCTGACAACAAGTAACCTCGCCGTGGCAAGTGGCGCCTTCTCTTGGAAGCAAGACTGAAAGGAATACGTGCAGAATCTGCGCGGGATTGCTATCATAAAGAGTGAACTCGGCCAGAAGGGCGGCGTTTCGCTGAAAACGCGTGGCCTGAAAAGCCGCCGGAAAGTGTATCCACAGAAGAGACAAATCGCGAGGTTGGCATGAAATGGCGGGTAGTTCTTGAACGCGATCCCGAGACCGGAGAGTGGGCCGTCTGGTGTCCGGAACTGCCGGGGTGCACCTCTGCCGGTAGAACGGAGGAGGAGGCTCTGGAAAACATTCGAGAGGCTATAGAGGTTTACCTTGAGCCGACTCCTCTTGAACTGTCCCCTGGGGCGATCGCCCGCGAGGTCAGCATCTAATGGCCCCTCGCGTCATCCGGATGACGGCGAGGGAGGCGGAGTCCGTCCTCCGTCGCCACGGCTTTGTGCTCGTGTCACAGAAGGGAAGCCACCGTAAATGGCGGCACGAGGAACGTGGGCTTCAGGTCATTGTGCCGGAGCACCGTGGGCGTCAACTTCCTCTGGGAACCCTGCGAAACATTTTCATCAACGCGAAGGTGCCTGAGAACGAATGGAAAACGTAGGGTGATTGGCGAGGGTTGGTGCTGCGCCCGCTAATCGGGGCTCGGGACGCTCATGGCGCGCACCGCCTATGGAGACGGCGCAGGGAGTTTGCGTTAGGGACCGCCCTCAGTATTCGGCGGGGAGGGAGAGGAGTTGGCGGTAGGTATAGACGGGGCCGTCTTTGCAGACGTAGGTGCTGCCGATGTTGCAGCGGCCGCACTTCCCGATTCCGCACTTCATGCGCATTTCGAGCGAGACGACAATCATTTCGGGCGAAAAGCCAAGCTCTAACAAAACGGGGAAAGTGAACTTGAGCATGATGGGGGGGCCGCAGACGAGAGCGATGGCGTTGTCCGCGGAAGGAGCGACCTGTTTGAGGACGGTGGGAACGAAGCCTTCTCGGCCAGTCCAGGTCTCGTCGCCCTTGTCAACGGTGACGTGCATTTCCATATCGTCTCGACTCTGCCACTCTTTTAGCTCTTCCTTGTACATGAGCTCGCCGGGGCTTCTGGCGCCGTAGATGCCGATGATTTTCTGGAAGCGGCCGCGGTTCTCCGGAGCGAGAAGGTAGCGGACGGTGCTGCGGAGGGTCGTGAAAGCAAACCCGCCGCCGACGATGACGACATTTTTGCCCTCCATCGCGTCGAGGGGATATGGTTTGCCGAGGGGACCCCTGACGCCGATGATTCTGCCTTCTTCGGAATTGTGGAGGTCGGAGGTGAGGACGCCGACTCGCTTGACAGTGAAGAGAAGATACCCCAGTTCCGTTGGAGAGGAGGCGATGCCAATAGGCGACTCGCCCCTGCCGAAAACGGAAAGCTCGGCGAACTGTCCGGGCAGGTATTGGAAGGCTTGTTCATCCTCTTTGTTCGTGAAGACCAGCTTGAAGCTCTTGAGGTCTCTATCGGAGTTCTCGACGGTTATCTTCTCGATCCGCACGGGATAGGGGATGTAAGGATTTTGGATTTCGGATTTCGCATTTTCAGTTTTCACAATACTGCTCAGTCCTACTTGTCAGTAGACCCGGCATCCTGCCGTGTCTTCAAGCGGCTGGAAGCCGCTTCTACCACTTGTTTTTGATGCAGGCGGGACGCCTGCGGTACGTCTCACGGAGCGATTACCTCCCTGAGGTCAAGATTCACGGGGCAATGCTTGATGCAGCGCCCACACCCCACGCAGAACAATTCGCCGTAGTTGTTGACGGAATAGCTGAATTTGTGCATGAAGCGCTGACGGGTTCTTTCTTTCTGGCTCGGACGGGGATTGTGGCCGGATGCGTGCACCGTGAACAGCTTATACATGCAGGAGTCCCACGTGCGGAGTCTCTGTCCCTTTTCCCTCAGAGTCTCATCAGTAACGTCGAAGCAGTGGCACGTCGGGCAGAAATAGGTGCATACGCCGCAACCGAGACACTTCTGAGAGGGGGCGTCCCAGAGGTCAGAGTCGAAGGCTTTCGCGAGATTTTCCGGGATGCTGTCGAGGGGCATCTTTTCCATTCGTGACGCAGCGTCGTGGGCGATGCGCTCCTTCTGGGCAACCTCCTTCTTAGTCGCATCTCTCATGAACTCGGAGAACTGGGCGATGAATTGCTCGCCTTTCGCGCTTACCGGCTCGAAGAGGAAAGTCTTAGCGAGGTCGAAGAAGAGGATGTCCGAACCTTCGGCGCCGGCGGGGCTGCCGCCGACGGAGGTGCAGAAGCAAGTGCTTTCCGGATCGGAGCACGCCGCCGAAACGATGAGAGTGTTGTCCCGTCTCTGCTTGTAGTAGAAGTCCTGCGGCTCTTGCAGGAACACTTTGTCCATCAACCAGACAGCTCTTGCATCGCAGGGACGCAACCCCAGTAGAACCCTCCTGGCAGGAGCCGAGACGGCATCCGGAACCACCTCCCCGCGGCAGAATCGGCAGACGACTTCCGACTGGGGCAGGAAGAACTCCTTCGGCGACATCTTGAAGTTGTGACAATTGAAATCGAACTCGGGCTTTTCGGCGACGTCAGCCAGGACGGTTTCGTCGCCATCGCGAACCGGGCCATAAAGCTGCCAGCCGCCTGCCATGATCGCCCTGGCGAAGTCGCCGAATTTCTGCTTGTCAATAACGTTCGCGGTCATGATTCCTTACGTCAATTACGGTTCGGTTATGAACGATTGATCGTCTTCCATCTTGAAGGTGCAGAGTGGAAGGGGTTCATCGAGAGAAACCCCTGCTTCGTATCCGAAGAGCTCTTTGACGTCCTTGACGATTTTTCGCGTGAAAAGGCGAAGGTCAATGTTCATCGGGCAAGCGCGGACGCAGGCGCCGCAGTCAACGCACCGCCCCGCCTGGTGGAAAATCCGGCCGAGGTGATAAATCATCACGTCGGTGAGGTCGTCGCCCACGCCGATCCACCTGGGCTGGGTCTGTTCGGCGAAGCACGTCGTGCAGTAGCAATTGGGGCACGCCTGTCGGCATGCGTAGCATCGAATGCACTTCGAGATTTCTCGGGCGAAGGCATCCCACCTTTCCTGTGGCGATTTCGACTCGAAGCCCGCGACATCCTCGAAAGACCTCTGGCGTCCAGCAGCGGGCGTCTCGGAACCGACGCGAATGTCACACAGAGGCGCATCCGGGTACGGGCAGTCTTTGCAGGAATCGAAGAGAACGTCTTCTCTGGCAAGCGGAACATCCGGGCCGTTGTCGAGATGGACGGTGAGGTTACCGTCGTTGGAGACCTCGGCGCCGACCGGCTGCGCTCCATTCAAAGCGGCCTGGACTTTCTTCAGGTCAACGATTCCAGGACAAGGAACGCCCAGAACGAGGAGGTTTTCCCTGGGAACCTGCTTCTCTTTGATGAGGCTGACGAGGGAGCGTCCGTCGCACCCTTTGGCTATGACCGCGACTCTTGGCGGCATCCAGCCCTTCGGACGATTTTCCTTTGAGAACAACCGGGGGAGATAGACAGCGAGGTTATTCGAGCAAAGGCTGTCCCATATCAGCCTATCCGTCTGGTCTGCTCTTGTTATGAAGCATGGAGTTGTTCGCAGGGGCAAAGTCCCCTTCTCATAGCCGAGGAGAAGGTCTATCTTGCCCTCGTCGAAAAGCTTTTTTGCGATGGACTTCAGTTCGTCGGACATCTGGTGGTTTGCGCTCATATCTGCTTGGTCAGCCTCTGGATCGGCCCAACCTGCCTGACGCTTTCAATGACCTTATGAAGGATTTCCGCGAACCTGCCGCCTTCCGCCGCGGACACCCACGAAAACTGAACTCGCTCCGGCTCCATCCCGACATATTCCATCCAGTTTTTGAGCAGCGCGAATTTTCTTCTGGCGACGAGGTTGCCGCTGATGTAGTGACAGTCGCCCGGATGGCAGCCAGACACCAGCACGCCGTCAATTCCCTGCCGCAGGGCGCTCATGATGAAGAGCGGATTGATCCTGCCGGAGCACGGAACGCGGATGACGCGCACGTTCGTCGGATATTGGATGCGACTTACTCCGGCGAGGTCGGCGCCCGCGTACGAACACCAGTTGCAGAGGAACGCGAGAATCTTTGGCTGCCATTCCGCGGTCCCAGCCTGGTTCTCCTCGGTCGTTGGCCTCGATTTTTCTGCTGTTTCCATGGTCATAATTCTGCCATTGCGGCGAGTATCTGCTCGTCGGCAAAACCTCGGAGGTCAATGGCGCTCATGCGACAGGAAGCCGCGCAGGCGCCGCAGCCCTTGCAGAGCGCCTCGTTAACAACGGCAATTCCTTTTTGGGAATCCAGTTCGATCGCCTTATAGGCGCATATCTCGACACACATGCCGCACCCGCGACACCTTTCCTTGCGAACCCGCGAGACTTTTCCCTCCGCCTCGATCTCGGTTTTGGCCAGAATTGTTGCGGCTCTCCCCGCCGCGGCGCGAGCCTGCGAAATCGTCTCGGCGATGTCCTTTGGATAGTGAGCCATGCCGCAGACGAAGATGCCGTCGGTCGCAAAATCCACCGGTCGCAGCTTGACGTGAGCCTCCAGGAAGAACCCATCTGCATCGAGCGGTACCTTGAGCAACTGCGACAGCCATGGGTTATCCCGGTTGGCGACTACGCCGGCACTGAGCACGACGAGGTCCGGATGCATGACGAGCTGCCGGTTGAGAATCTCGTCTCTCACCCGGACTTCCGGTCTCTCGGTATCCCGCGAAACGGCGGGTTTTGCGGCCTCCTCGTACCGGACGAAAATCACGCCCTTTTGTCGAGCTTGCTGATAGTATTCTTCTTTCAAACCGTAGGTCCGCACATCTCGGTAAAGGACGTAGATCGCAAGGTCGGGATTGATTTGCTTGAGCCTTAATGCGTTTTTGACGGCGGTCGTGCAGCAGACGCGGCTGCAATAGGGATGCGATTCATCGCGCGAGCCAACGCACTGAATCATCACGACCGATTTCATTGAAGAGAGCGGCGAGTCCGAATTGCCGGCGTTCTCCCAGATCATCTGCTCGAGTTCCTCCTGGGTGATTACGCGAGCATCCTCGCCGTAGAGGTATTCCTTCGGCTGATAGGGAACGCCACCCGTCGCCACGATCACGACGCCGTGTTCGATGACATCCGGCACGCCCTCGAGCGTCGTCTTGAAATTCCCGACGTAGCCCGAGATTTCCTTGATCCTGGCGCCGGTATAGACGGTGATCCTGTCGTCGGATTTGACCTTTTCGATCAACGTTTCGAGGAAGGGCGCCGTTTCCGTTCCGTCGAGCGTATAGTGAACTTTCCTCAGATTTCCGCCGAGGGAGTCCTGTTTCTCCACGAGGGTCACCGGAAAGCCCTGATTGGCCAGGTCGAGGGCCGCTGTCATTCCAGCCAAGCCACCGCCGATGACCAGAGCAGATTTCGTGACCGGCAGAGTCATCTTGTAGAGCGGCTCCAGGTGAGCTACCTTGGCCGCACTCATCCGCATCAGTTCCTTGGCCTTCGCCGTTGCCCTTTCCGGCTCCTTCTGATGCACCCAGGAGCACTGCTCTCTGATGTTCGCGAACTCGAACAGGTATGGGTTCAGACCGTATTCCCTTAGCGTGCTCTGGAAGAGAGGCTCGTGCGTCCGCGGAGTGCACGCGCACACGACGACGCGGTTCAATCCCTTCTGCTTGATTGCCTCTCCAATGACCTTCTGCGAATCCTGCGAGCAGGCGAACAGGAGGTGCTCCGAGTGGACAACGTGCGGCAACGTGAGAGCGTATTGCGAAGCGCTCTCGACGTCCACCGTGCTGGCGATGTTGATGCCGCAATGACAGACGAATACGCCGACGCGGGGCGGCTCGCCGCGGATGTCTCGCTCTGGAGGAAATTCCCTTTTGATGAGCTTGCTCTCGAATTCGGAAACTGTGGCAGCAGCCGCGGAGGCAGCGGCGCTGGCCTGCATAACCGATTCCGGAATGTCCTTGGGTCCGGCGAGGCTTCCGCAAACGAAGATGCCCGGCTTCAACGTATTGACGGGGGCGAAGGTATCCGACCTCATGAAGCCGTTGCCGTCCAGCTTGACGCCAAACGCTTTCGCAAGCTCCTTCTGCGCTGGCGAGCTCACTAACCCGACGGAAAGGACCACAAGTTCAAACGATTGCTGGACGAGGCGCCCGTCGTCGGTGTTATGGCGGATCAGCAGGTTCTCCGTTTTCGGGTCCACCTCGACGGAGGAGATGCGCCCGCGGATGAACCGAGTTCCTTGTTCGTCTCTCGCTCGATCAATGAATTTGTCGAAATGCTTCCCGTAGGCGCGGATGTCCATGTTGAAAATCGCGACGTCCACGTCGGGGGAATGTTCCTTGGTGATGATGGCGTCCTTGGCGGCCTGCATGCAGCAAATCGCGGAGCAGAATTTATTGCCGACCTGCATGTCCCGTGAGCCGACGCACTGCAAGAACGCTATGCTCTTCGGCTCTTTCCCGTCGGAAGGACGCTGGACATGCCCAGCGGTCGGACCGGAGGCGCTGAGGATGCGTTCGTACTCGATGCTGGTCATCACGTTCGGGAAGGTCTTGTAGCCGTACTCATCCTTGAGCGTCGCGTCGAATTCCGCGGAACCAGCAGCGAGGACGATGGCGCCGACCTCGAGGTCGAGGATTTGCTCCTTCTGCTCGAAGTCAATGGCTTTCAGCTCACAGAACTTTTCACAGACGCGGCATTTCCCTCGGGTCAGAAAGATGCAGCTCTTTTCGTCAATGATGGGGATTGCGGGAACGGCCTGCGGGAAGGGGATGTGAATGCACTTGGTTCTGGTCAGGCCCTTGTTGTACTCGTCCGGGATGCGGACCGGGCATTTGGTCATGCATACGCCGCAGCCGGTGCATTTCTGCTCGTCCACGTACCGCGGCTTCTTGAGAACCCTCGCCCGGAATTGAGGCGCCTCGCCCTCGATGCTCTGAACCACGGCGTTTGTAACGATGGTGATGTAGGGATGATTCGCTGCCTCAACGAGCTTCGGGGAAAGGATGCACATGGCGCAGTCATTGGTGGGGAAGGTCTTATCGAGTTGGGCCATCCGCCCACCAATGCTTGGTCCGCTTTCCACAAGATAGGTTTCGATTTTCATTTCGGCGAGGTCGAGCGCCGCCTGAATCCCGGCAATTCCGCCGCCGACAACAAGCGCAGTCTTATACATCTCTATTCACCCAAGGTGCGTTTTGCCCTTTCCTTCTTTCGGAGGGCAAACGAGACAATCTTTGCCATCATTTCCGTTTTGTGAAGGCGACCCTTTTCCTCGTCGGAGGGTGACCATTCCTGGATATACCCTTCCTGCCTGGCTCCGTTGTAAATCTTCTCGCCGACGCTCGTGCGGACAACGGTGGTCGTGTACCCATCGGGCGAACCGAGACCACCACAGGAAATGTCCGCATAGTCGCACGCGAAATCGGAGCACGCGAAGCACGCCGGCCGGGCGATTTCGTGCACGGCCTCAAATGGGACATGAACGACTTCCCCGTCATCCTGTGTCACAATTACGTTGTCCTTGACGTTGAGCTTCCGGATGCTGCTGAAGCGGATGCCAATGCTCCTCTCCAGCCTCTTTCGCGCGCTCTCGTCGAAGGCGAAGTTCTCCATGCAAAACAGGCCGATCGTCAGGGCGATGGCGTCCGATGGGACGACCTTGAGGAGCTGCATCTTCCGGAAGGTGTATATCTGACACGGGGTGCCCACCAGGGCGATCCTTTCAAGGTTTTGCGAACGGAGAGCCTTTATGTCCCTGACGGACGGGACGAAGCTGTTGTACTTTTTGCCGATCTCGTCGAGGTGGAACGTCTCCTCAAAGTGCGAGCCCGCGGCTTCCATCAGCTCTTCCGGCTTGGTGGCGACCATGGGTTGGCGAGCGAAGGGGCCAACTCTACGGGAGACGATGGCCCCCTGGATCAAGTTCTTGTCGAGGGCATACGTAAGAAGAGAAGTGACGGCGCCGCCATCGGTGCAGACTTCCATAGTCCTGGGAGAGGTCGTCCTTGCCGAGACGAGTCTCCGGTACGGTCCGATGGGCGGTTTCCAGACCAGTCGGTCGTCGAGTTCCGTGTTCAGGGCTTTGATCTGCGGGCAAATGAGGTAGCAGATGCCGCATTTGACGCACTTCGCTTCGTCCACCATCCGGGGTGTTCCGTCCTCCTCAATCTGAAGGGCGTTAAACTCGCCCGCCGAGCAGAAGGAGACGCATCCGCCGCATTTGCCGCAAATGCCCCGGTTCTGAACTTCGGCGATCAGGTCCTTAAAACTCTTAATCTCGTCGAGAACATCAGTACTTTTGAGCATATTCGTCTATTTTCTTTTTGACTTCGTTAAGGATGTCTTTCCTGCCATCGAATGTGTGTTGGATGAGGTCGTGGCGCAGCATTTGCGAGAAGCGTTCGACCTCCTCCACCCGATCAAGGATGTCCGGGGGTGCGTGCTTCCCCTTGATGGCAAGATACCTAAGGGCCCTCATGACGTCTGTGAAGTTGACCTTCTGGGGGCAGCGCGCGTAGCAGCGATAACAAAGCATGCAGAACCAAATCAGCGGCGAGGCGAGGACTTCCTCCCTCATCCCGAATAGAATCTGGCGAATGATTCTTCGACAATTGTATTCCTCGTCAATATCGGTTACCGGACAGCCCGCCGCACACGTTCCGCATGCGAAGCACCTTCTCACGTGCTCGCCGCCGGGCTGGGAGGCGACCTCCTCGCAGAAGGTCTGGTCGAGTTTCTCGACGATGATTGTTTTTTCCTGCGTTGGCTTATCAGGTTCCATGTACTTCACCTTTCGCTTGTACTCCGTCCAAAATCCGCTGGCTGGGGCGACTGCGTGAGCCCATTCCGGCTCGGCGAACCGAGCTCGTGGATGATCATTTCCACCGCGTCGGAAACTGCTTTCTGGACGGTCAGGGACAAACCTGGAGAGACTCTCTCCGGAATCTCCTGCACCTGGCAGACGATCAATTCCAGCTTCACTCCGCAGAAGTCCTGAAGTTCGCGGAGAAGATTCGACGCTGGCAACTGGTGCATGGAGAAGTCATCCAGCTTCTTCACGGGGAGGTCCTCTATTGCGAGCCGAAACAGCTCCCCGGGCTTCAAGCCCCTGTCCACCGCGTCCACGACGATGATTTTCTCCGGTCTTTTCTCGCTGAGGATGACGTCGAAGAGAATCTCCCTCGCCGACGTGCCCGCGTTAACGACGCAAATCTCGTCCGGCAGGTCCGCCCGCGCTTGAAGGCACTCCGCCACCGCCGGCCCAAAGCCGTCGTCTCCGAACAGAACGTTCCCACAGCCGAGCACCAGAACAGGCTTTGAGCAAACTTCCGGAACTGAACTTGCCATAGTCGCCTTGCTCTCAATTCAGGCAGCGAGGAATCGTAGCCGCCTCTCGTTCGCCGAGCACGCCGATTCAGTTTTCCAGCGTCGCTATCACCTCACCGGAGGAGTCCACAATCTGCAACTTCACCGGCAGACTGCCATCGAGCGCGTGGGTCGCGCAGGACAGGCACGGGTCATAGGCTCGAATGGCCATCTCGACCCGGTTCAAAATTCCCTGATCGTATTTTCCGTTCTTGATGAGCAATTTCGCCGCCTGCTTCACCGACATATTGATCGGCGCATTGTTGTGCGTTGTCCCAACGATGAGGTTGCAGTTCGTGATGAGCCCCTCCGCGTCAGTCTCGTAATCGTGGATCAACGTCCCACGCGGCGCCTCGACGCATCCGACGCCTCTTGCGGCTCGCGGCTTGACAGGCACTCGCGTCTCCTTGCTGGTGATCTCCGGATCGTTCAGGAGTTGCACGACAAGTTCGGCGTTGTAAAGCAGCTCGATGAGTCGCGCCCAGTTGTAGAGGAGAGTCTGCTGGGCAGGCCGCCCGAACGTGCTGCGGAACTCCTCCAGCTCCGCCTGAGCCAAAGGAGTCGAAATCTTGTCGCAGACGTTGATCCGCGCGAGCGTGTTCGTGCGATAGATGGCGCTGGGCGAATCGAGGTCCATGGAAAAGCTGCCCCACTTTTTCGCGTAGGGGAACTTGAGGTACGACCACGGCTCGACGTGCTCGGCGATGTAGTCGGTGTAGTCCTTCGCCTCGAATTCCTCATAGCCGCCGTCGGGCTTCATGAGCCTCAGCTTGCCATCGTAGAGATTGAGGCTTCCATCCTGTGCTACGGTGCCGAGGAACCCGGTCTTGATAACACCGAGAGTGCTGACGGCGTCGAGGTATTTCGGGAACAGGTTCTGCTTGGCGAACGAAATCGCGAACTTTGC
>CAZFAP010000057.1:0-26088 GCA_964516325.1 uncultured Verrucomicrobiota bacterium
CTCTATTGCAATCGGTCTGTTTCGTGGCGAGAACGGACCTTCTTTTGGCTGTCGATTTTAACTCCCGGCAATTTGTGAAGGATTACGCGTGCGAGAAGGAACGACGAACGCATCCCGGAATTTTCACCATCCGCGGCGGTGTGGCGGATACGACCACCCTCACAAACTTTGGTTTGGGCTATGGGCTATAGCGAGAGCGTCGTACGGCGGGGTTTCGCAGAAGGCTGAGCTTATGGAGAACTTCAGTCTGGCTTTCGTATTCCTGTTCGTTGCGGTTGACCCGTTCGGCGTGCTTCCTATTTTCATATCATTGACCGAGGGGATGACCACAAGCCAGAAGCGGCGGGTCATTCAGCAAAGCCTCATCACGGCGCTTTGCGTGGCGGTCGGCTTCATGTTCGTCGGGAGGGCTCTCTTCGACGCGGTGGGCGTCACAATCTCGGATTTCATGATTGCGGGAGGTGTTCTGCTCTTTATCATCGCGGTCCGAGACCTGATGGCGACGGAGAAAAGCCAGAGGGCGCCGTCGCAAAGTCTGGGGGCTGTTCCGTTAGGCACGCCGTTGATCGTCGGACCGGCGGTCCTGACGTCGGTGCTGATGCTTCGGGATGTCTATAAGCCGCTGCCGACCATCTTCGCGACGGTCGGCAACATTCTCCTCGTCGGAATGATTCTCTTTTCGTCCGACTTCCTGGTCAGGCTTTTGGGCGGTTCGGGGACGAAGGCTCTGTCAAAGGTTTCTTTGGTACTCTTGGCGGCTTTTGCGGTGATGATGGTTCGGCGGGGGATCGAGGCAGCGATTGGAAGCGGATGAAAGAGGATTCCACGGGCCCGCCTTTGGCCATAAGGAGCAAGGAAGGGGCGAGTCAACCCACCGGCAGGGATCCGGCGAATTGTCCGCTCTATGCGGTCCCAGGTTTCTTCACGCCTTTGTACACGAGGGCTGCGATGACTCCCGTCGCGAACCCGCCGATGTGGGCGAAATAGGCGACGGCGCCGTCGAAGCTCGAGAAAAGCAGTTGCATCAGAAACCACGCGCCGAGATAAACAAACGCAGGGACGGGCGCCTGCCAGTGCCCGATCATGGTTCGCACGGTGGCTTGCGGAAAGAGAATAAAGTAGGCGCCCATGACGCCAGATATGGCGCCGCTTGAGCCGACGCACGGCACACCGGGATCGCTTGTCAAGAATGCGTGTGTGATGGATGCCCCGATGCCGAAGAGGAGGTAAGCTGCGGGGAAGCGAATCTTTCCCATCCGGTCCTCGACGTTGTCGCCGAAAATCCACAGAAAGAGCATGTTTCCGGCGAGATGGAGAAATCCGATGTGGACAAATTCGCTTGTGATGATCCTGGACAGTTCCCTCCCCGCGAAGAATAGTTCCGGGATAAAGCCGAAGCGCCAGAACGTCTCATCGGTCTGCGGAAGGATGAGAAAGATGGCCACGTTGAGCAGGATGATCAGGACGGTAACCAGGGGAATCGAGGCGGTTTCTTCCTCGTCCGAAATGGGGACGAGGCCGAACCAGAAGCCGCCAAACGCGGCTCTGCCGCGCCCCGCGTCCCTGAGCTGGTCGAGCCTGTCCTGGAGCTTTGCCCGTTCCTCTTCTCTTTCCGCGAGAGCCAGTCCCAGCCTCTCGAGGGCTGGGTTCCCCTTGACATACTGAGCGACCTTGATTATCTCGCCTTTGTCCGCCCAGATTGCCTCACACTTTGCGCACCGGTCGAGGATGATGTTGGAGTCGTAGGCGTAGTTGAAGGGACTCATTGTCTCGCCGCAGAGCGGGCAGAGCTTGGCTTCCGGACGGATTTTTCTCTGGGGGATTGCTCTTCTCTCGAAAAGCTCAGCGGTGGACAGCCCTTCAAGGCCACCAGATTCGTGGAGACTGGAGATCGCGGTCCGGAAGACCTCCTTATCGGACAAGATACCCCCGCACCCCGGGCAGAAGCGGAGACGCACGCCCTCCACCTCTCGTTCGGCCAGAGGAGTCCTGCAAACTGGGCATTCCATGGGTATTCCCCCGAGCGTCGTCAGTCGTCGCGCGATGAGCGCGCCCTCCTTCGCGCGGCACGCGCTCGTGAAGTTGCTTGTGGTATGCGTGCACGACGGCGCAAGGTCCTCTCTCTTGTCAGTCACGACGCACGCGACCGAATTCGCGGCCGTCCCAGGGACAAACATGCAGCCGTATTTGGCGCTCAGGGCCCCCGACGCTACGCTCGGCAGCCGTATTCGGCGGCGGCTAAATGTGCTCGGCGGCGATGCCGTACATCTGGCAGTACGCTTTGAGCTTCCGGACGTGGTTGCCGTAGAGGAACAATTGATGGAAGCCCCGCGTATCTCTCGTGTCAGGCGGTCCGTCAATCGCCAGTTCCACAGAAGTGCGGCATCCGCCAGCCGGAGGCGTCTCGAGGTTTCGGACGACCTTTCCGCAGCCGAGGATCATTCGGTTCGGTCCCTCGAACTGCATGATCGTCACTTCCTGCTCCGGTCGCCAGAGAATCTGCATGGAGACGCCGATATTCGACTCCGAATGGCTTCTCAGGACGAAAGGCTCGCACGGCTTGTCAATCCCGTTGAGTTTCGTGGGGGAGGTGCAGTGGGCGCCGATGAAGTTGTTTGTTTCGGTTTCCGGAACGGGGTCCTGCATGAAGCCCGCACGGTTGAGAAGCCTGCACACGAGGGCTTCCGCGAGCGCTGCATCATTGACCGCCTCGCAGGCCGCGGAAATCCCCTCGTCGAGAAGCTTCGACCACGCGAGGCACGGGGGCGTGGGGATTTGCCTGTCATACACGAGCCCGAGGCAATCCATGGTAATCGCGTTGCAGCCGTTGGTTTTCATGAGGTTCTTGGCGGCCACATAGCATTTCGCGGCGTTGAGGATGTCGCGTTGCGACGGCTCGACGATTTTGTTCGCGCGCTTCCTGTAGTCTTGGGCGATGGCTTTGACCTCGTCCGTGTCGGTAATCCTGCTAAACTCGTCGGGGAAAGACTGCCGGGGGACGTACTTTACCGTGCTCCCGATATTCTCGACTTTTCGTTCGGTCGCGTCATTGCCGGCGATGTTCAAGATGTTCAGATTCTGCATTTCTCGACGGGTCTTCACCATTGTCAGGCCGTACTTCACGGCTTCGAGGTCAAAGTCTCCAGTGGAAATCAAATAGACCTTCGGCTGTTTCGAGATGCTCTGGATATGACCCGTGAAGCAGACGCCCAACCCTGCGAAGATGATCGTCGGCAGGCCCCCTTTGACGATTTCGTTGACCTGCCCCCAGCGGTCCATGTGCAGCGGAACAACCATGACCGCGTCCGGCTTTGTCTCCTTGACCTCGTTGATGAAGCCAGCGACTTCCTCGTTGTTGTATAGCGGAGTCTCCGAGACCAATAGCTTGAGGCCGAGTTCCTTCTCGAATTTCCTCAGCCTCGCGGTGTAGTCGCGTATGTGCCCTTCCACATCGAAAGCCGTCCCGGGCCATCCGAGCCAGTACTTCTCTTTCGGCCTCAGGAAGACCACGCGCACCTCAGGCACCTCTCTCTTCGGCGACTCGGGCACGGGCGCCGTCTCCGCGGCGGCAGTTCCCAGTGCCTTGAGCAAACCCATCTGCGTTGCCACCGCCGACCCTCCTAAGGTCTGCAGGAATTGTCGTCGGTGCATCGCCTGAGCTTTTTTAGGATTGTACACGCACATGTTGTCTTTCCTCCGTTGTTAGAATTACCCTATGAGTCCATGACTCGCTCTGCCTCTCCATCCGGCTGACAGGCTATCCGGCTTTCTGTGAGCTGTCAAGGCCAACGCAGGCTGTCCCGGCGTGCCCTTTCCACGGCATCTCCTCAACCCCTCGGTCTGCCATCATGATTGCACGGCGGACCGCCCACTGCGCTTCCTGCCCAGTCCGTGCGTCAACCGCAATTTCAGAACATCGAAAAGCATTCTCGAAGAGTCCCGGTAAAGCGAAACCTTCGATGGAAGGGAATCGCGCCAATGGACAGGGACTTGCTTGATGCTCAGACCAAGCCTCTGGGCGATGAGGAGAATCTCGACGTCGAAGGCGAAGCGGTTGATCCGGGCGAGGGGGAAAATCATTCGGACGGCTCGACGAGAAAAGAGTTTAAATCCGCACTGCGTGTCCGGAAAGTGGCTCAGCTCCAGGGTCCGCAAAACCAGGTTGAACATCTTCCCCATAAGCTCTCGATATAACGGCTGATGCACTTCAATTTGGGAGTTCTTCAATGCGCGCGAACCTATGACGACATCATATCCGCGGCGGGCCTCTGGCAAAAGCCGGTCCAGTTCTTGAATCGGAGTGGACATATCCGCGTCCGAGAACAGGACGAAATCGCCTTTCGCCGAGAGCATCCCGCGCCGCACGCTATAGCCTTTTCCCCGGTTGCCGTGATTTCTCAGGACATGGACGGAAATGGTCGCCTTCTTCGCCGCTTGTTTGGCTTCTGCGGCCGTGTGGTCATTGCTGCCATCGTCCACGACGATGACTTCGCAGCGCCACGGCTTAGCCGAAACGTATTCGTCAATGGAGCGAATGGCGGCGCCAATGTGTCCCTGCTCGTTATACGCAGGAATGACAATGGAGAGCGAAATCTGTCTTTGCTTTTCTGCTTTCCTCACCTCAACCCTTGCTTGCTTTATCAACAACACTGCCTTTCCGTGCCCGCGCAGCATGCTGCCTACTCACGCTCAGGCGGCCATTGGAGAGCGTTGATGACAATCTGCTGAAAGGGCTTGCATTGCATATCGTCCAGGGAATGCCCCGGCTGAAGGTAGATCAGCCATCCGTTGGCGACCTTTTTGAGCCACCCGCTCGTGTGCTGCATGATTTTCTTCCCGCCGACTTCCTGACCTTCGTAGATGAAGCCAAGGAGAAGAGTCTTTTCTTTTGCGTCGGTGAAGGTGTGATTGAGATAGACCTCCGAGTCTTTTTTCAGGGTGAAGCTGGGATATTCTCCAGCTTTCACGCTATCGCTATCGAAGGAGGTCTTTGCTTCGTATTCAACGTTGTGCGATGTGATGTAGTGTCCGGGATTGATGCTCACTATTGTCTGGCCCACGGGTTCTATCCACTTGTAGCCGCCCTTCAGCCAATCGCCTTCGGGCAGCTTGACCCCGAGGAAATGGAACCAGAATTTGTTGGCCCGCTTCCCGCTTGAGATGGAATGATGGAGCACGAGCAATTTGCCGCCGCCCTTCGTGTAGCTGATGAACGCCGTCTCGGCTTGCTCGAACAGTTTTCCGTGGATGAAAACAATGATTGAGTTATACTGCGTCACCGCGGCGGGCATTTCGGGCTGGGTTTTGACGTCCACCTCGTAGTCGCCCCGCTGCCGCAAGAGCTGCGCGAGGAACTCCATCTGTGGCAGTTCGTCTTGGACGATCAAGATTTTCTCTCCGCCGATGGCAGCCCCTGAGAGGGCGAATGCGATGATGGCGGCTGCAAAATGAATGTGCGACCTGTGCATCTTACGCCTCCCGTCCAATCTCGATGGAGTGTTGGACTCGTCTTCGGTTTTGAAATGGCTTGTGACTCACCCACATGCGAGCCAGACAGCGCAACGGCCGCCATGATGCTGACAGATGCTCCCCAGAGTGTCAAGATTCTGAAGATTACCGGCACCAGTTACGCGGCACGTCCGTCTTTCATCACCCGGCACCGGGCGACCGCACGAGGATACCGCGAACATGCCACTTGATTCCTTTTCGCCGCACTTGTTAAGCTCTCGACGAGTTGCCGGGCTGCGGCTGGATTGACTTCGTTCGGGCTGCTCAATGCCTGAAACGTGTTCGCTTGCCGCTGGACGCCGCCGGTCAACGTTGTGGGGTCGCGATCCGCTTCATCGAAGGTTGCGGTGAAGCCGATGCCGTTCGCGTGATTCTTGAGGCCAAGCGCTGGACGTATTATCGGAGTGACCGAGAGATGCCGAAATCCATGGACTCGCACGCTATCAGTCGCCGGGAATTCATCAGAGGGGCGGCTGCCGTCGGAACGAGTGTTCTCATCGCCCCGGCTTTTGGCTCAACGGCAAGCGCGAACGACCGCATCAACATCGGCATCATAGGCTGTGGCGGAATGGGGAGCTATCACATCAGGCGCTACAAGGAGCTTTCTCAAAATCCGAAGCTCAACATTGCTCTCGTCGCGGTTTGTGACATCTATGAACCCAGAAAGGAACGAGCCAAGGCGCTCTCCAGCGGTAAGCTTTTCCACGAGTACCGCGAAATGCTTCAGATGAAGGACCTCGATGCGGTCCTCATCGCCACGCCCGACCATTGGCACGCGAGGATGTCCATTGATGCGATGGAGGCGGGCAAAGATGTCCACGTTGAAAAGCCGATGACCCTCTATCTCGACGAGGCGAAGGCGATGGCGGAGGTCGCAAGGCGAACCGAGCGGATCGTCCAGGTCGGCGCGGACGGCGCCTCGGAAGATCAATACTGGCAGGCTCAGAAGCTCGTCAAGAGCGGTGCTCTGGGAAAGCTCATCTGGTCAACGGGCGGGGTCTATCGCAATGTGCCGGGGGGTGACTGGAACTATCCGATTGACTCCGACGCGAGTCCCTCGAATCTCGACTGGAACGCCTTCCTGGGTCCCGCGCCGAGGCGGCCATTCGATGCGGAGCGATTTTTCCGCTATCGGAAATACTGGGACTACTCCGGGGGTCTCGCTCACGACCTTTTGAGTCATGTTCTCGCGGAGATTCAGGTGATTATTGGCGCGGAGTTCCCGTGCCGCGTGATGGCCTCCGGCGGGGTTTTCGCCCACCACGACCGCGAGACTCCGGACACTTTCCACGTGATGGCGGATTTCCCAAGCGAGCACACGGTATCGCTCTTCACGACGCAGGCCACTCTTCGCGGCGTGGAACTGGAAATCCGGGGACAGGAGGCGAGCATTTCGTTCGAGGACGACACAGCGATTCTGCGCCCGGAGGCGCCCTACTCTCGCGGCAAACAGGAGACTCGAATCAAAGCGGAGCCGCGCGCCGACCACGATGTCAACTGGATGGAGTGCATGCGTTCTCGAAAGCAGCCCCATTACAACGTGGAAATGGGATACAGGGCGATGGTAGTTTTGTGCCTCGCAAATCGCGCATGGCGAGAGAAGAAAATGATGCTGTTCGACCCGAAAACGGAGAGCGTGCTTGCGTGAATCGCGCGGCGAGGCATTGTCGCTGGCCGCTGTCATTCATAAATTCCGTCCCGTAATTCCGCATGGGATTTACAGGATGATCTGGATTCGTTCCGTCGTCGCTGTTGACGACAGTGTGTCGGGCTATGCCGCCGCGCCGACCATCGGGCGCGGTTGAATACGTTGCGGAACGTGTGAATTCGTGGACTAAGGCGTCAGGTTGCTGCGAGTTCAAAAGCGAAAGTGGAGGGCACTGCGATGAGGATTATTTTTCCGGGGTCATTGCTTCTCGCACTTCTCCTGAATATGCCGGCGCGCGGCGAAGCCGAGGCGCCAACTTCGGGGCTGAGAGTCGCGACGCAAATATACGGCTGGAACGTCGAATGGTCGCGGCAGGGGAAAAATCCCGACGAGCAATTGCCGCAGACACTCGCCGAGGCAAGGAAAGCGGGCTTTGGCGCGGTCGAGGGCTGGCTGAACGATTTCTCGACGGAGGAGAAGGCGATGCGTTTTCGGGAGCTCCTCTGGCAGAACGGGCTGGTCTTGTTATCGGTGTATCACGGCGGAAATCTTCACGAGCGGGAGGCGGCGGAGCGGACTATCGCCACGGTTTTGGAATGGGGGGGTCGAGCGAAGGATTTCCCGGGTCTCATCATCGTCTTCAACTGCGCCGAAGATGAGAACAAATCCGACGACGCATTGCGGCTTCAAGGGGAGAACGTCAATCGTCTCGCCCGGGAGCTGCAAAATCGTGGAATGCGTCTGGTTCTCCACAATCACGTCCCCGAAATGGCCCATGACGCTCGTGAATTCCGCGGGATGCTTGGCATGACGGACGTCAAACTCGTCGGGTTCTGCCTCGACCTGCATTGGGTCAAGAAGGCCGGACAGGACCCATTCGGGATGATTCGCCTCGCTACCGGGCGCATCCAGAGCGTCCATCTTCGCAACGGGAACGGGGGCGTCTGGACGGAATGGCTCGGCGAGGGCAATGACGTTGACTACAAGAAAGCTGCCGAGGCGCTCAAGCAGGCGGGGTTCAAGGGCCTCTTGGTTCTGGAGCTCGCCTATGAGGAAAAGACGCCGCGGACCAAATCTCTCGTCGAAAACGAAACGCGGAGCCGCCAGTACATCGAGGAAATCTTCTTCGGAAAACCGGTCGCTCCGCGCGACTCCTTGGGCGGTTGGACGAAACTCCGTCATGCGCCCACAGGCTTCTTCTTCCCGGAGGAGATTTCGGGCCGCTGGTGGCTCATTGACCCACTTGGCAGTGCCTTCATTTCGAAAGGAATAAACGCAGCAAGATTCCGAGGCGACATGGCGCCCGCGTTGGGATATTCTCCCTACCAGCGTGTCGTTGAGAAAAAGTACGGCACGCCCGAGAAATGGGCGGAGGAAGCAATTGCAAGACTGCGGAAATGGGGTTTCAACACGCTTGGCTCATGGTGCGGTTCGGAGACTTTTGGGAAGGGGATGCCGTACACGCTGAACCTCAATCTGGGCGCCTCGGCTGGAGCAGATTGGCTGAAAGGCTCATTCCCGGATGTGTTCTCGCCCGAGTTCCAAGGTAAGCTTGAGGAGCGAGCCAGAACCGTTTGCTCTCCAAGAGCTTCCGACCCATTCCTCATCGGATACTTCACAGACAATGAGCTGCGATGGGGGGCTGACTGGCGCTCGCGAAAAAGTCTTGTGGAAGACTTTCTCGCTTTCCCTGCGGATGCGCCGGGGAAGGTTGCGCTCGTTGACTTTCTGGTGCAGAAGTACGGAAGCGCGGAAAAGGCATCGGAGGCTTGGGGCGTGTCGGCAATGGACCGTGAGTCGCTGCTGAAACTCAATGCTGTCTCCACGAAAACGCCGGCGTTTAACGCGGACGAGAAGGAGTTTCTGAAGGTCATTGCGGAGAAATACTCCTCCGTCTGCAATCGCGCTATCCGCCTCGCGGACCCGAATCACCTCAATCTCGGCTGCCGGTTTGCGGGCTACGCGCAGGAAGAAATCTTAGAGGCGTGCGCGGCTTATGTAGATGTCGTTTCCTTCAACAATTACGGCTCTCTTCCGCCGACGGAGAAGCTGAATCAGATATACAGCCTCACTCGTCGTCCGATTATGCTTACGGAATTCTCGTTCAAGGCTATGGATTCGGGACTGCCGAATACGAAGGGGGCGGGTCGCGCGGTTCCGACTCAAAAAGACAGAGCCGATGGCTTTCAGCGTTACGTCGAGGCTCTTGAGGATATTCCAGCGGCAGTGGGGTATCATTGGTTCGAGTACACGGATGAGCCAGCGTCCGGGCGTTTCGACGGGGAGAATTCCAACTATGGGCTTGTTGACATCAACGACAATCCGTGGCAGGTTCTCGTCGAGAGAATGACTGCCGTCAATGAGACTATCGAACTCAGACACTCACGGTAAGAAAAGATGAGTCGCCATTGAGTGTGACGAAACCGGTGATTGGCGGATAGAGATTGCCGGGCCAACAGGAGGATCGAAGATGCTGGGTAAAATTGTTCTTGGTCTGTTTGTGTTTGCATGCGCAGCGCAGGCCGCTACCGTCAAGGCGCGTCCGTACCCTCGTCGTGAGCTTTTCGCCGGGCCCGAGGTTCGCACGTTCTCCGGCCCGTCGCTCTCGCAAATTGGGTTTCCGCTCGGCGGAATTGGCACGGGCACGATTTCACTCGGAGGTCGTGGCGACCTGCGGGATTGGGAAATCTTCAATCGTCCGGGCAAAGGGAAGGACCTTCCCTTTACGTTCTTTGCGATATGGGCGAAAAGGCAGGGAGAGAATCCAGTGGCGCGAATTCTCGAGCGGGAGCTCCTCCCGCCATACCTCGACGGGTTTGGGACGCCCCAGAACCAGCTCACCGGGGTCAGTCGGTTCGTGGAAGCGCGCTTCCGCGGCGAATATCCCTTCGCATGGATTGAATTCGAGGACGATTCGCTTCCCGTGGAAGTCAGTCTCCGTGCCTGGAATCCCTTCATTCCTCTGAACGTTCCTGACAGCTCGATCCCCGTGGCAATCATCGAATGGACCATCCGAAACCCGACCAGCAAGCCAGTGGACGTCTCCGTGGCAGCAACGATATTCAATCCCGTCGGCACCGACGGCAGAGACTTCGGCGGCATCCTCGGAATGAACGTCAACGAATACGTCGAGGGCAATGATTTCCGCGGGCTCCGCCTTTCCTCGAACAAGGTCAAGCCAGAGGACGTTCGTTTCGGAACGATGGCGCTCGTCACCCCATGGAAGGAACTCGACGTGCAGACCCGCTGGTATCGAGGCGGTTGGTGGGACAACGCCCACCTGTTCTGGGACGATTTCTCCGACGATGGGCGGGTTAAGCCCGTACCTGATGCGGAGCCTTCGCCGGATAGGCGAAGCGATGTTGGCGACCTCGTCCTGCGCGCCAGGGTCGCTCCCAAAGCTTCGGTTACTTTCCCGTTTCTGCTTACGTGGCACTTCCCACGACGGGAGAATTACTGGAACAGTGAACAACAGGTCCGCGGAAAGGTCATGGAGAACTACGTCGCCAAGCAGTTCAAGGACGCCTGGGATGTCGCTTCCTACACTGTTGAAAATCTCGAACGGCTCGAAGAGCAAACGCTCCTGTGGCATGGCGCCTTGTTCGACAGCACGCTCCCCGGCTACGTGCTCGATGCACTGTCGAGCCAAGCTTCGATCGTTCGGACAAACACCTGCATGCTCCTCGCGGACGGCTCCTTTTTCGGATTTGAAGGCACGGGAGACGATTCCGGCTGCTGCCCGATGAACTGCACGCACGTCTGGGATTATGCGCAGGCAGTCGCGCATCTTTTCCCATCGCTGGAGCGCAGCGCACGCGAAACCGATTTCAACCACAACACGCGGCCCGACGGGAGCATGGCGTTTCGGTCGCTCATTCCGCTCGGCGATTATCTGTGGGGATTCAAACCTGCTGCGGACGGACAGATGGGGTGCGTCGTGCGCGCCTATCGTGAATGGAAGGTCTCCGGCGACACCGAGTGGCTTCGCTCAATCTGGCCCGGGGTCAAGCGGGCTCTGGAATTCGCCTGGACAAAAGAGCTGGGCTGGGACCCGAACAAGGATGGCGTCATGGAGGGCGAGCAGCACAACACGTACGACATTGAGTTCTACGGCCCGAATACGATGATGGGCGCACTGTATCTTGCGGCGCTCCGTGCCGCGGAGGAAATGGCCCGCGCTCTCGGCGAGGAGGAAAAGGCGAAGGAATACCGTGCCGTCTTCGAGAGCGGACGTAAGAAAATGGACGAGGAGCTCTGGAGCGGCGAATGGTACATTCAAAAAGTGGAGGTTCTGCCCGGAATCACGGTTCCCGAGCACCTCAGGTCGCCCGAGTCTATTACGACCGAGGGCAAACAAGCTCCCGTCGGCACCGAGCCAGCGCCGAGTCAGGGCAGTGTCGTCCCAAAATATCAATACGGGGAAGGATGCCTTTCCGACCAGCTCCTCGGGCAGTGGGCGTCTCACGTGGTCGGCCTCGGCTACCTGTTTGACCCAGAGCGCACGAAGAGGGCGGTCCACTCGATTTTCGCCAGCAACTGGCGCAGGCCCATCGGAGAGCACGACAACGTTCAGAGAGTCTATGCTCTCAACGACGAAGCGGGGCTGCTGCTGTGCTCGTGGTCGAAGGGGAAGCGCCCGGCTCTTCCGTTCGTTTACAGCGACGAGGTTTGGACGGGGATTGAGTATCACGTCGCAGCTCATCTCATGTATGAGGGGTGGCTGGAGGAAGGGCTTTCGGTCGTCAAAGGCGTCCGAGACAGGTACGATGGTCTGCGGCGAAATCCGTGGAACGAGGTCGAGTGCGGACATCATTACGCGCGCGCCATGTCCTCCTGGTCCGTTCTGTTGGCGCTTTCGGGGTACGAATACGACGGCGTGAGGAAACACATCGGCTTCGCACCGCGGATTACTCCGGGCAGGTTCGGGTGCTTTTTCTCGACGGGAACGGCGTGGGGAACATTCAGCCAGGAACGGAGAGGCAACCGCCATGTCGCCGAGCTTCGGGTCTTATGGGGCGAACAGACACTGAACACGCTATCGCTCGGTTCCTATGGCAAGTTGCGGGGCCGTGTCACCGCCAAGCTCGACGGGAAGCCGTTGGACGTGACGGCAAAAGCTGCCGACGGCAAACTGGCGCTGACGTTCCCGTCGCCGGTTCAAGCCAAAGCAGGCGGCGCGCTGGAGGTCCTTTTCTGAGGCGTGTCGTCTTCGGAATTGTCGGGACGCACGACATAGTGCGACACGCGAGACAGCGATGGGCTTCACGATCGTCCCTCGGAGGCATCACCTCGGTGGAAAATCGTTGAGGCAGAAGTCGTCGGCGAGGCAGAATTGCTCGACGAATCTGCATCCGGATTTTTTGATCAGCCGGGCTTCTTCCTCGTAATCCTTCGTCGAGCGTCCCCAGAGGAGATGCTGCGACACGTGCTTGGCACAGGCGAGAAGGCGCTTGTGTTCTGTCTCGCTGACGTCGTAAGAGACGCGGGGTCTTCCGGCCTCCACCGCGCCGTAGAAGAAGATATATGGCGTTCTCCATGCTGGACCGAGTTCCGCCGCGACAGGCTCGCCCGCCTGCCAGCAGGCTTCGACGGATATGGCGTGCGCGGCGATGTGGTCTCGATGATGTTCCGCGGGTCCGTGCGTAAAGACCGCGTCGGGGCGGACCTTTCGGATGGCATGGACACAACGGAGAAGCGTTTCCTTGTTGTTGACCAATCCCATGTCAGGGATCTCGAGATGGATATGGCTGTGCACGCCGAGGATTTTATCTGAAGCATGCGATTCCTTCCTTCTCGTGGCGACGATATTGTCCTTCCCCTCTGGGAGGGGATAGCCTTCGCACCCGTCGGTAAAAGTCAGCACAGTGACTTCCACTTTTTTCGTGGCGAACTTCGCGATTGTGCCCGCCATGGCAATTTCATCGTCGGGATGCGCCCCGATAACCATTACTCTGCGATAGTTCATGATGTCCTCCGGATCTCTGAAACGTAGGTTGTGCAAAGTCCAAGAAGTTTCACGTCAGGCATTGTTGTGCACCGGGTTTCTTGGCCCGCGGTCCCGCGGCGTTAAAATGATGGTACCACAAGGTCTTTCTGACTTTCGAGATTGGCTTTCAACACGTCAATATCATTGTAGTATGTCGGTTTTAGCTTTTTCCTCGAGAAAAGTTGCTCCGCTTGATCGAAATAGTGGGGCGAGTTCGGATCATCGCTCTGCCCAAAAGGAACCGCCGAATAGCTTTCAACCTTGCCCGAGGCTCGGAGAAAAACTACGGTAGTGCAAGTCTGGCCCGATCTCGCAAAGAAGCGTCCTTTCTCATCCGGCCCGCTGTATCCGACGGCTCGGAGTGGGTCCATTCCGGAACCGGGGGGACCGCCGGAAGGGCACGGGGCTTCATGGTCGCCTCGGCGAATTCGCATGACATCGCCCCACGGCGCCTCGATCTTCCCATACTTCTCTTTCATGTACGAGACCGCTTTGTCAAGAGCCCGCAGGAGGGCGCCCTGACCAAGCTCCGTGAGCGGGCGGCGCGAATGGATGTCGGAGTTGGGGACACCCAGGGTGCTCCCGCATGCCCTTCGCCAGTGGCAGAAGAGAGTGGCTCCCACTCGATCCACCTCTGCTCTGCCATCCCACGCCCGAAGGATTTCGACGGATTGGGGAAGCTCCGCGTTTTGTGGTTTGTACTTCCCGTTCTGGGATTGCCAGGCTTGGTCGAGAGCCCGGCGCCATTTATCCGATTCATCAATATAGGTGTCCAGGGCGGTCTCTATCGCCTCCTCGACGGTAACCGAATCATCCGACGAGAGGAGCTCGACGGCGCGCCTGCCGCGCTGATTGGAGCCGCCGTAGGTTCCGCGCCAGATGTAGTCCGGATAACGGTCGCCGGTGAGGAAGCTGCCGGGCATCATGGTATCGGGGGAGATGTTGCAGTTCTGCATGAAGCCCTGGGGGGGATCGAGGATTTGGACGAGGTCGTTCATGCTGTGGATGCCAAGCCATTCCGTCTTGGAAGTGTACCCCGGAAGAGGACGGGTGTAATCATAACCCGGTTGCCGGATCGGGACCATTCCCGTGCGGCAGTACCAGATGTTGCCGTGCACGTCCCCGTACATGACGTTCTGCGGCATCAACTGGTTCATGGCGAGCGCGGCTTTGAATTCGTCGAGCGTGGTCGCGGTGTTCTGCCGGTAGATTTGCTCGGCGAGTCCGATTTCCTCCTCGTAGGCCAGCTTCGCCGCGTACGCCTTGTTTCCTTGGCGGACGACAATGGGACCGTGATGAGTCCTTTCGATTTTTCTGGCTACGGTCTTCTTCTCGTCCCCGCTCTTGACCTCAATCTCGACGGTGAAGACCTGGATATCCTTCCATCGCCCGTCGTATTTGTATTGAAGAGGGTTGTCGGGATGGATCTCTTCCTCGTAAACGTCCGCGGTATCGGGGCCGCCGGTCGTGCAGGCCCAGGAGCAGTAGTCGTTATGTCCCAGTCCGAATCCGGGTGTGCCGAGGACGACAAACCCATAACAATTGAACTTCCCGCCGTGGACGTGTCCCTCATACCACCGGAATTCGTCGAACCAACTGACGTGGGGGTCAATGCAGGTAATGACGCACCCTTCGGCAGAGCGAGCGCGAGAGATAGCCCATTCGTTGGAGGCGGAAGGAGGTGGAAGCGGTAACCGGCCGCCGAGGTCGCTGAGCGCTTGCCCGACGGGCCAGCCCCAGATGATGAAGCGTCCCAGCGCGATGGCTTCCCAGGGTTCCGGCTCGAACGCCCAGGGCGGGACTTTCTCCGGATGGTCCTTCATGTACTGCTTGATGCCTGCAACGAACGCTACGAGTAGCTTGCGAAAAGAAGGATTCGCGTCGCCATATCGCGCTTTCGCAATCTCGCCGTGCCGAAGGAGCCGCTGTCTGTAGTCCTCCTCGATGAATTTCTCGCCGAAGACGCTCGCCATTCTCCCCTCGGCGTGGAGGTAATTCTTGAGCAATTGTTCGAGTCTGTCGTCGGCTTGCGCATAGCCGAAGGCGAAGAAGGCGCCCACTTCCGTGTCCGAATAGACATGCGGGACGCCCCATTTATCGCGATAGATTGTCGTCTTCGCAAACGCTGGCCCGCAAAAAGCAGTCAGGGCAAAAATGAAAAACAATCTTCGCATATGACACCAGCTCCTTTCCGGCACGAAATTGCGCTCCTGTTGACGTGGCCTCGTTCATCGGCTGGGAGAACAGCGCGATTCAAAATCGAAGCAGCCGCGTCTCTCGGCAATCTTATAGCAAACCCCTCCACGACAAGGCAAGGATTCCTCGGAGGGCCACGACAACGGCCCTCTTCAAAGGCGACCAGCCGAAGCGGGGGAGCGTGGGACGCAAATCAGTGCACGATTTGTTGAAAAGGAGAATTGCCACTTGTAGAATCAATGGGGCCAGAGCGGTTTGCCCTTGACCTATATATCCAGGGACTGCACTCGGAAAAGGAGAGAACGCATGGAAAAGCGAAAGTTAGGGAGTTCGAATGTCGAAGTTTCCGTGATAGGGCTCGGCTGCTGGGCCATCGGCGGCTGGATGTGGGGCGGCACGGACGACCAGAAAGCCATCGCCGCCATTCGGAAAGCGATAGACGTCGGAATGGTCTTGCTCGATACAGCGCCCGTCTATGGTTTCGGGCATTCCGAGGAGATTGTCGGCAAGGCGATTGAGGGACGTCGTGAGCACGGCGTCGTCGCCACGAAGTGTGGACTCGTCTGGGACCACGCGACGCAGAACCTCTCCATGGTTGACAAGGAAGGGCTCGCGATATATAGAGACCTCACAAAGAAGAGCGTTCTGAAGGAAATCGAGGACAGCCTTCGTCGGTTAAAGACCGAGTGGATTGACCTCTATCAATGCCATCGGCCGGACGATATGACGCCCGCCGAAGAGACGATGGAAGCGCTAAACCTCCTCCTGAAACAGGGGAAAATCCGGGCCATCGGCGTGAGCAATTTCTCGGTCAAGCAGATCAAGGCTTTCCGCAAGGCCGGACCGGTCCATTCCGACCAGCCGCGATACAGCATGCTTGACAGAACAATCGAGGCGGAGAATCTCCCCTATTATCGCAGGCATAACATTGGGGTCCTTGCCTACAGTCCATTGGAGCAGGGAATTTTGACCGGGAAGGTAACGCTCGACCGGAAGTTCCCGCCGAGCGATTACAGGAGTGACAGGCCATGGTTTCAGAAGGGAAACCTGAAGCGGGTGCTGGCTTTCGTGGAGAAGCTGAAGCCGATCGCCGCGGATCACGGGAGGACCCTCGCTCAGCTCGCTGCGAATTGGGTCATCTGCCAGGAAGGGATGACTTCGGCTCTCGTCGGGGCGCGCACTCCGGAGCAGGTGGTCGAGAATGCGGGCGCGGCGGGCTGGCGGCTGACCGGTGATGAACTCCGGCTCATTGACAAGTACGTCGAGGAACTGGGTCCGCCGGAGCAGTAAGCTCGCCCTCCCGCTCTACTTCAGAAGCGGTCCATCGCGGACGTGCCCTTTGAAATCCCCGCAACCTGCGGGGAAGAAGCGTCAGGGTCAGGTGGAGCCCCGTCGAGCCGGGGCGGGGGCGGGCGTCTGCGCCTTGGGCGCGGGGGTGCGACCAGCCGCCCAGAAAATGGCGTTGGAAACGAGCTTCCGGTAATTGGCGTCGTTGAAGGCGCTCGCCGCGTGCCCCAACAGAATGTAGGCGACCGGGGCGTTGCCACAGAAATGCGTCCACGCGATGACTTTCGCGCTCAGGGGATGGTCAACCGTCAGAAGGGTTTTGACGTCCGGGCGCACGAGGAATTTGTTGTAAACCTCGTCGAGAATTTCGAAATCGGTTAGGCCCTGAACAATCGGATGGTTCTTATCGGCGATATTGACCTTCAGCTTCTCGTCGTGTTTATAGGTTGATTTCGGGTGGAGGACGCCCTCTTCCTCGCGATCCGCCGTATAGAATTTCCCACCGATGATTTTCTGATAATCGGGCCAATCCTGATACGACCCGAGAGCGTGGTGCAGCGCAACCAGGCCTTTCCCGCTCGCGAGGAACTCGAGCAAATTCTTCTTCTGGTCGTCGGTGATTTTCTGGGCCATGTCGTACAGGACGAGCACGTCGTACTTCGACGACAAGCGCTCGTTATACGCCTCGCTCGTTTCCTTCTGCTCGCCGGTCTCGCAGACGATGGCGTCCATCGCTTTGAACATGGCGAAGAACGGCTCCTTCTCGAAATCGTGCCCTCCCGTCACGACGAGAACCCTGATCTTCTTCACCTGAGCAGCCGCACCTTCACACACTGCTCTTTCTGGTCGAGCCGCCAGAAAGGCGAACACACAAGCCAGAGCCACGAACCAAGTCCAATTTCGCTTCACTGGTTTCCCTCCGTGCAGTTCATCTTACGGATTCACCTTGCCAAACACTGTTTCCCGAGCCGCGCAGGCGCGCTCGTTCACAATAGCCCATAAGATATAGAATCCTTCGTGTCTTTTCAAGAGATTTGTCGAAGCGCTTCTTTGGGGAACGCGGGCGAGTCCACAATCTCTCTCGCAAACATGATTTTCGGAATGGCCGCGTCTTGATTTCGCCAGGGAAGTTGCCTATCCTTGAGATGGTTGCTCGGTTCCCCGTCGGACGAGTCTTCGTCAGAAGTTCTCTTTTGCAGAACGGGAGAAAAGCATGAAGCAGCTTGGGCGACGCTTGGCGATATTGCTGATTGTGTTCTTCCTGCTGGCAGGCTGTCCAGAAGACTGGCCGCAACTGCAAAAAAATCCCGGTCATACGGGTTACACCGACGACCAACCCATGCCGCCGTATCGGCTTGCATGGACGTTTGAAATCAACGAGCCGACGCATACAGGGAGTCCCACGATCGTCGCTGACGCGAAGGTCTTCCTGGGCACAAACTGGGGGAATCTGATTGCCATAGACCTTCGCTCCGGAAAGAGGCTCTGGACTTACCCAGCGGGGCGGACGATTTTCGCCACGCCCGCGTTCGACAGCGGGGTCGTCTATGCCAACTCGATGGACCGACATTGCCACGCCGTCCGAGCCTCGGACGGCTCCGTCTTATGGACCTTCGAGACCGGGGAGGGGATTTTGACGGGACCTGTAGTGGCGGAGGGAAAAGTCTTCGTGGCGGGTCGGGACGGTTTTGTTCATGCGCTCGATGTCAGAAGCGGCGAGGAGGTGTGGAAATCGCCGATCGGTGGCCCAGTGATGGCCACGCCCGCGTATGCGAACGGCGTGCTCTATGTTGGCGGGGGGGACAATCACGTTTACGCGTTTGATGGGGAAAGCGGTGCCCTGATTTGGAAATCGGCGAAGCTTCCGGGCATGGCGATTCGCGACTACTGGGTGGTTGCCTCGGGCGACACGGTCATCGCCTCGACGCAGCAGGTTGCCGGCGCTCATGAAACCCACCACGAGATTGAGGAGGCTATCATGGCGCCTTTCCGCGAGAAGTACCATGGTCAGATGCTTGTCCAGGAGGGACTGCTCGACCAGGTGCGCCAATGGTATCTGGATCATCCCGAGCACAAGACGTTTCACGTCCTGAACGCAAAAGATGGTTCGGAGAAGTTCGTCGCTCCGATCATCCAGGTTCACGGCGGAGGCTGCACGGGGCCATTGCCCGTGATCGGGCGGGATGGGTACGCCTATGCAATGTACTCTCTCGTGCGAGTCAAGGCATCCGGTTGGGCTTTTGTCGGACGGCTTGATCTGACGAATGGGAAGCTCGAGCCGTTGATCAACGACCGATACTGGATTGACAAGAACGAATGGGAATGGCAGGCAAAACCGGGGACGGTGCTCGACCGCCATAGCGCTTTCGCGGTGGGCTTTTGCGTGAGCGACCAATCCTGGGGGCTCGCTCGGGGGGGCGACACGATTTTCGCAGTTCGGGACCCCGGCTGGGCTTCGGGAGAGGGTTCTTACAGTTACATTGACGTCCGGACCGGGAAGGACGGCTGGCTGGAGGGGGTGAATTTGCGGGAGGCTCCTCGTGGCGGGAGTTATGGCGGCGCGTTCCATGCCACCGCGTCGCCAATGGTCGTTTCCGGCAAGTACCTCATCCACAAGACAGTCCGAAACGTGGTCTTCTGTCTCGAAGGACATTAAAGTGAGAGAACGAACGACGGGCGAGTTCGCGAAGAAAGGGACATGAGGTGGTCTGGCACCGATGGTTTGGCGCATTTGCAGGTCTCGCTCTTGCGATCCTTGCTGCATCGGGACCCTCCTTGGGCGCTGGTGGGCACACAGTGCCGTCGGAGATCGCCACGGGGTCTTTTCAGGGGAATGGCGGCTTCTCTTTTCAGCTCGAATTTGCAGATGAAGAAATTCTCTTTCAGCGCACGGCGCCCGATCTTCCTCAAGGAAGAGAGCCGATGCCGGCGTGGTCGGGGGATGCGTACGTCTTGTTCCGGTGCGTGCTGGGGGAGGGCGCAAAGAAAATCCATGTGGATGAGAGCGCATGGGACCATCAACTCGCAACATACAATCTCCGAAATGGTCAAGCGAAGGTTGTGTTGAGCCGCCTCACTCCTGCCGTGCTAATTGATGCTCCGGCGCACGGCATCGCGTTCGAGGGGACGGCACCGACCCATCTCGCCTTCGTTTCCGGAAGCAAGGTTGTCGTGGGCGCTTCGGGGACTATCGAGGAGATGCCGAAGCTCGAGGAGCCATGGGTGCTTGGGTGGTTTGGGAGGTCTTCGCCATACCGAAATTACTCCGAGGTCGCCGACCTGGATGATGAACACCTGGGGGCGGATAAGGTCTCTCTCGGGAGACGGCGTCCGATGAAACTCGACTTCCCGCTTCTTTTTCGCCTGGAGCGTCAGCCCCGGGCGGTCGAGACCTCAGCCGGTGGGATCATCTTCCGGTTCGAGGGTCAAGCGGGAAAGGTCGCGGTGATGCCGCTGTTTGGGGGAAGAATATTCGAGCCGGACGAGACCGAGAGATGGGTTCGTGGTTTGCCCGAGGAGGTGCTCAGGCAATGCCGCCTCTGGTCGCAGACGCTACGGGATTATCCTCTCTTGGTGAAAGAAACCTATTGTGTTGATGCGGACAACGATGTTCTCTCAATACAGCAAGAATTCGCGTGGGAGTCCTTCCACGACGATTGGAGGACGCCAGCGGTGAAGGCGGCGCCCGTGCCAGCCATGCTGGCTCTGGCGCTCGGTGGCAACTTCCCTGTGACGTTTCACCAGGGCGCAAAGGAAGTCAAGCCCGCTGAGTATAACCTCATGGATACACCCGGCAAGGCAATGGGCATCGAAGGGGCTGAGCTATACGAGTACCGCGTGCATGGGCTGGGGCGGTATCTCTTTCACGAGCGCAAGACGGCGCCGGCCTCAAGCGAAACCGCGCCGCTCCGTGCCAAGCTCGAGAGGCATGTCCAGGAAATGGTGGATGCAGGACATCTGTCGCCCCTCTTCTACGTCTATGGCGGGATTGCTGGCGCCGCTCCCGCCTATTTCTACTGGTCAAGCTCACCAGACCTGGCGAAAGCGGTGTCGGCGGCCTATCCTTATCTCTCCGAAGAGCTGAAACGGCAAGTCAGGGAATATCTGAAAAGCGAGTGGAAGATGAATCCGCCGTTCCGGGTGGATACTGCTAAATATCTCGAGGGAGCAAATCGTGCCCCGTACGATGTGCCGTGGCAGGAGGTGCGCCTCACTCCGGCATTCAACCGCGAAAAAGCTCTGCGGGAGTCTCGCTTCTTCGGCGACCTATACGGCGTACACGAGTATATCGCCATCACGGGTGAAAAGCTGGACGCCGAGCCGCTCAGAACGCAAAGCATAACGCGCGTGAACGAACTTCTCGCCCTGCATGATTGGGCGCTTTGCGGACCCGTCAAGCCTCCGTCCCGGCGGCAGGGTTTTTTTGACCCGTACAGCTATTATCGGCGAAATGGCCAATCCACCTACAATAGCTGGCTCGCAGGGGCGATTGGGTTCATGCGCCTTGCGCGAGCGTACGGTTGGAAGGACGAAGAATCGCTGGGCTGGTACTTGTTTGGCAAACTCGCTATCGCTCGGATCGGACAGGCGAGATACACCGCGGAGCTTCACCGCATGGGCCTCGTTTGGGGCCACGAGAAAAACGATTGGCGAACGCTCGTCCATATTGACCAGAACTGTGCCATCGTCCTTCGCGGCTCCATCTCCCCGGTTGTGCGGGAGGATCAGGAAATCCCCCCATTCATTGACCTCGTCGAGGAGGTTGGCCGGATGCTTGGCAGGCATGCGAGGGAAGAGTGCCGCAGTTACCTTGACAACCTGGACGAGTCCATGGCGCTCTGGTGGATAAGCGAAGCACCCAAGCAGTCCGCCAGCGAGCAGCGGCTTTGCCCCTTGCAGCACAAAAGCGGCAATGTTCTGGCGCAGTACTGGGTTCTGGGAAAGACACGGGACGAGTTCCGCCTTTACGTGGACACAACCCGCTTCAGGGGCGACTTTTTCCATATTCACAACCTCGCGGCATTGATTGATAGCTATGCGGAGGGCATCCGGCAATAATATCTGGGGGGACGGCGACACCCATAAAGACTGCCCTTGAGGGGGCGGGCTGCTGACCAAAAAGCAGCCGCAGCCGAAAGCGCTGAGTTGTCGGCGAGCGGTCACCCGGACCCCGGAGAAGGCGGAGAGGGAGTAAGCTCGGGGGAGGCGCCTCCAGGGGTGTCCAGCCCCCGGAAGCGATTTGCCGTAGCTTCATGCAAAGCCGCATCAAGGTCGTCACGCCAGAGCCCTTGAGGGCGAAAGTCCATACAGGAGGATTCAGCGAACTGAAAGGGAGGAGACCGCGATGAACGGAAAAATGAACCGAAGAGAATTCACGAAGCTGGCAACCGCGGGAGGCGTTTTCTGGATTGCTGGCTCGAGCATGCTTGGGTTTGGCGCGACTGAGAAAGGAACGAAATTGATAAGCCCCGGCTGCCGACGGTCCCGGGTCAAGGTCGCGCGGCTTTATCTCGGAGTGCCCCAGGCGCATTATCCGAACCCGGATCTGGACCTGGCGGCGGAGCTCAAGGCATACGAATCGAGGTTTGCGGAATTGAAGAACGAATTGTCCGACGTGGAGTTTGTGGTAGATGAGCTAATCAGTTCCGCGGACCAGGTCGGGCGGATCAAAGACAAATTGAAGGATGTTGACGGCATTCTTGTCATCCATCTCACACTCTGGGTCCTGCCGATTCTGACCGAAATCCTCCGCCTCGGACAACCCACGATGATTCTCTCGGCGCCCTATTCCGGGCATGAATGGTACGACCTCAGCGCTATCCGCAGGCAGCCGCTCGGAGAAAAAATGGAGTGCATATTGTCCACCGATTACAAACAACTGGGCGTTGCCATAAGGCCCTTCCGCGCCATCCATCACCTGAGAGAAGCTGTGATACTCAACCTCACGACCGGCGATTTCTCCCAGTACGCAGACGCCGTCAAGACCAAGTTCGGAACGACCATCAAGAAGATTGAGCTTGCGCGGCTGCTCGATGCATACGGCGTGGTGCGCGACCCCGACGCAGAAGCGGAGGCGGAGCGGTGGATTAAGGGAGCGGAGAAGGTTGTGGAGCCGTCCCGAGAAGAGATATTCAGGTCATGCAAACTGGCGCTCGCTTTCGAGAGGTTGATGGATGAAGAGGAAGCCACCGTGATGACCGTGGATTGCTACGGGAGCATGTATCACAAAACCCCCGCTTATCCCTGCATCGGTTTCACGCGGCTCAATGACATGGGATTCGGGGGCATTTGCCAATCGGACCTGCCCTGCGCGATGGTCCATATTCTATTCCAGGGGCTGTGCGGGAAGCCCGGTTTCGTGAACAATCCCACCTTTGACTTCTCGACGAATAGCGCGACCCTGATCCACTGCCTCGGCAGCACAAAAATGGATGGTCCCGAAAAGCCCTCCGCGCCGTACAGGTTGCGGAGCGTCATGGAACGCCGGGAGGGAGCTGTGCCGCAGGTGACGATGCGCACCGGCCAAAAGGTTACACAGGCAATCCTGGACGGGACATCTTCTTTGCGGTATTTCACCGGCGAGATTGTTGACACGCCGGAAACGGACAGGGGCTGCCGGACAAAAATCACGGTCAAGCTCGACGGCGACGCGGAAAGGTTGTGGAGAAACTGGTCGAGCGGAATCCATCGCGTAACGTGCTACGGGAACATTGCCAGGGAGCTTGAGTACTTTTGCAGGTTCAAGCAGGTTCAGATGGTGGACGAGGCCGTGTAATTGCTCTCCCTGCGCGGAGAGGCCGGCCGCCGAGCATGGAGCTGCCGCGGTATCGAGATTCCCAAACGTGCGGCCGCCCTCCCCTACTCTCCGCCTACGGCTGCGAACTCCGGATGGCGAACCGGTAGAACGCCCGGCGGTAGTACGATGAAAGGGCGGAGTCCGTGAAGAACTGCTCCGCGCCATTCCCTGCGACTTCCGCGCTGGCAGCCACCCAGCCCATGGGATTCCTGAGGTCGTCGCTCCGCTGAAGTTGATAGGTTCTCCCCAAGAGGGTTCGGACGCCAATGGTCGGCTTTCCCTGGGCGTTCAGTGTGCACCTTGTGATCGCCTTCCGTTGTTCGTCAGCCTGATAAGTGAAAGCGCTGTTCAATCTCGCGGTCATGTCGAGCAATTCGACTTCGATGGACACTACACCCGCCCGACCCGAAGGCGTCTTGCAGGTCAGCGTGTTGCTGTTGAGCACCACTACATCGGTCGCCAGAGCACCGCCAAACCGGACTCGGATGCCTTCGGCAAATTTCGCCCCGATCAGTGTTACGGGTGTTCCGCCCCCTTCGCCTCCTGATTTGGGCGAGACGGAAGCGAGCGACGGCGGCTCGGCGAACCATACCGCAAGGCTCCAGTTCTGAGCAGGGGCGCTGACCATCTCGTACTCACCGAACTGCCGCCAGAAGGCATTCCATCTCGCCGGTCCCTTGACGGTGAAGCGACCGAAACCGGCTGCGTCGCTGCCGATGATACGGGTCGAGTTACAGATGACCGGGCCGTAGGGGTAGCTCAAATCGGAACACTCGACCTCCACCCAGTAGTTGACGTTGTTGCCGCCGGTGAAGCCGCGCACTGCGGTGCTCTCATTGTGCCATTCGAGGTTGTCGGGGTCATCGAAGGGGCCGGGAATGGGATTGAGGATGGGAACGAACGCGTACGCTTCAAACCGCAGTCGCCCCGCGGCAGCAGGGATGGTGAAGGTGAAGGTCGCCGCCTGCTGGGCTTCCTCGGATCCCACTGCGGGGAAGTAACCCTTGTAGGCGCCCAGAAGTCTTTCGGCTTGAAGGGGCGCCGGTGGCGCAGCAGCTTGATAGGTAAAGCCATTCGGGAGCTCGCCGAAGAGGCCGTAAGGGCCGCCATAGTTCCAGGGTTCATTTTCAGGGTCGGCGTTCAACACAGTCACTGTGACGCTTCCGAGGACTCCGGGCGGCGTGGTGCAGATAAGCTCCTCGCTGCTGAAGCGAATCACATTGGTGGCCGCGACCTGACCGAACAGAACGACGGCATTGAACCCGAATCCGCTGCCTCTGACTGTAACTGTCTCGTGTCCGCCGACCGAGCCTTTGTTTGGCGTGACCTGGGTGACAGTCGGGCCAGGAAGGAAAAGGACTTCGATGGTGTAGCGCTGCTCCGCATGGCCGCTAAACTCGCCCCATGTGTTGTACGTGGCGGGGCCGAGAATCTCGAAATCGAGCTGGCCGGCTCCGGGCGAATCCCATACTGAGACAGCGACGGCGGGGTTGCTCCCGGGAGGATTGCAGACCGGCGTCAAGGAAATGTTCTGTCCGTTGAAATTGATTCTGACCACAGTCGGATCGTGCCTTTCAAGATTCTGAACCTCCTGGCGGACATTCGGAGTGGCGGTAATCACAAACGTGATCCGGCCCATCCCCGAGACGGCAATGGGGTCGAATTGGATTGTCTGCCGCTGGCCGCCGTTCCACTGGTCCCTCTGCGCGGGAATGGTGCCGGAGCCGGTAAAGAGTGGCGTTTCTCCCGCGCCCACTCCATCCACGCCGACCGTCATGGTCGCGTGTGTCGTATTGAAGGACATGTCCGTCGCCAGAACCTCGATGGTTCGCGTTCCGGGGATGCCGGAAAGCTCGGCAAAACTCGCCCGGTAGTTATCACCGGCAATTCGCGTCGCAGCGAGTTGCTCGCCGAAATCGTCCGTGTCGGCATCTCCGTTCACGTCGAAGGAAACCACGACGGAGGCGATTTGCCCCGCATCCACCGCCGATACATCCACGACCAGCGGGAGGCCGAGGTCAACGCTCGCCCCCATTTCGGGAGACAGGAAGGTTACCTGCGGGCGGGTGATGTCCACAGAGGTGAACTTTATCTCAAGCGTGTAGTCCTGGGCGTGATGGCCGGAGAACTCCCCCCAGAAGTTCCAGGTGCCGGGGCCGAGGATCTCGAAGTCGAGCGTGCCCCCTTCGGTCGTTTCAAATGTCGTCGTACAGATGGACGGGTCGGCGCCAAACGCGTTGCACGAGCGGGTGAGGTTGTAGTCTTGGCCGTTGAAATTGATGTGCCGGACGTACGGGTCCTGCCGCGTGATATTTTCCACTTCTTGGCGAACCGGCGGAGTGGCGGTAACGGTGAACGTCAGCGTGCCCGAACCGGGTATCTGGATTGGATCGTAAGGAATCACCTGCTGCGCACCGCTCCACGGCTGGGCGTTAATGTGCCCGGAGTGGGTGAAGATTGTCTGAGTGGTGGGCATGAGACCGCCGACGGTGACCGGGACGCTTGCGGGGCTGGTGTTGCCGGAGGTGTCGGCGGCGGTCACGCTGACCGTCCGGGCGCCATTAGGGCCGGAAATACTGGCGAAGCTCGCCGTGTAGAGGTTCACTCCGGTCTTCACCGCGTCAACGGACTCACCTGCGTCAGTGGCGTTCCCATTCCCATTGATGT
>CAZFAP010000058.1:0-25825 GCA_964516325.1 uncultured Verrucomicrobiota bacterium
AACTGGCCCCTTGCAAATCAACAACTTACGACAACAACTGACAAACATTGGCTAACTCACGGAGAAGCGCTTATCCTGTAACTCCGTCCGAGAATACGTCAGCGACTTTGTAATCAGTGCACTGACACGAGGAGGGGGATCAAGCTCCCCCATCCCGCCTTTGGCGGGACTGTGGCAAGCCACAGCACTCCAAAGGGCAGCCCCCGGGACAGCACCGGAAGCTCTTCGGCTTTGCGGCTTTGCAAGAGGTCTGCTCTCTCCAGACTTTGTGTTTTCTGAGCAAGGCGCAAAGACGCCGAGCGTCACGTTCTGAAGAAGCCGAATGCCGGGGTACGCCAACTGATACGCAGCCAGACTCACAGAAGGGCTATTTCGGCGTTTCGGGTGGGAGGGGATTGGTGATTTTCCACTTGCCGTTATAGAGCTTCAGCCTTTCCTCGTAGGTCTCGCCGGGCTTCAGTTCACTGGTAATCGGGTTTCTGTGGGAGACGAGGATGCGGACGGAAGCGGTCTCTCCGACGTAATCACGGCCGGTTATCGCCCAGAAGGTGTCCATATACTCGATGGGCCAGTTCTTGCACTCCTCTTTCCAGTTCTTCTTGATTCTTGCCTTCTCCTCCTTGGGGAGGGTCTCGTCGTAGTCGCAGCAGCGATAGGCTGTTCGCCAGTCCCCCGCTCTTTTGGCGGCGAGAAAACCCCGCATCACGGAGACAGGGTCCTGCCAGTCTATGGTCCTTTTGGGACGTGCGGAAGCCGGGGGCTTGAGACCCCTGGTGCAGCCGAGATCGAGTGTGAGAAGGGTAAGAAAGGTAACAAGGAGGAACCGTTTCACCGTAAGCCCTCTCGATTTGCGTTAGACGGGTCAAATCGCCCGTGTTCGAACAATTTCTGCACGGGCACAAACCTGATGTCAATATACACCCAAGTTCTTCAGGAGGCAAGTGCCGATTAGGATCTGCAAGGGCGGCGCCGCCCGGCCTCCCAACGGGATGGGTGATGACAAGGGGCGGCAGGAGAGGTAGGATTGATGCAGACAGAAGCGAACGGGCGGAAGATGCTCGAGAGGGCCAGTTTCGAGGACGAAGAGAGATGACGATGATAACGCTGATAACGGATTTCGGTCATGAGAACTGGTTTGTGGGGACGATGAAGGGGGTGATTAAGAATATCAACCCCGATGTGGAGATTGTTGACATCACGCACGGGGTGCGCCCGCACAACGTGTTCGAGGCGGCTTTTGTTCTCGGAAACAGTTACGGCTATTTTCCGCCGGGGACGATTCATACGGTTGTCGTGGACCCCGGGGTTGGGAGCGGAAGGCACGCGATTGTGGTGAAGAGCTCGCGGTGCTGCTTCGTAGCCCCGGACAACGGGGTTCTCAGCTATGCGATGGAGAAGGAGGAAGTTGAGAAGGTCGTAAGGATCGAGAACGAGAAGTATCTTCTGCTGCCGGTGAGCGCGACGTTTCAGGGGAGGGACGTGTTCGCGCCGGTGAGCGCATACCTCTCGCTGGGGGTGGAACCGGGAGAATTTGGACGGGCTTTGGACGAGGTCGTCAGGCTGAAGTCGTCGGTTCCGCAAAAGCTGGGCGAGCGGGAGATCGCCGGGCATGTGGTGTGCGTTGACCATTTCGGGAATCTGATTACGGATGTGACGAGGGCGTTCATGGAGGAGTTGTTGGGGCTCTCGACGGTGCGGAGGTTTCGGATTTTGATCCGAGACCGGGAGGTGGGGAGGTTGTGCAAAACGTATTCGGAGGGGAAGGAGAATGAGTTGATTGTGATCATCGGCAGCTCGGGGCACATGGAAATATCCATCAACCGGGGTCGAGCGAGCGATATTCTGGGGATGAGCGAGGGAGGGACGTTCATCCTGAGGGTGCTGTGAGCCCCCCGCCTGTGTCTGCATGCACGTACGCGCGCAGAGAGTTGGACAGGATGACAGAATGGACAGGATAATCTCGTGAATCCCGTAATCCTGTCCGAAGTCAATTCGCGCTCATGCCAGGAGCTTTTTTAGTTGCTCGACGGTGGACTTGACGTGCGCGGCGGATTTTTTCAGCTTTTCGGAATCTTCCGGAGAAAGCTCCAGTTCGACAACTTTCTCGACGCCTTCCTTCCCCAGAACTACGGGGACGCCGACGCAGATGTCGGAGATGCCGTATTCGCCTTCGAGAAGGACGCAGCAGGGGAGAATCTGCTTCTGGTCGAGGAGGATGCTCTCGACCATGGCGGCGGCTGCGGCGGCTGGGGCGTAATAGGCGCTTCCGGTTTTGAGGAGGGCGACGATTTCTCCTCCGGCGTTCTGGGTGCGGGCGATGAGGCGGTCAATGGTCTCCTTGGGAAGGAGCTTGACGATGGGGATGCCGGAGACGGTTGAGTATGCGGGCAGGGGGACCATGGAATCGCCGTGTCCGCCGAGGACCATTGCGGAGACTTCCTTGACGGAAACGCCAAGTTCCCCGGCGATGAAGCAGCGAAATCTGACGGAGTCGAGGACGCCAGCCATTCCCAGGACGCGTTTTTTGCCGAAGCCGCTTTTCTCGTAGGCGAGGTAGGTCATGACGTCGAGGGGATTGCTGACCATGAGGATGATGGAGTCGGGGGCGTGCTTGACGACGTTATCAACGACATCGTTGACGATGCCGGCGTTGACCTTGAGGAGGTCATCGCGGGACATGCCGGGCTTTCGAGGAATGCCCGCGGTTACCACGACGACGCTGCTGCCCGCGATATCCTGGTAGTCGTTGGCGCCAGTTATGGAGGCGTCTATCCCCTGGAGGGGGGCCATTTCGAGCATGTCGAGGGCCTTGCCCTGGGGCATCCCCTCCACGATGTCCGTCAAAACAACGTCGGCGACGTTGAGCTGCGCGAGTCTCAGGGCTGTGGTGGCCCCGACGTTTCCGGCGCCGATTACCGCGACCTTTGCGTTAGCCATGGTATGGTCCTCCTGGGTTATGGCGATGGAGTAGGAGTTAGCGGCTGCGCCCGACGACACGAAGGGCGCTCACCGCGTTAAACGCGACAGGCAGAACGCAACGTCGCCCTGCCTGGGGTTTGCCCACGGAGTTACAGTGCCAGACTAATGCTCTCGACGGGAAATAATCGGAAGCGACCGACCCCGCCCTCGGCGCCTCAGGTTACACCTGCTCCCAACGAGTCGTACGAATCGCCCGTGCTACTTCTTAACGGGAAGGATTTTATACATGCCGGTGCCGCACGTCGGACATACGCCCTTCAAGGCCGGCCGGCCATTCTTCATCTTGACCTCGACTGGCTTGGCCATTTCTTTTTTCGCTTTGCACTTCACGCAATACGCTTCAGCCATCTTTTCCCCTTCCCAGCGGTTAGGTTCGATTTGGGTTAAGTTCTAAGGATTTCAAGACTCCAAAAATTATCCACAACCTATCAGCCCAATGGGAGGGTGTCAAGGAAAAATCGGCGATGCTGGTAACCCCTCGGTTTGGGGGGATTTCACCGCGGAGAACGCAGAGACGGGGGAAATTGGGACAGGATAACGGGATCCACAGGATGACGCGGCGCGCCGCCAACGCGAGTTGTTCAACCGCAGAGATCGCGGCGGGATGCACATCGGGGACCTACTGGTGGCGTTCCCTATCTTGTTGAGGGGGTTCTTTGACTGCCGCCTGGACGAGGCGGAAGAAGCCTGCCACCCGTCTCCCCCAGTTTTCTGGCTCATCGCCTCCGGGCAATTGCGACTTTACGGACCCTACCCCAAGCCGAACCACAACCAGGTCGAGGCTGGGATTGACGACCACGAAGCTGTCGCCAAGGCCCAGCGCCCAAAAGGCGTCGCTGGGGATTTCCGGATACGTTCCGCGGCCGTTGCTTGCCCAATAGAAGGCGTAGTACGGGACGAAGGAGGGAAGGTCGGTGGGGCGGGTTGCGAGGCGAATGAATTCCCGCGACAAGATTCGTTTTCCCTTCCAGCTTCCTTCTTGCAGGTAGAGGTAGCCGATGCGGGCGAGGGCGCGGTGTGTGATGGTGATGCCGGAGGCGAACTCGCGGCTCTTGATTCCCCTGATCGTCTTGGGGCGATAAACGTTGTCTCGCCAGGACCATTCGGAAGGGGGGACGCCAATGGGGTCCATCACCCTGCGCTTCAGCACCGTCGCGAGGTCCTCGTTGAATCTGAGCGTGAGAAGCTCCGACAGGATGTTGGAAGTGTCATTGCTATAGAAGCCCGAAGTGCCTGGGCGATAGGTCAACTTTGGCGGGCGGCCGTCATCGAAGCCGGCGGTCATGGTCGCAAGATGCTTGATGGTGATTTCACGAAGCCAGCCGGTCGCGACGTTCTCCGGCGGTTCAAACCCGAGTTCCGGGTAATGTTTTTGGGCGAAGTCGTCGAGTTTGAGCAGTCCATCGTCCAGGGCAAGACCGAGGAGTGTGGCGCCGACCGAGCCTTTGGTGGCGGACTTGATGTCGGCAAGGTTTTTTGGGTCGCCCCATTCTTTGACGAGGAAGCCGTGGCGAATGACGCAGCCGGACCCGCCTCCGTACTTCTGCGCATAGGCCGCGGCCTCATCGAGAGCGGGGCTCAACATTCCCTGGCTCTCGGGGGAGGCTTTGGGCCAATCCTTGTCGGGCCAAACCGACGTGGGGGCTGCTTTCGGCGCAGTCGCGAGCCAGAGAAGCCCGAACAGAACCAGGAGACGCATCATTGCTGTTCCTCCAACAATCCAGGGTCGCACCGGGCTACCGGCGGGGGTCGCCGGTCTGCTCGAGCCACCTGTTCAGGTTCGCCTGAAAATTACATTCGAGGCAGCCGCCCCTGTCCTTGCTGCAATAGTCTTTGAAAAGCTGATGGAGTCCTTGCTGGGCAACGGCGGACTCGACGGGGAGGTCTTTCTCCGCTTTTGCAAAAAGGCGATGACACATGAACCGCGTAACTCTATTCTCCGGCAATTTCGGGATGAAGTTGTAGAGCAAATACAAGGTGCTTTCGTACTCTTCCGCTGTTTGCCTGAAGTGGAGCAGGAGGAGAGGGACGACGACGTTGACGAGGACCTCCTGGATGCGGCTGTCGCCAATGAGGGCGAGGGGGCGGGGGAGTTTCTTGCCGCCGAGGTCGTACCGATAAGACCAGTACTTGTCCTCGTCGCAGCGAAATAGGCCGTAAAGGCGCGAAAGCACGCGGAGGTATCTCGTTCGGATGTCCCCGGCGCGACCAGAGGCGGGCTTGGCGCCGAGCTGGCGGGCGAACCGGTCGTAATCCTTGCTGAATTCGGCGCCGGTCTCTTTCAGCTCCCGCAGGACTCGGATAGCGGCGGAGAACGGCGGCTGGTTTCTATGACGATGAACCCACTGGCTTGCGGCGGCGATTCTGCGGAGAGGGGCGTTGAGGGGACGAACTCTCAGGTTCCATTTTGTGGCATCCATGGGGAAGTAAGAGGCGCGCTCCGAGAAGTCCCGCCAGATGCTCTTCATGAAGCGGAAATAGCCGAGGGTTTCGTCGTCCCAGCCGGACGTTTCATCCTCCGGGAACAAGCCGGAGAGGCGCATGAGGACGCTCTGGATGCAATAGTGAGAAGCTTTTGCGAAGGCGCCGGCTACATCTCGCTGCAAGACGGACAGGGGGATGCGCTCGGCGAGGATGAGGAAGGGCTCCTTGTTGTTGGGGTAGCCGAGAGCTTCCAGGAACCCCTTGTAGAGGACATCGTCGCAACCGGCTTCTCTGAGCCACTCGGCGAAGCGAGCGGACTTCTCGAGGATGCGCCATTCGCCCGCGATGCTGAGAAGGGTGCGCAGTTGGCTTTTGGTGAGGGCGGCGAGGAGTTCGGCGCACCTCCCCAGCCCGGCTTTTCTGTTGTATGGGAAATCGTCCGTCTCTATTTGGCCGACGATCTTGCGGAGGGGGCGGGTGAGATGCAGGGAAAGCTCAATTTGGGGGACTTTCTTGCCGGAGAAGGTCGCCAGGAATAGCTCGTCAGTGTCTCGCCACATGGAGACGTGGGCGATGAGGTTATCGAAGCGGGGCTCGCGGTGATGAAGGTGGGCCTGCCAATCACAGGAGCGAACGTGGATTTCGACGTCGCCTTTAAGCACTTCGCCGCCTTCAAATTCGAGGGCGGCGTGAATGAAGTCGGGTCCAGCATCGAGGTTCCAGATTCCGGGGGAGATGACCCGGACGGACCTTCCGTCGGCGGTTCGCAGGTTTCTGAGATAGGCTTGCGTGTACCAGATACAGGAGACGAGGCGCTCGGAGATGGGAATATAGTCGGAGGGCTGCTCCCCCAACGCGGCGGAGTCATAGTCCTTGAAGATGGAATAGTCGGAGCGGAAGCGTGGCTCTGGCATGAGCGCTCACCGTCAGGGTCGTACGTGAAGCCCCTTGCCTTGAGGACCGCTTCAAGCGTGTGCCTCGATGTGCCTGCGAGCTGCAACTCGGCTCGATAAGCCAAACGATTTTGCAGGCGGTTGCACGCAGAGCGTATCAAATAACAACGCTACGTGAAAGCGAAAGATGCGTCCGGGGGTAATTGCTTAGTTACCGGAGGGGGCACCGCAGAGAGCGCAGAGGGCGCAGAGAAGAGTGGTCCCGGGCAATGCCCCCCTGCGTTCTTCGCGTGCTCGTCAAGAAAAGAAAGACTGACACAGGATAACCCCGCCGATGGCGGGGGATGATCAGGAACCCCAGATGGACGCAGATGAACGCAGATGGATTGAAGAGTGTATATCTGCGTGTATCTGAGTTCATCCGCGGTTAATCTGAGACCGTGTTCATCCTGTGTGGCGCCGAGGGCGCCATTATCCTGTCCACCTCGTGCTGGGCGGCCTTGCGAGAAACCTCCCCGGGTCCTGCTCATGGCGGCGTACGATGATTCTCAAGGCAGAGAACGCAAAGGGCAGATGGCTGCGGCGTCCGAAGGAAAGGGAAAGGGGACACCGCTCGACGAGTTCGGGGCGGGGGCGGGCAGAAAAAGCCTTGACACTGGGAGGAGGTTTTGAGAAATTGGGGCGATTTTCAAACCCGGTTTGGAGCAAATCAAGAACATCAAACCATGCATAAGGGGGAGAAAGAATGAACCTCAGGATGCGACTTTCGGTGGTGGGTATTGTTGTAGTTGGCTTGGTGCTGTGGTTGGGCGCCGGCGCCTCGGCGGAGGAGAAAGCGGAGGGAAATGTTGAGCCTGCCGGGAGAAGTTGGAAGGCAGGGGTGGACGCGACTTTCTACAGCGATTACATCTGGCGAGGGCTGGACAAGTTTGAAACGTCGGTGTCTCCGTCCATCTACGTTCGGTTTCCGTCGTTCTGCGTGAGAGCTACGGGAATCGCCGAGACGGGAGAGGACGGCGGCATGGGCGAGATAGACGCCTCGTTTGAGTATTTCCTGTCGGTGAAGCAGCTCGATTTCAGCTTTGGGTACATGTACTACGGCTACGACGATGCGCCGTATTCGGACACGTCGGAACTGTTCGGAAAGGTAGCCTGGAACACGGGGACGCCGATCATTCCGCTGCTGGAGCTCAACTGGGATGTTGACGCGGCGGAGGCGCTGTACGGGCGGCTTGGAGTGGCGTACGCGGACAAGGTCGAGAACGTGAATTATCGGGTTCTCGCGACGTTAGGAGCTGCTACGGAGGGATTCAGCGAGACGTATTTCTGGGTTTCGGAGTCAGGGCTAATTGACTTCGACATATCTTTCGCGATGGTGATCCCCGTCTCGGAGATTGTGAGCTTCGAGCCGTTCGTCGGCTTCTCGGTTCTTCTTGACGATTCCATCAAGACGTTCGTCGAGGACGATTCCAACGTGTACGGCGGGGCGGCAGTGCATCTGGTATTCTAAAGCCCGACGGAAAGGCGGGGTTCGTGGGGGCAAGGGAGCGGCGCCGCGACCAGTCGCCCGGCGCTGCGGATGGAAAGGTGCAGCTATGATTCTTGTAGTAGATGACGACCCGCTTCTTGCGGGGGCGCTCGCTGTCGGCTTCGAGAGCGAAGGTTACCGCGTCCAGCTTGCCAACGATGGCGGAGAAGCATACCGATACGTCAAGGACCCCGACTGCAAGCTTCTTCTGTTGGACATGCACATGCCGCGAGTGAACGGGGCGGAACTGCTGATCGTGATGACGAACGAGGGGATACGCGTTCCGACGATCGCTATGAGCAGTTTCCGGGACTTTACGACGGAGGAGCTGAAGGGATTCCCCGGGGTCGTCGCCTTCCTGCGAAAGCCCTTCGAGATAGCCGAGGTTGTGAAATTGGCAAAGAAGTTCGCCCCCAAAAAGCGTGCCCAGAGAGCAAGGGTTGCCGGGAAGGGCAAGGGATAGAGCTTTTCGGGCAACGTTCGGGGGCGGACATTGGCGGAAGCCCAGGGGCCTACAGTGTTGCTCTGCGCCCTCTCTTTGACAGACCAATCCCGCAGTTTCTTTCCTTCCAAACAAATAACTCCAGAATGTTGTTGGGAAACCGATGAAAAGAATCGTAAGAAAATTCGGATGCGCGATTCGGGGGATTGCGGAAGCTATCCGCATCGAGAACAGCTTCAAGTTTCACTTTGCCGCCGCGGTCGCAGCGATCATTCTGGGTGCGGCGCTGGAAATCAGCCGGGATGAATGGGCGCTGCTGGCGCTGGTCATCGGTCTGGTGCTGGTCTCGGAGATGTTCAATACGGTGGTGGAGCTGATGACCCGGATGGTGACGCAGGAGTACAATAAGTTGGCGGGGCAACTGCTCGACATCAGTGCGGGGGCGGTGCTTCTCAGCTCGATCACGTCTGTGGTCGTGGGGCTGGTGATTTTCGGCGGCAGGCTGTTCCGGCAATTGTGTGCGGGATGAGACCCGGCGGACCACGACCCGGCTGGGACGCTGAGGCGCTCGCCACGTGACCAAGAGGAGCTTAACCGCAGTCCCTCGTGGACTTCGTTCACCCGGAGACCATGAAAATCCTGGCTGCGTGGCACTGATTCTGGGGGCAGAGAGAGCGGAGAAGATCCTGAGAACATCCATCGGATTGCCGAGGACGGGAGCTCCGCTCCCGGGGACGAAAGCTGAAGCTTCGCTTCAGCACTCCAAGGGGGCCCCGCAATATGGAGTGCGGGAGCGCACAGCTCCCGCTTTCTCACGCGGAAGCGCCGCTTCCGCGCGCCTGGGCCGGTACCGGGGAGGCGTCTGAATCTTATGCCCACACTCTGTCACCAACTTCGCTGACCCGAAGACCATGAACATGCTGGCCCCTTGGCGCGAATTTTCAGGACAGAGGACGCGGACAGCGCTGAGGCGATAGAACAGGGGCCATGCGAAAGAAGCCTGTGCGGTTGAAGGGCCTCTCGGGTTCCGTTTTTCGCCTGGACGAGAGACCAGCGTCAGCGACCGAGGGCCTTGAGAAGCTCGTCGAGAGCCTGCTTCATGGCTTCGTTATAGCTGGCGTGCGTCCCCTCGAATCGGAAGATGCGCATGTTCGCGTCGGGGGAGTTGACCGCTATGTCCTCAAAGCGGGTCTGACCGTTGTCCCGCACGGAGACCTTCGCAGGGACGAACCCGAAGACGAGGTTTTGGGTTTTCGCTTCTCCGGCGGGGAGAACTTGCCTGCGACCGGCTTTGCTGACCATCGTTCGATTTGCCGCGTCTATGAAAGAGGGCGTTGACCACATGGATCGGTCCATCGCCCAGACTTTTTCCTTCACGTCCGGCGGCATCGGCTTGTCGAGGGCAAGAACGGGGTCGGTCTTGTTCGGGTCAACTTTCATCAGACCGTAGGCGAAGTAGTTCTGGAGTTTCAGAGACCAACCGTCGAGAAGCTCGCCCTGCTTGAATTGCCAACGAGAGACGTACGGCTCCTTGCCAAAGCAGGGAAGCCAGTAGATGGGCAAGCTCGACCGCATCACGCCGACGTAGGCCTGCGGGTCGAGGTCCACGTTGTATTCGTTGCCGGCGTCGGAATGGCCCGCGGAGATGTAGAGCCTGTCAATCTTGGCCTTGAGGAGTTCCGGGGAACGGTTGAAAGCGGCGCAGACGTCCCGAAGGCTGCCGACGGTGATGACGGTGACCTTGGTGTCGGCCTTTTCGAGGATGTTGAGGAGGAGCTTGATTCCTTCCTGGAATTTCTCGGGCTGATCAAGCCCCTTGTCCGACGGGGACCTGAGTTTGTCGGGCAAGCCGATGACGATAGGGGCTTTCCTTCCGGTGATAGCGATCAACTGCTCGATGGGGATTCTGCCCGGTCTCTCCAACTGCTTCTGTCCCTGGTCGAGGACGATCCCGCGGAGGTCGAATTCCTGAATGGAGAAGACTGTCGCCACGTCGAACCAGTCGTCCGGATCATCCGGCGGATGAAAGAGGTCGCTGCAATAAATGAGCGGCACGCTTGGTGTGGCCTTGCCTTGTTCAGCCTGACACCAGTCTGCCGCGGAGAAGAAAAGCATTCCAGCCGCCAAAGCAAGCATGAACACTGCAATTCCGAGTGAACTCCGTTGTGTCCTGCACATTGGCTTCCCTCCCTTGTGTAGTAAGGACGTAAGCGGCCCGCCCTCGCTTGGTCTGTCGCGCTGCGAAGGCCGTTCGTGCTTTGTCCCTTGACGTGCACGTTTATGGAGCAACCAGAAGCGTGCCCGGGTAGGTCCCCTGAAAGGGGCGAGCGCGCCCCTGACTGACCCTGGCTTTTTTGATTTTCCCTCCCCTCGGGGGGACACTATACCACAGTACTTCACGAACGCAACACTTGCTTCGTCCAGAGGCATGCTCGGCACAGGCGCGGCGGAAGTCCTCAACCTCGGCGACACCACAAGCGCCCGGACCGACACAACCTCCCCCTTCCGCTCCGCCTCCCTGTCAACCTCCTCATCACCTTGCCATCCGGAAAGCTCAACCTCCCGTAGCCCCGTTTAGCTTGTGCATGTGCAGGCCAACCCTCTCGTGATCCCTCACTCTCGGACGGGTGCCCGGCCCCACAAGGACGAGCGTGCCTCCAACGTCAGGGGCAAGGATCGTGGCACCGCGCCCCGCCCTTGGCGGGGGACCCGTGGGAATCATGGGCAAGATGCCCATGCCACAAGAGGACTGTCCACTCTCTCTTGATCGAGCCGCGTGTAGCTCACCACCGGAGACTGAGGGATTACACCCTCTCGCAAAATGAGCTTGACTGCGAAACTTGCGCGTGTTAGATTTGCCTCGAGTTCTGTGGCTGCTTAGCTCCTCAAGAAGCGGGGTAATAAGATGAGAAGCGTTTCGACTTTCGCGTGCATCTTCCTCGCGGCGCTTTTGCTGGCGGGGCATAGCGCCGCACAAGTCATAAGGATCAACCCGCCCGGTGGGCGCGACTTCATCGTTGACCTGGCAGGCATTGTGGACCCGACCGACGAGCAGAAGATCCGCGGCATCTGCGACAAACTTCTGAGCGACACTGCGGCGCCCATCATCGTGGTCACAATCGAATCCATGGCCAAGTACGGCGGCGCCGGGCTTCGCATCGAGACCTTCGCAACGCTCCTTTTCAACCAATGGGGCGTGGGTCACCCGAAGATAGGCAAGCAAATCCTGAACCACGGCATCCTCCTTCTTGTCTCGACGGGCGACCGCAACGCGCGCATCGAGCTCGGCGCCGGTTGGGCTCACGAAAAAGACGCCCAGTGCCGTCGGATCATGGACGAACAAATCGTCAAACGCTTCAAGGGAGGCGACTTCTCCGGCGGGATTCTCGCGGGAGTCGAGGCACTTGAAGACATGGCGCGAGGGTTCAAGGCGCCCAAGCCGCGGCGTCCCTGGTGGCACTATGCCCTTGCTGCCGTCGGGATATTAACCATAGTTTCCCTTGTGAGAAGCGGCCGCAGCGGTTGGGGATGGGGTTTGTTGGCGGTGGTGTTTGGCGTGCCGCTCGCCATCATGGGCATCCTTGCCTTCCTTGGCCGGGCTGCGGGCAACGGAGGCGGGGGAGGTGGGTTTTCCGGAGGGTCCTTTGGCGGCGGTTTCTCAGGAGGAGGAGGCGCGACCGGGTCCTGGTAGCCTGAGAAGTTCGGGACGCGGTCTCATTGGCACAAAGTGGATTGGGAGAGAACATGCGACGCGCATCGGCAAGTTTCAACGACAACGACAGAGCACAGGTTGTCAAGGCGGTCGCGGAGGCGGAGTCGAGCACCTCTGCGGAGATAGTCCCGGCGGTTGCGACCGCGTCGGGCCGATACGACAGGGCGGAAGATATCGTTGGCCTGTGGCTCGGCGCGCTCTTGGCGGTTATTGTGTGGTTCCTTTTTCAAGGAACGGAGCTGCGGAAGCCGGACTGGGGCTTTTCGCTGACGAGGCTGGAGCTCCCCGCCATTGTTGTCGCCGTTGTGGTGGGATTTGTTCTCGGGGCTGTCGTCGCGTCGCGCGTCGGCTGGCTCCGCGCGCTTTTCACGCCTCGCCGACAGATGCGCACCGAAGTGGATGCCCGCGCCCGCCAACTGTTTTTCGATAGCCGCGTTCATCACACCGCACGAGCCACGGGGCTTCTCATCTATGTTTCGCTTTTCGAGCGGATGGCTGCAATCATCGGCGATCAGACGGTCATCGAGAAATTGGGCTTGCCGGCGATTGAGGACCTGTGCCGTGAGCTTACCCGTTCTCTCAAGTCCGGCAATATGACCACCGCGGTCTGCTCAACGGTGAAAAACGCCGGGCAGCGTCTGGCGCCCGTACTCCCTCGTGAGGGCGGCGACGTGAACGAACTCCCCAACGCCCTGGTCCTCATTGACTAACCGGACGGTCCCCTCCTCGTGGCGCCTTGCCGCTCGCGCCCTCCCCACCAAGGCACAAGGACACAAAGAGGTAACCGTCTGCCTGCTCAGGTCAGCCTGCGGAGAAGTCTGCCAGCCAGCTCGATCGCGGACTTGGCGAGCCGTTCGAGGCCAGGCACCCTGTCCTGGTAGTCGCACTTGTTCCGCCACCGACGCAGGTCATCTAACCATTCAGCAACCTCGGTATCACGGCTTCGGAAGTACTTTCGGAGCAACGCGTGGTCTTGGTAGCCGTACTCAGGAATGAACTTCCCTTCATCGCGTTCATGGTTGCGCGCGTGGCAAAAGGCAGAGTAATAGGCCCGGCTCACGGCGCAACGCGAGGTTGCCTCGCCACCGAACCCGGGCCCCTCCTGCCCGCGCAGAAACAACGACAAGTTAAGATACTCTCTCCAATCGAAACCCATGATCGGCTACTTCGGTGGCTCGAAGTCGGTTGTCACCAGGAACCAGCCGGACGCTCCAGCAAGCTCTTGCTGGTATTCCTTCCGGACGTCCTGTATTGCGTCGAGGAGGCACTCGTCATAGATTTCTTGACGGACCAACAGCGTCAGATACTCGTCCTCAATCTCCGGGTCATGATAGACCTCCAAGGAGAGATGCGACTGCGGGCCGAGGCACCTCGACGCCAGGTCGCAAACGTGGACCACCATATCTGCCATGTCGGAATGACGAAGGAGGTAACCCCGAACATCCTCACCGTTGCGAATTTTGATCCCCTTCCGCGATAGCACGGAAAGGGCCGCCTCAATTCCTGCCGTCTCACTGGCGCTTCCTTGGTCGCAAACCCACCGAAGAAATGCATGCGCCAACTCAGCGTGCCACAGCGGTGCGAGTGACTGCCCGAAGGGGCCCGAAAGACAGAGCGCTGGCGATAGCCTTCTGATCGCTCTCATATCTATCCCAGCACCCTCCCCTGTGGCCGGAGGTAGCTTTGCCCCAGCATCGAATCCACCTGCAAAATGCGCCGTCACCGCCAGCATCTACTTCACCTCCCCAAAAAGCTCCCTGAGCCTATCTGTTATACAGCCCTCGAACACTTCCAAGACTCTCCGATGGGCCGCCTCAACCCATCCCAAGGCCTCGTTGACGGGAACAGTCTGGGCCTTAGCCAGAAAATAGTCGAGGTCCAGTACGAAAGCAACGCTCTCCGGTCCTTCGGGCACCCCCGTCGTTAGCTGGAGGGTACAGGAGTCGCGCCCTTCGTTGAATGGCAGCATGCATCCGACGATGAAACCGCTCACGTTCTGCGGCAGTCCCTCCCCCAAAAACGGCCTGAAAGCGAAACACTCTTCCAACCCGACTGTAGGGCCCGGAATCCCGATTCGGTTTACGTAACGCAAGCCAATCCTCTCAAGTCCCCTCATCTCAAGGGTGGTGGCCAGCGCGCGCAAGCCTTCCTCGATTGTTGGCTTGAATGCAGCCCACCCGAGGTACGGTTTCAGGCAGTTGACAGCCAATAGGTGCGGTCCTACCTGAATGAACGACTTGCTGTCCTCAGCGAGGAACCATGCACGCTCCGTTGTCCGAACCTCCTGGCGCACTCCCTCCCCTGTTTGGGCGATGTTCATTTCCTGGACGAGCTTCCGCTCCTTCCTGGGAAAATGGTTGCGGATGATCTCATAGACCATTCCCGGAATTGTCGGATCCCATTGCGTGTCTCCGGTCAGACGAAACTCGCACACGGCTTCGATGATCGGAGGGTTGGCGTATTTCCTCTCCATCGCAGTACGCCCTTTCTTTGCAGTGTCTGACTCGCCCGGCGGAGCAGCAAGAACAAAATCGCTCGCCCTCAGTAGGACGATAGCATACGGCCCGAGCACCCTGTCAAAGTTTTTCGGTGCCCCCCGGCTCTGTGCTGCTTGCCGAGAATGCCAGCGGAGTCCGCGCATGCGTCAGTGGCGCCGTTAGTCCGACTCGATTTCGCGCACGACCTCGTCGAGTTCCTTCGGGTCGAGCTTGATGTAGCGGGCGGCGGCTCGTTTCTTCAGAGCTCTGTTGAACGATTCGGAGATGTTCATCTTGAGCACGGCGAAATCGTTCTTCAGGTCCTCCGCGACGTCGCTGATTTTGAAATCGGTCGGGTACTCGACGGTCGGCTTGAAGCCCGTCATGCCTTCCCACAATCCCCAGATTTGACCGATTTCCACTTCCGCCTGCTCGAGGTTCTTCGCCTTCTTCACTAAGTTCTGATTCGTCTGATAGAGGTCGTACGCTTTCGAGATTCCGGAAGCCCGCTGCGGCGTTTCCTGTCCCCACCCGGCGCCGAGGACCGCCACCCGATAGATTTGCCTGATTGCCGCGTCAATGTTTTTCAGGAGATATTCCCCCGGCTCCACCGGAGGGTAGATGTAATGCGGCGGACGAGCCGCGTCTATCGGATACGTCAAGGCGTTGCCCGGACCGATTTTTCGCCTTTTGACTCCCGGCATCTCCGGCATCGCCAGGATGTTGAAGCATTGCCTGTAAAGGAATTCGTCGTTCAGGGAGCACCAGTTGTAGATGGACCGATTGACCGGTGCAATGTCCGAAAGAGCCGAGACCCCGAATCCGGGATATTTCCTGCTCTCGACATTGAACACCATTACCACCGGCACTCGTCCCAGCCCGTGTTCATCCGTCTCGATCAAATTCCCTTCCTCGTCGTGCAGGAACCAGGCTTCCCTCGTCCACGTTCTGTAAACGTATTCATTCCCCTCGCCGCTGCTTGTCTTATAGAACGGGTCGGGGGACTCCTCCTTGACCTCCCTGATTCTCAGCCATAGCAAATTCCCCCGCGAATCGAGCCGGAAATCCGTTACGTCCCACGGGTCAACCGCGACAAGGTACGGTCTTATCCCTTTCTCCCTTTCCTCCGCTTTCGACTTCAGCTCTCCCTTGAACTTCGGCTTGTCCACGACGACGAAAACGTGCCCGAAAATCTGTGCTGCCGGGGCCACCTGCTCCTGCATGAACCCGTTCATGCTGTTTCCCCTCGCGTCCACGTCGGAGAGGAATCGCTCGTAATCTCCGGCCTCGTCTCCCTGCCGGTAAATCGAGTTCGCCTTCCGGAAAATGTGCGCGATGTACGTGTCCACCACTGTCCGGCAGAAGTTGAAGTAGTACGACCTCTGGATTCTGTCGCGGAAATCGCCCTCATCCTCCTTCACGTGGCGGAAGAGGTAATTCGCCTTCAGGTAATCCTCGCCTCCCTCGTAACTGTCGAGATAGAAATTCCACCACCGACAGAACTCCTCATACATCGCGTATGTCGTTTGCACAAAGCTCTCCATGTCCGTCCTCCTCCTTCGCTTGATTCACCACAGAGAAAACAGAGATCGCTGAGAATGAATCCGCATCGTCGCTCTTCATGGACCTCTGCGGTCTCTGCGGTTCCTCTTCGCCTTCGCTCACCCAAAACAAAAGGCAGGCTGTTTCCTGTATGCTGGATACTGCAAACAGTAGACAACCTGCCCTGTTCTCTTTTCAGTGGCTTGTTGGCCCGCACAGGCGCGTCCAACTATCCGGCAGGACTATAGCACAATACAACCCTTTTGTCAAGCATACCCCTGCCCTTTCGCGGGCCGAGATACGCGCCTCCACAAAAGTTTCTGTACCATGCATGGGCCTTTTCTTGTAAGATAAAAATCGAATGGCACGCGGGTGTGCGAAGCGGAGGGAGTCTCTAAAATGGCCGAAAACAAGCTTTATTACGGCGACAACCTCGATATCCTTCGGCGCTACATTAGCGACGAGTCTGTGGACCTCATCTACCTCGACCCCCCCTTCAAGAGTAACCAGGACTACAACGTTCTGTTTCAGGAGCAGAATGGCTCTCGGTCAAAGGCGCAGATTAAAGCCTTTGAAGATACGTGGCGCTGGGACCGAGAAGCGGCCCGAGCTTATGCAGATACAGTGGAGAAAGGTCCAGATCAGGTGTCGAGAACGATGCAAGCGTTTCGGATGGTCTTCGGCGAGAACGACATGCTGGCGTACCTTGCCATGATGGCGCCGCGTCTCGTGGAGCTGCGAAGAGTACTCAAACCCTCGGGATCAATCTATCTCCATTGCGACCCCGCGGCAAGCCACTATCTCAAGATTCTCATGGACGCGGTGTTCAGGCCGGAAAACTTCCGCAACGAGATTGTCTGGAAACGGACGCATGCTCACGGCTCGTCTCGGAGGTACGGTCCGATCCACGACACGATCCTCTTTTATTCAAAAACTGACCAATACGCATGGACCGGCTTGACGCAGCCGCATGACCCGGAGTACATGGGGAAGCATTTCTCTCACCGAGATCCCAACTCCGGCCGCCACTTCCAGCCGATTTCCTTGACGGGCGCCGGGGTCAGACGCGGCGATAGCGCGAAGCCCTGGAGAGGTGTAAACCCGACTGAGGTCGGGAGACACTGGGCGCTGCCCGGCGAGGTGATTAGCAGATTGGGCATCACAGGTGTTTCGGTCCAAGAGAAGCTCGACGCCTTGGATGCCGGGGCGTTAATCTACTGGCCCAGAAAAAGCGGGGGTGCGCCCCGCCTGAAATGGTACGCCGATGAACTCGAGGGGGCTGCACTGTCGGACGATTGGGGCGACATTCACCCGATCTCTGCACGAGCGAGGGAGCGGCTCGGCTACCCGACACAGAAGCCGGAGGCACTTCTCGAGCGCATCGTCAAGGCGAGCAGCAGCGAAGGGAATTTGGTCCTCGACCCGTTTTGCGGCTGCGGGACTACCATTGCCGTAGCCCAGCGCCTCAAACGGCACTGGATCGGCATTGATATCACCCACCTGGCAGTGGCTCTCATCAAGCACCGCCTCAAAGACGCGTTTCCGGACAAGGTTCTCGCAAATGGAAGCCTCCAACCGGTTGTGGAATACGATGTAGTTGGAGAGCCCGTGTCTCTTCCTGATGCGAAGGCTCTCGCGAACCAGGACCCGTACCAATTTCAGTACTGGGCGCTCGGCTTAGTTGGGGCGCGACCCGCCGAACCGAAGAAAGGAGCCGACAGGGGCATTGATGGCAGGCTTTATTTTCACGACGAGGCAAAGCGAGGACAGACAAAGCAGATCATCCTCCAGGTCAAATCGGGCCACACCACTGTCGCTCATGTCCGCGACTTGCGAGGTGTCCTGGACCGAGAAAAGGCCCAGATGGGCGTACTTATCACCCTTGAGGAGGCCACCCAGTCCATGCGAATTGAGGCGGCGAGCGCGGGCTTCTACGAATCCCCCGGTTGGGGCAAGAAATATCCCCGCCTTCAGGTCCTGAGTGTGGCTGAACTTCTCGGGGGGAAAAGGATTGATTATCCGCCATCGAGGGAAGTGAACGTGACCTTCAATAAGGCCCCGAGAGCAAACTGCGGCGGCTCAGAACAGACGGAACTCCCCGGTTTGGTCTGAGGAGCGGGCACGGTCAACCCCCTGAATCATTCGACATCCACCAGCAACATATCCTGCAGCGCCACGTGCTGGTAAGCCTTCTCAAAGAACTCCGTGATGTCCCCCTCTGAAAAATCGCTGTTCTCCTCGACGGGCGTGTTGATGTCCACCTCCACAACCAGCCCGCGGTCGTCCTGCGGGTCGTCTGTCTTCCTCATCGGCCGGAGCCGCAGCCAGCGATTGATAGTGAACTGCCCCATCTGCTCCTTGTTCAGGACGCTGAGATGAAGCTCATAGGGGTCCCCAAACCGGACATCCTTCAGATATTTCTGCTGGATATGCGCGTTCGCGCTTCCCTCGAGCACCTTGAACAGATGCGCCACAAGCCCCAGCCGCCACACTCTCGCCGGATTCTTCTTCTTCAAATACTCCGCGAGCTGCCTGATCAACCCGCTGAATTCATCCCAGACTATCCCTGCCCCCGTCGGCTTTCGCTTGCTTCCATCGAACGCAAGGTCCACCCTCTCCGCAGAGACCTTGCACTGATATTTCTTCGCCCGATCGGACAGCACGATCCTGGGCACATTTGAGGGAGCGTTTGGCGGCACAGGGAAAACCCCCGGCTGCCCGTCAAACAAGCCGCCCACCGCGTGCCGGATTCCCTGCGCCATGGCCAGAGGATCGGAAAAATCCAGCCCGTGTGTGAACATCGCCGACTGAATCGAAATTGGCGTGAATTGTTCGATGTCTGCGGCCATCCCTCGCGATCCTGATAGTGAGGCTTCTGTTTTTCTTATTCTCCCAAATACCCGCCCCAGAGTCAACAGCCCTGCCTCTCTAAGTTCTCTGCGGTTCCCGATGATGCGAGACGGCGGAGGACTCGAGGGGTCGCCCATCATTTCAGATTCCCCTCATATAGGTCGCGTTGCAGGCGCCGCCCACCTCCTTTGCGACCTGAATCGCAATCGCCCTCGCCACAATCCGATCGTCCCGGCATCCCGCCTGGGCGCCCGTCCCTCCCTTCTCGTCGAAGACATACGTCAGGCACTCTTTCACGAATTCCTCGTCGTGAATGAGCATCAGCCCTTCTCTGATCGCTTCGTCCAGACCGTCAATCATCACCGGCTTGGAGCGGCTGTTCGTATCCCATCCGAGAACGGTTCGGGCGCCGGTCTGGTCGTAACGCCGGTAGTGATGGAGGTATGGATAGGACAACTGATTCCGCAAGGTGTTCAGGACGCTGTGGCCATGATTGTTCCGTTCGACCGCGAGAATCGCTTCATTATATTGCTTGCACAGCTCGGCGCACTTCTTCGCGAAAACGTGCGGCGGCCAGCGACCATGTAGTTCCGCGACCTCCTCCCAAGTCTCCTTGTCCAAAACAACACAACAATCGTAATCCCCATCCGGCAGCCCCTCCGCACAATCCGCCGCAGCCACATACTCCCTTCCCACAATCGGCTTCTTCCATATCCTCAACTGCCCGGAATCCCGCGTCTCAATGGGTCTGTTCCCCTCCACCTGAACGAGCAACCTGTTCAGCTTCTCCGTGTCGAAAACCGGCCGCCCCGACGACAGAAATGCTTCCGTGTCATTCGCCGGAAATTCCTGGGGAAACTTTCCCCGCAACTCCCTCCTTCTCTCCCTCATCCACTTAATCTGCTCGAGAGAAAGCGCTCCATGGCGCGCCTCCCGCAGCGCTTTCTCTTCCTCGGACAGCACGAGTATTTCCCGCTCCAGAACCGGTATGCGATACGTCTCATCCGCGTGCCAGGGGAAGAAATGTGCTTTGAATCGGCTCTCTCGTCGTTTTGCGCGCTCCCACTCGTCCCGAAAATCGTTGAATCCGTTCGCCGTGGACTCGATGCAGATTTTGCCGCCCTCTCTCAGCGCCTGCATCGCCCCCATCTTGATCTTCTCCGGCTTCGGGAAGAACGCGTATTCGGAAAGGTGCAGATTATCTATGTCCTTTCCGCGCCCGAACTCGTAGTTGCCCGCCGTGCCGAGCACATATCTCGAATTCAGCTCTTCGCCAAACGGAGTCTCCGTGAAGACCATCTCGCGCATGTTATTCCGCTTCGCCTTCGGCTTCAGAAAATCCGGGAGGCGCTCAAAAAAGAGCTTCACCCTCTCGAAGAGCTCTACTGTGGTATCGAGATCGTGAGCGATCACCGTCGTGTTGGTGTTTGGGACGAAAATCGTGTCGTGAAAGAACTCCGCCCCCTTGTATGTCGAAATCCCGACCTTCCGCGCCTTGAGAACGATGTCAAAGGGGGTCTTTTGCGTGTGGTACAACCGCTGCACCGGATTGAGAGCCAGCGTCTGCAACTTCCGCTCCCGGTTTACAATCCATAGCCACTTCTCCGCGAAGTAGAGGAAATCGTTCCTGCACCGTTCCCATTCCTTCCGCTCGTCGTCTTGTTTCATCGAGGAACTCACGCCGCAGCCTGCGCGCAACAACAGGGAGTGTCCACCCCGCAGGGAATACGGCTTTCCAAAAGCTTTACTTTCCCCTCTGCGTGCTCTGCGCCCTCTGCGGTTAGATGCTTCTCCTCACACCTCGCCGGGCACGAAGACCCGCCGACCGATGGCGCTCAAAAGCGTACCGCGAATCGGCCCGAGCGGCTCGCCTCGTCGCCATGTCCCGCGTCACGTTCGCCAGAGCCACCAGAGCGCGTCCCACTGAAAGCCACCCGGTCATCTTCGCCCTTCGCGCCAGCGCTCGCCTCCTTGCCAACTGCGATTTATTTGCCGCCCATCCGTACAGACTCCTCCTCGGCTTAAACCATCTCCTCGTTGTCCTCGTAACCATCTCGTTTCTCCTCCGCATTCTCCTTTTCTGCTGCATACCTGCTGCGGGCTTTTCTGCGACGCCACGCTTGTCTCGCGCTTATTCCCCGGCTCTCCACGGGAACACAACGATCATTGAAGGCTTGCGATTTCGGACAGCGTGTCGCCCCTGACTTCCCCGGCACAGTTCCGAAAACAAAAGGGCAGAGCCTCCTCCGCCAGAGGCGGGGAAAGCCCTGCCCTGTTCTCTTTCCAGTGGCAGCCAGCGACGGCGAGCCGCAATCGCTATCTTCCTTTGGACTGCTCGCTGCGCCAAGGCGCCGTCTTCGCGCCGCGTCGCCGTCTCCAACAATCTGGCAACACTATATCACAATCGCTCCCACATGTCAACACACGCGACAGCCACGGTGCAGACGTGCTTTGTCAGTAGAGCGGTAAATGGTCCTCGGTTCCTCGTGTCAAAGCTCCCCAGATCAGAACTTCTCTGCCATGCGGTAAAACCGGCGGGGGACGAGGAGGGGAGGGGCGCCGGTGAGGGCGCCGTCGTCGGTCCAGCAGGTGGTGGTGTCGCCAGCAGAGAGGAAGGCCTCGATGGCAAGATGCCAGGTGAGGAGGTCCTCGGTGTACAAGATGGAATAGGTTTTGTCGCCCAGGGAGCTCCACGTGAAGGTCGTTTGCTCGGGGTTCGGGCCTGGGGTCAGGTCGTTGATGTAGAACTCGTGCGCTCCCATGTCCACCGTCAGGCTCTTCCCGCTGAGTACGATGCTGTGCGTCCCGGCGATGTCGGTCCCCGGCGAGCCCGGATCGTTGAACCCGACATCAATGCAGGCCGAACGCGGGAAGCGGTGAAAATCAGCCCTTCATCTGCCCGCCAAGGCACCTCAGAGCACTACGGAGTTGCAACCCGGTAAAACGCGCGGCTGCCTGCTGGCCAAGCATAAATACGGAGGATAGTCCCCGTTCCCTGGATGCTGGTTTGGGCCGCGGTGCCATCTTGGGTTATGTAGAACTGCTGTGGCGCCCAAACGGCGCTGTCGAAAGAATCGCGCCCTTCCAGGCTGTAAGAGCGGCCTGAGAGACTGGGGAACTCAATCCGAAGCCTCCCGTTCGGGAGCCAACCCAATCCCACAACCCGGAAACCGACGGGTTCGGTGGAGAATGTCCACTCCGGGCCCGGCGCCTCCCCGGAGATGCTCCTCGCCCAAACCTGCCAGTGATACAGCGTTTCAGGCTCCAACGGCGGCGAAGGTTGAAAGTCACTCCGGGTGAGGGAGTTCGCCGTGGGAACAATCGGCCTCGCTTCCCCTTGTTTCCAGAGGTACACGTCGTACGTCTCAGCCCGTTGGGAGCTGGCCCAGTCCAGAAAAGCATCCAGCCCGACATTTTGTGCCCCATCGGCTGGCTTCGGCCAGGCGGCAGCTTCAGGCCTAAGGTCAGCGATGGTATTCGAAACTTCGTTCGTCACGAGCGCCGCTTCGACATCGAAAACGATGGCGGCAGCGTTCCTGATCACAGTTGCTGTCGGAGTGTCGGGTCTCGCCCGAATAGCGAAGGCGACATGCCCTTCACCCCGACCCGTTTCGTCGTTAGGCGGCAGGAAGCCTGCGAGATCCTCCGTCGGGAGCTGGCCCGTTTCAGGATCGAGCGTGCGGAATGTCCACCTGACAAGGCGCGAAGAGTAGTTGAACTCTATCGTAATGTCCACCCACCACAACTTTTTAACCTCGGGGCGATAGTCCGGAATCGTGACGCGGGTATAGAAATCGGCGCGGAAATCTGGCACGGGGATGATGAGGTCGCCGAAAGCGATCTCCGTCGGGCGGAAGGTCGCCAGGTCCAGCGCCGGGTCGAGATAATCCCTGATAAAGACCTCCTGTGCGGGTGCCGTAGCCCCCGGCTGGTTCTCGAAGTAAATGATGTACTGAAGCTCCTCGGCAGCGCCTACAAGGCGCTGATCGCCGGTCCCTGCACGACCGACCTTCTCGTTGGGGTCGATGGGGCGGACCATTGTGAGCAGAAAATCATCCAATGCCCGGATTGCTCTCTTTCGGTCCCCTATTGACCACCATTCCGCCGCGACCCCAATGCCGTTGGACGCCCAAATGAACGACATAACCTCGTAGATATCCCGGTAACCGTCTGCGTTGAGATCGGGGACGAACTTCGTAAAATCGTCACCCAGGGAGACTCGCCCAGCCAGGCCTATGCAGGATATGCGGCCGTCGCCCTCGCTCCGCGAGTCGAAGCCGTAGCCAGCGTACGGTTGAAGCCTAGCTGTGACCTCTTCGCGCAGCTCCGACCATTTTTTGCCCGCTCCCCAATTGGGACTGGGGCGCCAGGAGCCGAGATGCTTGACTTCCCATCCGCCGTAGGGAAGGTTCAGAGAGGAGAGGGGGGTGGTGACAACCCCATCTACAGGGGACGGAAAAGACCATGCCAGCTCTTCTCCTCCGAGGGAGACGGCTGATTCATATGAGGAGGAACCGCCCGGTTGGCGGATCTCGAAGAGGTCAATGTATCCGGGAGGGCGGGGTTCCCATGGTCCGGTTTTTGGCGGGTACGTATCGATCTCCGCACACGGTATTATCCCGGACGCAAGCATGCCGTTTGTCCGGGTCCCCTCGGACATCTCGTTCAACAGCTTTAGGGTCTCACTGTGGCTGTCCGAATGCAGGTCAAGATATTGTGCCGGGTCCTCTGTAATATCGGCGCATATGTTAACTGACATAGCATCAGGAGTCCTGATCGTTAGGAGCGCGACGCCCTCGGAGCATGCTCCCAGCACGGTAAAGACAATGTGTATGGCTTGGCCTGGGCGAGACGTCTGCCACTCATCCGAATTCCCCACTCGGAAATTTACATCTGGTGTCAGTTCAACAAACATGCTGACGCCGTACGCGTCAACATTTCCCGAATTGCCGTAGCGCAATTCGTACGTATATGTCCTGTTTGCTCGGACTTGCTCTGCACCTTCGATTTTCACCCAGAGCTCCTGTCCTCCCCCGGCGGTTACCTTGATGGCGTTTTCAAAAAGCGCGGAATGCCCTTGAACGTCTTCCACCGCGAGACCGTACACGGCCGGCTCGGCGGTTCTAAGGTCGAAGGTAGCGCAAAGACGGGTTGAGCTGAGGGGTATGAGTTCTAACGGGGCAACGACCTTGCCGGTCGGTCCGACAAGCTCGAGCTTGGAGATTTTGTCTAACCCGGCGCCGAATATGGACAGTGTCGCGCGGCCGCCGCTGCCGGCCTGCGTGGGCGAGACCCTCCCCAAAAAGAGATCAACGTACTCAGCCTCGATCGTATAAGACGCGGAAACCCCCGAGACGCTCGCTCCATACACGAAAACATAGCAGTTCCCCTCAAGTGTGTCGGGTACGACCAGGAATAGCGCCCCTCGCTGACCTTCATCGCTCTGGTAGCTGTACCCCGGACGCCCCGGCTCGAACGAATAGCCGGCATACAGCCGGATGACGGCATTTGGGTCCGTGCTTTCTACTCTGATCAGGAGGTTCTCCCCGGCGGGGGTTGAGATTTCGTAGGCGTGCCTGTCCCCCGTGCCGATTGGCCGAGTTCTGGGAACATCGACACTCAGGGACTCGCCCTGCCAGTATTCGTCCGCCCCCATATCCACGACCCAGTTCGTTTCCCTCCTTGCGATCCTCGGTTCGCCGTCAATGTCAACCGCGCGCCACATCCAATCCTCGTTCTTGCCTGCATCAATGCACGGCGAACCGGGAGAAAGGTGATAGTCGTTGTCCTCGTAGGTTTTTGGGTCGTTGTCCGGTCCATCCGCATCTATAAACCGCGGATCCTCCGAAATATTCCCCTCGCCGCCCGCCGTCCACCCCTCGATACACGAATAGGTCGGCTCGCTGCATTCATAAACCTGGGGACCATCCGGAGCAGTGTTCGCCCATATAATGCAGTTCAGGATCGTCGCGCTGCATTGATACAGCCCGCCGCCCCAGGTCGCCGAATTTCCGCTGATTGTGTTGTTCTGGATTGTGCCTCCGCAGCCGTAGAGCCCGCCGCCGTCGCCCCAGTCAGCCGAGTTTCCGGTGATTATGTTGTTCTGGATTGTGCCGTGACAGTAAACCAGCCCGCCGCCCCAGTCAGCCGAGTTTCCGCTGATTGTGTTGTCCTGGATTGTGCCGTCGCAGTAGAACAGCCCGCCGCCGCCCTCGCCGAACCACCCGGCCGAGTTTCCGCTGATTGTGTTGTTCTGGATTGTGCCGGCGCAGTCGGACAGCCCGCCGCCGCCGTTGAGCCCGCTGCTGCTGCCGTCCCAGACCCAGTTTCCGGTGATTGTGTTGTTCTGGATGGTGCCGTCGCAGCCGTAGAGCCCGCCGCTGCCCCACCCGGCCGAGTTTCCGCTGATTGTGTTGTTCTGAATGGTGCCCTCGCATCCGGCCAGGCCGCCGCCGAGCCATCCCCCCAAGTTTCCGGTCATTGTGTTGTTCTGGATGGTCCCGTCGCAGTTATCCAGCCCGCCGCCGTACATCCCGGCCGAGTTCCCGCTGATGCTGTTGTTCTGGATTGTGCCGTCGCAGTCGCACAGCCCGCCGCCGTACGCGGCCGAGTTTCCGCTGATTGTGTTGTTCTGGATTGTGCCGTTGCATTCGTCGAGCCCGCCGCCGTACCCGGCCGAGTTTCCGGTGATTGTGTTGTTCTGGATGGTGCCGGCGCACCAGCGAAGCCCACCGCCGTAGGGCCCAGCCCAGTTCCCGCTGATAGTGTTGTGCTGGATTGCCGCACGAGTGCGGTTATCCCAGGTCCCCCCGAAGATTCCGCCGCCGTACTCGGCGACGCCGTTGCGGATGGTGAATCCAGAGAGGACACAGGCTTCGGTCTCGGTCCCGGAGAAGGTAACGACGGAGCCTGCTTGGTTACCGTCTATGATGGTACCCGCCACTACAGCGGGGTCGAGAGGATCGGTGCTGGTCAGCA
>CAZFAP010000059.1:0-25761 GCA_964516325.1 uncultured Verrucomicrobiota bacterium
TCAGCCGGAGAAGCCTCTTTCAGCCCTATTCCCAGCGCGAAACCCCAAAAGCATTTGCCACCCGCTCTCCAACCAGCGCGCTCCGGGGGTTTATGGATAACCCAGGCTAAGCTGGGTGGCGAGGAAGGACCACATGGCGTCGTAGGCTTCGGATTTGCCGGGCACGTTGCCGAAAGAGGGACCGTGGTCGCCGCCTTTGACGGTGTGAAGGGCTGCTTCAACCCCTGCTTCTTTGAGTTTCTCGACGAGCTTCACCGACTGTTCGTAAGGGACGACAAAGTCAGCGTCACCGTGGATGACGACGAAGGGACACGCTTCTTTCGTCACGCGATAGACGGGGGAGGCTTCGCGGAAAAGGTCCGGAGCTTCGGAATGCTTCTTGCCGATGAAGAACTCGCACATGGCGATGAAATCGAACCGCTTGGTGTATTGCTCTGGCAATTCCGTTGGGGTCAGGTCCACCGCGCCGTAAAAGTTCACCACGCAGGTCGCCCGGCTCGAAATCTCGGGCATCGTAGGGTCGCGCGAGTCGAGAAGGCCCATCATGGAGGCGAGATGTCCCCCCGCGGACTCCCCGAACACGCCGACTCGGGAGGGATCAACGTGGTAGAGGCGTGCGTGAGCTCTCACCCAGCGGATGGCCGCCTGACAATCCTCGACGGCTGCCGGATATTTCGCCTCCTGCGCCAGCCGGTAGTTGATGTTGAAGACAACGTATCCGCGTCTCGCGGCATCCTTGGCGAGCCAGGTGAGATACTCCTTGTCGAGACTTCGCCACGCTCCTCCGTGAATTATGACCAGAGCGGGCCGCTTGCCTTCGGGATTCTTCAAGTAGTGAACATCCAGAGTCAATTTCGTTGGCTTTTCCTGGAAGGGAATATCCCATTCCGTGACGAGAATCTGCGACCCCTGCGCGGCAAAGCACGCCGCCGCTGCGGCTCCAAGCAAAATCAACCAAAATGTCAAGCACCTCATATCTTTCTCCCTCTCACATGAAGGACTGTCCAACGGGTCTGAATATCAACCGCAGAGGACGAAGAGAACGCAGAGGGCGGAAATGTGTTACTCAAAAGGCGCGTGTGGCATCTTTGCGAACTCCGCGTGCTCTGCGGTTCCTCTGAAAGGCTACTCTCCCTGTTTCTTCTCGGCTTGCTCTTCCTCTTTCTTTTTCTCTCCGATTTGTTTCAGAAGCTCATTAACGGCTGTCTCGAGTTGGCGGTCATGGTCTGCAAGGTCATCCTCGGGCGTATTCTCGACGGCGATGTCCGGCGCGACGCCAAAGTTTTCCATGATCTCGCCGGTCTCGGTATAGACCGCGACCGATGGCATTCGGATATGGCTCCCGTCCATCAGCCCGTAGCCGCCCGTTCCAATGACGGCGCCCTGCGTCTTTGTGCCGACGAGCTTCCCGAGACCGAGCCGCCGGAATCCGTCGGGGAACATCTCCGCATTGCTCCCGGAGGCTTCGTTGATGAGAACGACTTTGGGGCCGTAGAAGCCTTCGTGCGGCCGCTTGGTTTTGCCGCCAAATGGGCGAGGTCCCCACCACTGGTAGGGCCGCCTTTCGAGGACATCGAGAAGCTGCTGGTCAATATTTCCGCCGCCATTCCACCTCACGTCTATAATCAGCGCCTCTTTGGTGTAGTTGTCAACCAGCTCTTTTTTGAACCGCTCCAGACACTGATTATTCATGCCGCGGATGTGAACATAGCCGATTCGTTTGTCCGTGAGCTTCTCGACCGTTTCTCGTCGAGTTCTGACCCAATCCTCGTACCAGAGGTCCCATTGCTGGCCAACGCTTATGTGGGGGAGGCGGACCTTGCGCGAGGCGTCGAACGAGGGCTTGTCGTTGACCGCAAGGACAACTTTCTTGTTCAGCGGATGGGGCAAGAGGCTGAAATAATCGTCGCCCGCTTTGACCTCTTTTCCGTCAATGGCGAGGACAAAATCGCCGACTTTGAGGTTCACGTAGTCCCTGTCGGCGGGGCCTTCCTTGTAGATGTGGCTGATGCGGTATCTTCCCGCCTGCTCGTCGTCGGTCATCTCGATCCCGAGGCAGCGGGTTTGGTAATCCGAGCCGCCTCTTGCCGGGAAGGCGCCGGTGTGCGAGGCGTTGATTTCGCCAATCATCTCGTTAATGAGGTCGGCAAGCTCCTCGCTGTCCACCACCTGAGGTAAGAACGCGAGATATTTCGCGCGGATGGCGTTCCAGTCGTAGCCGTGCATGTTCGGGTCATAAAAGCCGTCGCGCATGGCTCGCCAAGCTTCATCGAACATCTGCGCCAGCTCTTTCTCTCTTTCGACTTTTACCCTGACGCTGAAGTCCACCCTTTTCTTCTGCCCGCCGCCGACGGGCATCCAGAAGACGCCGCTTCCTTCGCGGAAGAAAAGCTTGTTGCCGTTGTCGGCGAGGCGCATGTCCTGAACGTCGCCGGTGGTCAGCTCCTTCAACTCCTCCCCGTCGAGCTTGATGGAATAAAGAACCGTAACGGTTGCTGTTCCCCTTTGCTCCGTTGCTCGGAAAATCGCTCGTTCGCTGTCGGCGGTGATGAGCACGCCGGGCAAGCCCTCGCCGGAGAGTTTGGTTATCTGCCGGACGCGTCGCTTGAGATTATCGAAATCTATCTTGACCTCCGGCGGCTTCTTCTCCTCCTTTTTCTCTTCCTCTTTCTTCTCTTCTTCCTTCTTCTCCGTCGGCTCCTCGGCTTTCTTTTCGTCGGGCTTCGCCTCCGCTTCTCCTTCCTTCTTTTCCGCCTGCTCCTTCTTCTCGGCCTCTTCCTCTTTCTTCTTCTTTTCCTCTTCCTTCTTCTTCTGCTCCTCCTTCTTTCTCTCCTCCTCGCGTTTTTTCGCCTCTTCTCTTTCGACCGGGTCGAGAGGGTCGTATTCCTCCTTGGTCAACGGAAGAACATAGACCTGTCCATTTCCCTCGCGGTTGGAGCCGAAGACGAGCTTCTTTCCGTCGGGGGTGAAGGCTGGGCTGAGGTCGTCGAGGGGGTCATCCGTGAGCCGATATTCTTTCGCTTCTTCGACGTTCACGACGAAGATATCCACATGGTAGGTCACCTGGTTGGTAACATACGCAATCCATTTGGTGTCGGGCGACCAGAGGACATCGCCAATGACTCCGTGCTTCCCCGTGGTCAGGCAGCGAGTTGCCTTGCTCTCAAGGTCGTAGCAGAAAAGGCTCCGGTGAGCGCAGTAGGCCAGCTTTTTCCCGTCGGGCGACCAGAGGAGCTGAAAGCGGTCCAACCAGATGTAGGGGTAGGTCAGCGAGTCCTCCGGGTAGATCATCTCCCGTTCGCTCCCGTCCACGGCGGCGACATAAATTCTGTCCTCGCCGGTCTCGTCGGAAACATAAGCGACCTTCTTCCCGTCGGGAGAATAAACAGGGAAGCGGTCGCGGTAAGGCGACTCGGTGAGGCGAACAACGTCTCCCTGCTCAACGGGGACCGTGAATATCTCGCCGTGGGCAGAGATGACGATGCGTTTTCCATCGGGCGAGGCGTCGAATTCGTCCGCTCCGCCAAAGGCAGGGAACGTAACCGGGTCGTCCTTCGTGTCGGAAGTGAAACGTAAGGGAATCTCCTGGGGCGTCGCTTCTCCGACTTTCAGTTTCCAGAGACGGAAGTCGCATTCATAGACAATCACTTTGCCGTCGCTGGAGATGGAGGGGTGCGTTACGCCCGCCCCCTTGTGAAACGTCACCTGGACCGGCTCCCCCTCACCACTCTCGACGACGGAAGCGGGGAACTTCCAGAGGTTCATCGTACCATCCCTGTCGGAGGCGAAATATATTTCCCCCGTCGCTGCCCAGAGGGGCCAGGCGTCCTGTCCCTCAAAATTCGTCAGCCGCCGGAAGGACTTCTTCTCCATGTCCATGACCCAGACGTCCGCGTTCCAGCTTCCGCGATAATGTTTCCGCCAGGTGCGAAAGCTCTTCCGATTGAAGGTGAACCTTTTTCCGTCGGGGGAAAAGGTTCCGTCGCGTCCCATGCCGGCGCCGAGTTCCTTCGGCAAGCCGCCCTGCGCCGAAACGGTGAATAGCATCCATCGCCAGTCGGCGTTTTGAGAGCCGCAGAACACAATCCCCGAGCCGTCCGGAGTCCAGCAGGATACCATGTCGTCGTTCGAGTAGGTCGTCAAGCGGGTGGGCGTGCCGCCTTCCGTCGGGACGACGAAAACGTCGTAGTTTCCGAACCGCTTGCTGGAGAAAGCAACCGAGCGGCCGTCCGGCGAGAACCGAGGGTAAAGCTCCCTCTCGACGTGGACGGTCAATCGCCGCAGGCCCGAGCCGTCTTCATTGACAACCCACAGGTCGCCGAGATAGCTGAATACCAGTTTCCCCTCGTGATAGTGGGGGTGGCGGAGGATACGCACTTCTCCTTCGCCCCGGCAAATGGCCAAAGGCGCCAAGGCCATCATTACAAAGCCGAGAAATAACTGCCTCATAACCGGCTCCTTTCGATAAATGCGAGTTCCCTTTGAAGGACCGCTTGACATGCCGTATCGCTTAGTGCTCTGATTCATAGATTGAATCACGTATTTTTCGACAGGATGTACAAGATGAACGGGATTCGTCTCGTCGTCGGTCTTGACCATACCGTAGCCCGCCTCAGGTGGGGTTATCCCGTCAAAGACAGCGTCCCCCGCCTCGCGCTCCGCTGGGCGGGCATACGGTACAAAATCCATGAATTAGCGTACTTGGCGTCAGCGCACAAAACAGCCACAAAATAGCAGCCTGAATCCCTCATAGCAAGCGCGGAGTGCAGGACAGGAACAGAGGGGTGGTGCGCAACACTATGAGCTGAAGGAGAGCCGATTCGGAGAACCGAGAAGCTCTGTGAATCCAGCACTTAGGAGCGAATCATGACGAGAAGCATCTTGAATCGCTTGAGGGCCTTGAGAGCGTGCGGCTCGTTCGCGGGCATGATGATCATTTCGCCCTCTTTCAAGCGATGAGATTTGCCGGATATTACGATCTCCGCCTCGCCGTCGAGGATAAACACAAGAGCGTCAAACGGCGCCGTGTGCTCGCTCAGCCCGTGCCCTTCATCGAAGGCGAACAGCGTCACCGTCCCGGTCTTCTTCCTGAGAATCTCTCGGCTCACCACCGAGCCTTCCTGGCAATCAATCAGGTCGGCCAATCGCACGGGGTTTTCGCCAACCTTTTCTCCCGTCTTTTGCTCCCTCTCATGTCCCATGTCTGGATCTCCTGTGTTTCACTCAGATGTTTGGACCGAATTGCTTGCGTGCGTCCCATGCGCATAGAGTCCAAACAACCTCTATTCGTGCGTTGTCCCTCATTTCGGGGGAGTCACCGCAGAGAACGCCGAGAATCAAAGGGCCCGCTCTGCGACCTCCGCGGACTCTGCGGTTCCTTGACTGCTCCACAATCCAACCGCGGTTCATCGCTGCCTTCGCGGCAACCCAGGGTCAATCAACTCCCGTGGGAAAAGCGACTCTTCACGTAGCTGCTCACGGATTGGGTCAAGTCTGTCCGAGCTGAAAAACACCTCCACCTTCGGGGAAGCCCCATTTTTTGCGAAAGAGACTTCTGCTGAATATCCATGGATTCCCGCCGGGTCAAAGTGGCCCCAGCGCCAACGACCTTTTTCGAAAGTCGCTTTGTAACTGTCCGGAGAAAAAGGCCTGCGGTTGTACATCTTCTCGCATTCCTCATTCCCCAGTTTGGAGGCAAGCTTTATCGCCTTTTCCGCGTTCAGCTCGCTGGGAACGCACTTCTCGGAGGGCGCGCACCCGCGCAGAATGTAGAGCGCCACGAAGAAGATAGAGCGAATCCTCGCCATGACCTTGACCTCCTCCTTAGACACTCAGAACGAGCACCCTATCGGGAAAACATTCGTGACTGCTGGAGCGCCGACCCGCGCCTGGGTCAGGCCTGCATTTATGTCTGACGCGGTTCCCGCGGAAGAGGTTCCCATGGTCAACGCAAAGATAGGTTGTGGCCGACGGCGTGTCAATGACGACAACGGCACTCCCAGAAGGGACGCGCGTCTCAGAGGACGTGACACGAACGGAAGCGGCGCGCGGCTGTCTCTCCGCCCCGTCGGAGAACGGCGAGAACGTGCAGACACAAGGATCACCCTGAATCAGCGCGATGGGGCTTGACACTGCGTGCTGGGTGTTGCAAACTCGACTCTGGAAGGAGGCAGGAAAGTTCTGCGCTCACGCGGTGGTACCCGCTTACTTGTTCCTGACGGGGGAGGACCAGAGCTTCGTGATTCACAAGATTCATTCCGAGAAGAAGACCAGCGTCGTCATGACTGATGAGATCAAAGAGGCGCTGGCGCGGAATCGGGCAGTCCGCTGGTATTCGGTTCGCTGCGCGAATTTCGGCATGCTCCATTCCTACAGCACAATCATCGGCACCGAAAAAAGCATGTGGGTTGCCTTCAGCGGCTACGAGGAAGGCGAGATTTGACAAGGACAGGCACGCGCGAAACGATTGCTGATCTGATTTCGGGTCTGATCAGGGCTCGAACCTTGTTGCATGGGACACCTCGCCAGCAGAATATGGCGTGCGTTTGCTCCCACACGGTCGTGGCTCCATACCTCGGATTGAGGGCTCTTGCTCGCGCAAAGGGGGGCGATCTGCCCATGAAAACGTTCGGCAGATTGCGGGTTTGAAAAGCGCGCGGTAGAATTCTTCCTGTCAGAAGCAGAGGCGTTGGTTCAGGGCTTCGGCCGCCCTGAGGTAATCTTCTTTGCGGGCGCTTTAACAATTCTGAAAGGGGGTCGGTGAAATGAAAACACAGAGGTCAACCACACAAAACACTCTTGTCGTCGTCAGCTCCCTGATAGCCGCCGCGGCCTGCGCTGTGCTCTCGCATTGCGCGGCGGCAGAGGAGGAGCGTGCCAGCCAACTTCTCTGGCAAATCGGAAAAGAGGATGGGAGCCATCTCGAGTTCGCCGAGGTCTATGAGTCGGTCAACTTCAGAGACGACTACAGGAATCTCTTCCCCAACGATGTGCATTTCATCGTCGGGAAACACCGCGACGCTGACTGGTCGCCGGTTCATCCGGGCCCGGATGACTACTGGGCAGAGCATAAGGCTCACAAGTTCACCATCGAGTTCGATTACGACGGTGAACCGCAGCCTATGGCTTTTTCCATCATTCTGGTTGATGCGCATTACGGCCAACCGCCGGTCCTGACCATTGATTTCAATGGGCTTTCAGGGAGGTTTATTACGCAGAGAGGCGTCGGAGGGAACAACGTAGCGCGAGAGCCAAAGCGAGGGAAAAGGCAGAGCCATACGCTATACGTCCCCAGCAAGTTCGTGAAGAAGGGCAAAAACGTCATTTCCATTCTGAATGACCAGGGGAGCTGGCTTTTCTACGACTGCCTGAAGTTGGTGGCGCCGGTGGGGCCGCCTCCGCATGTCATCCCCGTAGATGTGGCGTGCTCACCGCGGCTCGACGCCCGTGGCAAAGCGGTCATATTGCTGGACGGAAGCATCTTCTATTGGGGCGAGCCGTTGACCGCCTCGATCGAATGCTTGCAGGACGGGAAGACTGTTGAGAGGAAGGCTTTATCCCTGCAAGAGGGAACTATCCCGGTCATGGAATCGGTCCCCGCGGGGCCAGAGACGGAGTTTGCTCTGCGATGGAATGGGCGCACGATCACCCTCGCCAGAGCCAAAGCCATGAGCGCCGCCGAAATCCGCACCATAGAATCCCATCGCTATTTTGCGCGGCTGGCATCGCTGTATCCCGGCAATAGCTTTTATTCTTACGCGAGTGTCCAGACACGGAGGATGGAAGGGGAGGCGAGACCCTTCCGCGAGTGGCCCGGCTGGGAGGAAGAACGACGTGAGGCTGACCTTTACAGCATGACGACGGGGCTGCTATCCATCCAGGAGAGCCTGCAGCTCGAGGTGATGCTGAGGGGAGCGCCACTGGTCGAGCAGCGCCCCGTCCCCATTGCTGACCTGACTCCGCCGAAGACGAGGTCCATTCCATTCACCGAGATGTTCGGGTACAAAGAGCCGAAGGTTTCGCGCATCGCGGCGATGGTTCCGGACGATCAGTACTACATCAGCTTCCGGTCGGTCAGCGACGCCCGTTCGTTCATGGATTTCTTCGACACGTGGGGAGAGCACTGCCTCAAGCACTACGGTCTGTCCGCCAAAAAGGCGTTGACCCGAGAGAAACTCGAAAGGCAGATGTGCGTGAAGGACCTCTGGTTTCTCCGCCCGATCACGAATATCGCAGTGGGGGAAGTTGTCCTGACGGGAAGCCATCCGTTCGCGGCGCAGGGGGACGACATATCGCTGATAATGCAGGTGAAGAGCCGAACGATCTTCGATCCAGCGCTCGACAGATTCGTCGAGCAGGCCAAGAAAAGCCGCCCCGACGCGAAGGAGGAGCGATTCAGCGTGGGGGAACACGATATCTACAGCCTGGTGACGTCCGACCGCGAGATTTCTCATTATCGGGCGGACGTCAGCGAGGATACGATTGTCAGCAACTCGAAGCAGGCGATGTGCCGCATCCTTGAGACGGTGGACGGGAAGCGGACAGCGCTTACTGCGGCGGAGGATTTCCGATACATGCGTTCGATTTTCAACGAGGACGATCCGGGTGAGTCGGGGTTTGTCTTTCTGTCCGAATCATTCATCCGAAGGCAAATCGGACCGAAGGCGAAGATCGCCCAGGCAAGACGCCTTCAGTGCGGGACAGTGCTCAAGATGATTGCGAATGCGGCGATTTTGCACAAACACGCGGACGGGAAATTCCCGAAGTCGCTGGAGGAGATGATCAAGAGCCAGTGCATCGAATCGCGCTACCTGGTCTGCCCCGACGGAGGAGAATATTCGTGGGAGGCCGATACCTTCAGCCCGGTTTGCTCGGTGCACAACCGTCTCCGCTATCTGACTCCGATCGTCGAGCTGAAGACCGATTTCGCCAGCGAAAGGGAGAAAAAGGAGTACCAGCGGTTTGTCGAGCGATATAGCAATTACTGGCGAACGTTTTTCGATCCGGTGGGAATACAAATCAGGATGTCTCCGTCCGGTCTCACGCTGGAAACGGTGATCCTGCCGTTAGTTGAAAACAGCATCTACCGCGCGGTCACGGAATTTGCGGGAGGAATGCCGGTGCCGCTCTCTCCGCGGTACGTCCTGTCAGATACGATTCTCTCGATTCAAGCTCAGATGCCGCAAAGGCACGTTACGCAGTTGTTCAGGGGGTTGTGGGACGATTACGGAAGGGCGGAGGAGGCGGAAGTGCTGACGGCAGAGGAGGAAGCTGCGCGGAAGCAGGCAGAGGTTGATCTCGAAGGGGCGTTCGGGAACGTTGTTCCGGGGGTCGTTAAGGGGATTTCCGATACTCTTGACGTGCTCGGGCTGGGCGAGGTTACCAAAGAGGTTGTTGGAGAGATTGACCAGGAAGAATTGACGGAGGTTGCGGAAGCCGTAGTGCCGATCAAGGTCAGAGGGTCGCTGAACTTCTGCGATGACCACATGCTTTTCGGGATTCAGGCAGGTGAGATCGGCGGCGTCCCAATTCGCGATATGGGGGGCATCGGGTTTGTGGCAGGGGCGGCCGCGCTGGTGTTGAATTTTCCGGTCTATGGTTGCTTCGGTGTCGCGGATCCGGCAGCGGCAGAGCGCGTCCTATCGTACACTGCTCGCGCGCTCGCCTATCAACCCCTGCAGGAAGGATGGAGCCAACCCCGCGTCACACTCTACGAACTGGAAGAGTACCGCGGACGAAAAATGCGCCTTATTGAGGCGGCCATCGGCCCGATTCGGCTGAGGGGATTCATCTCCATTGTCGGGTACGAGGCGTATTTGACTCCGAGGCTCTCGCTCCTGAAAAGGGTCATAGACCTCGCGGAACAACCCGCTACCGCGCCACAGCCCTATGCACCGAAGGCTAACGTAGCTCTTCTCATCCGCCCGGCGGCATGGGACAAGGTGAAAAGCGACTTCCAGTTGGCGTGGGCGGCGTCCGCGAGGGAAGCCTGCCTCTCCAATTTCGACGAGCTTCAGGTCTCGTTCAAGTACTTCGGCGACATGGGCGTGCCCATCGAGAAAATTGCAGAAAAAGCGGACGGAACCCGCTACTTCTGCCCCGAAGGCGGCCAGTACCAGTACGACCCGGAGAAAAATGTCGTCAAATGCACCATCCACGGAACGATGGAGTCGCCCCGCCAGCCGGAGAAGATGCGAGAGGACGCCAGCTTCTCCCGCTTGATCAACGGCATAGACCAAATCGCCATCTCCCTCGCCTTCGAAGGCCAAGGCGTCCGCACCCGCGTGAACATGACGTTCAACGACAACTACAATCCATTTGGCCGCTGAGCGGCAATGGGGTTCGGGGCGCGGATTGGGCGGTAGCGCACACGCCTGAGTGCAACGCAGACAGACTTGTTGAGGTATCTTGAAATGATGGAAGAATTTGAGCACAGGGGTTTCTGGTACCTGCCCGAAAAGCCAGAAATCCGGATCGCGGGGACGCTAAAGTTCACGCCGGCAGCGGGTGCGGTCTTGGAGTTGATCGGCTACTTCGAAGAGGAGCGCCCTCCGATGTCCTTCCTGGCCCCTGAAATCATACTCGGTGACTCTTCGGACGGCCGGGAGATTACGCTTCGCGGATGCCATGAGGTGGATCGGACGCTTGGCAGCACGGCGGTCCAAACGTCACGTTTCGTCGCGGAGATGGTCCTTACAGGGGCCCACTTGGCGGCGCCAGAGTCACTCAGGTTCACGTCCGTATGGGTCCGCTACGCCCATCTGGACGAGTGGGCTGGAATGCGAGGGTTCAGTTTTGAACCCCTCGGCAGCCCCCCGCCGACCGATGGAATCATCGTGAAGTACGAGAGGCCTCGGTCGGTCAGGGTTGAGATCCCCGATGGATATGCGCTTGAGGTCGGTGCGGACTTTTCTTACCCGATGCACGCAAGGCGTGTCACGGTTGAGCAGTCAACGACCATGGCCCTCGAACACAGCCAGGAGAAGTCCCTGGACGAATTCCTTAGGGTCGTGCGGCGCCTGGAGGCGTTTCTCAGCCTGGCCGTGAATGAGCCCTGTCCTCCGACGCGAATCGGGGGGATCCTGGGTGCGACAGGGCAGGAAGGGGGGCCGGGTGCGGGCACTCCTGTGGACATAGCATACTCCCTGGGCGACGTACCGGGCGCGCGCAAGGAGTTCCAGCCGCTCGACATGCTGTTTACCCTGCCAGACGTGGGCGAACGGCTCTCGTCGTTTCTCGGCAACTGGCTCGCGGGGGCAGACGCGCTGGAACCCGTTTGGGGTGCATACCTGGGCACCTTATACAACCGCGGGATGTATCTCCCGGATCGGTTTCTTAGTCTGGCCCGGGCAGTCGAGGCCTACCACAGGATGAGGTACAGGAAGAACCTACGCTTCCAGAACAGGCTGACTCAGATATGCGAAACCCACGCGCCCCTGTTGTCGTCCTTGAAGGTGCCGGTCCCCGCCTTCGTGCAGAAGGTTGTCGTGACCCGGAATTACCTGACCCACCTGGACGCGAAGCTGCAAAAGCATGCTGCGCGGGGCAAGGAGCTTCACCGCCTTGGCCTCAACCTGAAGATTCTGCTCGAGGCGTGCCTTTTGACCGAGATAGGCTTCGCCGAGGATGAGGTGATGAGGCGCTTCAAAAGGAACAGGCGCTACCGCCAGCTAATGGAACCAGCGGTCTGAACGTTGAAATCAGGGACGCGAAGGACGAAATGTGGTCGTCGGTTTACGAGCTGTACGTCAGGATCAATAACTACGTCTCGACCAATAATGTGGCAAGGTGCATCGAGAGCCTCGAATCGTCTTTCAGGGCAATGGCTCCGAAGCCGGGGAGGCAAGAATGAAGAGAGAAACCAAGGCCGGATTGAGGCCGAGCGAGAAAAAGAGGATTGAGGACGCGGAGAAGAGCTACCGCAAGATGTGGTCTGAGATCGAGCCTTTTGTCAAACCGAAGAAGGTGAGGCAGTACTCTACAGCAGGCAAATGGAAGGTCGCCGCCCACGAGCCGTAGCAGTAGCCTGGCCCGAAAGGGTCCGGCATACCTCCTGATGGTGTCCTCTTGTCCCGACCTTGCTCAAGCGGGCGTATTCCCTCGACATCGGTTCGGCAATTCCGCTGTCTCCCTTGGTGGAGCGAGCGTTCCACGCTCTGCCTAACCCCCACGACTGCGTCCCCCTGCGTTGACAGTGCTGTACAATTCCGCAGTCGTCATGTTTCGGCTCGGCGAAATGGGTTGACAAAGGGGGCGGGGTGGGGGAAGATTTTGCGGCGTGGCATTTTACTGTCGGCTACAGAATTGCAGCGGAAAATCCGTCGAGTGGAGGAAGATATGGAACTGGTCGAACAGATAAGGGAAGGAGTGATCAAGGGAGACATCGGGGTCCAGACGAAGGTGGCGGACCTCGTGAACACGGCTCTCGACGAGGGAATCGCGGTCGAGACGATTCTGAGGGAGGGGCTGATTGCCGGGATGTCGGTGATCGGGCAGCAGTTCAAGAGGAATGAATGTTATGTGCCGGAAGTTCTCATCGCGGCGAGGGCGATGAAATCGGGGATGGCGGTTCTGAAGCCGTTGTTCGCGGACAGCAAGATCGAGCCGGTAGGAACGGTGGTCATTGGGACAGTGAAAGGAGACCTGCACGACATCGGGAAGAACCTGGTGGCGATGATGTTGGAGGGCGCCGGGTTCAGTGTGGTTGACGCGGGGATTGACGTTGCACCGCAGAAATTCATTCAATTGGCGAAGGAGAACAATGCGGAGATTATCGGAATGTCGGCGCTTCTGACGACGACGATGACGGCGATGCGGGACACGGTCAAGGCGATCGAGGCGGCGGGACTGGGCCGAAAGCTGAAGACGATTATCGGCGGAGCGCCCTTGACGCAGCGATACGCCGACGAGATCGGAGCGGGAGGGTTTGCGCCGGATGCGGCATCGGCTGTGGACAAGACGAAGGAGTTGCTTGGGATCGCCTGAGCAACGGAGAAGGAAACCGCAGATACACGCGGATGGACAGCGGGCGACGGTCGAAGTGCAGGAATGCTGTGTGAAGGCCCGGCAGAACTCCTCGTGTAGGAAAGGCAAACGATGCTCATCATCGGCGAAAGATTGAACACCTCCCGGAAGGGATTGCATGAGGCGGTCGAGAAGAAGGATGTCGAATTCCTCAAAGACATCGCCAGGAAGCAGGTTGAAAACGGAGCGGCATACCTCGACGTGAATTGTGGGACGCGGCTCCAGCACGAGGTGGAGGATTTGCCGTGGCTGGTGAAGCTCGTGCAGGAGACAGTCAATGTGCCGCTGAGCATAGACACGCCAAACGCCGACGCTGCGGAAGCCGCCCTCGCAGCCCACAAAGGGAAACCCATCATCAATTCGATCTCCGCGGAGAGCGACCGCTACGAGAGGATGCTCCCGCTCGTCAAGAAGTACCATTGCGGAGTGATCGCGCTTTGCATGGGCGACGAGGGCATCCCGGAGACGCTGGAGAAAAAGTTCGAGGTGGCGAGCAATCTTCGCGCGAAGCTGATCTCGGACGGCGTGCCGGAGGAGGACATATATCTCGACCCGCTGGTCCAGCCGGTTGGCGCGAATCAGGCGGCGGGGATGGCGGTTGCGAATGCCATCCGCGAGATTTCGCGGTCCTTTCCGAAGACGCACATCTCCTGCGGAATCAGCAATGTTTCACACGGGATGCCCGTCCGGAAACTCCTCAATCGTGTTTTCATCGTGATGTGCATCGCCGCCGGACTTGACACGGCGATCATTGACCCGAACGATACGGACGTGATGCAGAGCATCCTCGCCGCGGAAGCGCTTGCGGGCAAGGACGAGTTCTGCGCGAGATATATTGAGGCGTATCGGGCCGGGAAAATCGCGTGACGGTTCACCGACGGTGCGGGCGGCGGACGGGCGCGGGCGTCCGCTTGACCGTTTCTTGATTCGGCAGGGCTGAACCCTTTCGGAAATCTTCCTTGAACACCAATAGAGCGAGAATAAGACCTTCCGGTCTGGAAATTCCCACTGACCCTTCCCTGACCATCCTCGATAACCTCCGAAAGCATGGGCTGTTTGTCGAGAGCGTCTGCGGAGGTAAAGGGACGTGCGGCAAGTGCCGCGTTCGATTTATCAAGGGGGCGCCCTTACCCTCCGATAGCGATGCGCGTCACTTGTCGGAAAACGAGATCGCCGAAGGCTGGCGACTGGCGTGCCTGGCGAAGGTTAGTGAAAGAGTCGAGCTTTTCGTGCCGCCGGCGAGTGCGGACGCCTCCGCGAAGATTCTCGCGAAAGGGCGTTCTGTCGAGAAGGAAATTGATCCCGCGGCAACAAAACATTTCCTCCAGTTGCAGCCCCAAAGCCTCCAAAGGCCGATCGGGGACGCTGACCTGATTTTGGAAAAGCTGGAGATGGGCGATCTTCCGATTGATACCGGCGTGTTGTCCGAACTTCCCCGCACTATGCGTGAGGCTAATTACCAGGTGACGGCGACGGTCGTTGGGGAGGAGATAACGAAGATCGAGAAGGGCAACACGACCGCGAAGAATTCCGGACTGGCCATAGACATCGGTACGTCCACGCTGGTTGTTTCCCTCATTGACATGAACACCGGGGAGGAAAAAGCCGTCGGGGCGGCCCTGAACCCGCAAAGAGAGTTTGGGGCGGACGTGATCTCAAGGATTCAGCGTTGTCGGGAGAAACCCAGCGGATTGGAGGAACTCTGGTGGGCAGTCACTGAAAAGCTCTCGGAGATGATTGACGAAGCGTGCAAGGAGGCTGGGGTCAAGCTGCTGGACATTAACGAAGCGATCGCTGTCGGCAACCCGACAATGCAGCATCTGTTCCTCGGGATTGACCCATCGTACATTGGGGAGGCGCCGTATGCCCCGGCGATTTGCCGACGAGTGCGACTTCGCCCGGTCGAAGGGCTGCGACCGAGACTCGGTCCGTATCTGATTCAAACCCCGCCCAATTTGAGCGGCTTCATCGGCAGCGACATCGTCGCCGGAATCATCTCCCAGGGACTTCTCGAAAGCGAAGAGATTCAACTCTTCATTGACCTGGGGACAAACGCTGAGATTGCTCTGGGGAACAAGGACCGACTGCTCGTCAGCAATGCCGCCGCGGGACCAGCTTTCGAGGGGGCGAAAATCGAGTGCGGGATGATCGGGCTGAGAGGCGCCATCGAGCGAGTGTGGTTCGACGAAGAGGACATTCGAGTCCACGTGATAGAAGACGCCCGGCCCTCCGGCATTTGCGGCTCAGGGCTTGTGGACGCCGTTGCGTGCATGCTTGACCTCGGAATCCTCGACCATACCGGCAAGATGGCGGGTCCCTCAGAGCTGCCGAACGACTTATCGCCCAAGATTGAAAAGAGACTCAAGAGAGAAGGCAGGGAAGAGAGATTCTCGTTGTCTTCGAAGGTCAATATTTCCCAACAGGACATCCGGCAGGTGCAAGCAGCGAAGGCAGCGGTCGCCGCGGGAATCGAGATACTGAGAAAAAAGATGGGCATCGAGTTGGAGGACATCGCGCGGGTATTGATTGCAGGGGCTTTCGGGAGCTACGTGAATCCGGTATCCGCGATGCGAATCGGGCTGATTCCAAACCTTCCGCTGGACAGGGTCATCTCCGTCGGAAACTCCGCTCTCGAAGGCGCAAAGATGTATCTTCTCTCGAGGCGGGTCAGGAACCAAGCGGACGAGATTCACAAAATCGTCGCGCTGCACGAGCTTTCGGCCGAGAAAGATTTTATGAACGTGTTCATCTCCAAGATGCCGTTCGGATAGACCAGCCGAAAGGAGACCGGCATCGCCCTTCTGACTGAGGTACTAAGCACCAGGAGGTTGGAAAATGAAAGTCACACGACAAAGTCTGGAAAGTCTGAATCGAAGATATAGAGGATATTTGAGCGGGGGGAAGCTCGATCAGTTTTTTCAAGAGTTTGGGATCAAGTTTGCGGCGGGGCATTGGTGCGCGGGAGATTTTGCGGACAGGTTCGCGCCGGTCGGGTACATGAGCGACGACCCGACGTTCGATTCGGGAATCGTCGCCCAAATCCGCAGGGTGGCAGAGGCGGGAATCGAGGGAATCGAGTTCCACGAGAACCTTTTCATTGATGAGAAATACAAGAAAGACCCGGCGAAAATCGAGATGGCTCAGGAGGCTCTCGCCAAGTACAAAGTCAAGCCGACGAACATGAACACGAACCTCTTCACCGACCCGAAATGGAAGCTCGGCGGCGTGACGAATGCGAATCGTTCTATTCGCGAGGCGGCTCTGGAAGTCGCATTGCAGGGCGTGGAAATTGCGAAAGAAGTCGGATGCAAGAGCGTCGCCCTGTGGCCCGGCTCGGATGGATGGGACTATAATTTCGAGGTGAATTACGGGGAGATTTTCGAGAGATTTCTCGACGCTTGCGTCAAGATTAACACGAAGGCGAAAAAGCACGGGCTGAAGTTCGGAATTGAAGCCAAGCTCCACGAGCCGCGAGAAGGAAACATGGTCATCTCGACGACGCACAAGGCAATGCTCGTCGCAAAGTACGTCAACGAGAAATGCGGCGGGAAGAATATGGGCGTCTGCATTGACTACGGGCACGAGCAGATGTACTGCAACGAGCCAGCGGATAATCTTTACGTCGGGCAAGTGCTTGGCGTGCCGATTGTCAACTTCCATGTGAACAATGCCAAGGCGCACTCCAACGACGAGGACCGCGTCACGGGCACCGGAGATAACTGGCGGTTCGTGGATTTCTGCTATGCGGCGATAGACACGGGCTACGGCGGATGGTTCGGCGAGGATCAGTTCACGTATCGAATGGACCCCGTCAAGGCAATGGCGCTCTCGCGGGAGCTTTTCGGGAATCTCATGAAGAAAGCTCTCCTGATTTACGCCAGAAGAGACCGACTTCGGGAAGCGCAAGCGACCGGCGACGCCGGGAAAACGATTGACGTCGTGAAAGATATTCTGGTCTGAACGCCGAGCAAAGCAGAAAGCGACGCGAGCAATGAAGATAGCTCTCGGACAAATCAATACGACGGTAGGCGCAATCGGCGCCAACGTCAAGAAGATGGTCGAGTACGCCAACCGGGCGGAGGCTGCGGGGGCGGATATGATCGTCTTCCACGAACTCTGCATTCCGGGCTATCCGCCAAAGGAGCTGGTTGAAAGGCGAGATTTCGTTTCGGCAAACTTCAAGGCGCTTGAGCAGCTAAAGGAAGAATCCTGTGAAATCGGGATCGTCTGCGGCTACATCGAGCGCGACGAGGAAGGCGGCAAGGAGCGTCTCTATAACGTTGCAGCTCTGCTTCACCACGGCGAGATTCTTCTCCGTCACCAGAAGACCGTCCTTTCTGCCTTCGCCGGATTTGACGAGCGAATACACTTCGCAGCGGGGAAAGGGGGGACGGTCTGCGATTTCAAAGGCTTGAGAATTGGCCTGGCAATATCGGAAGACGCGTGGACGGACAAGGACTTCTGGGAGAAAGAACAGCTAAGAAAAACCCTGCTGGGTCGTCTTGTCAAGGAGGGTGCCCGCCTGCTCATAGTCGCCGCCTCGTCCCCTTTCTGGCCCGACAAAAGCGCCGAGAGGGAGGAAGCAGCGCGGGCCCTCGCGCTGAGATATGGCGTGCCTCTGCTTTACGTCAACCAAGTCGGCGGGAACGACTCGCTCATCTTTGATGGGGGAAGCTTTGCCGTCTCAGCGACCGGCGAAATCATCGCAAGAGCCAAACGCTTCGAGGAGGACCTCGTCGTATTTGGTCTCGACTCGCCGAGCAACGCGGGATGGCCCAATTGGAACGAAGTCGAAGAAGTCCGCAAAGCCCTCGTCCTGGGCGTTCGAGATTTCGCCCGCAAGTGCGGCTTTCAAAAAGCCATTCTCGGACTGAGCGGCGGAATGGACTCGGCGTTGGTCGCTTGCATCGCGGCTGAAGCTCTCGGAAAAGAAAATGTGTTAGCTCTGGTGATGCCTTCCATGTACACTCCGGCGGAGAGTCTTCCGGACGCGAAGCAGGTGGCTGAAACCCTCGGCATCGAGTGTCGTACGGTCTCAATCACGCCAATCTACGATTCGTACGTCTCGTCGCTGGGTGAGGAGTTCAAGGGGCTGCCGGAAGACATCACGGAGGAGAACATTCAAGCGAGGGTCCGAGGGAATCTTCTCATGGCGTTCTCGAACAAATTCGGGCATCTCGTCCTGACGACGGGAAACCGCTCGGAGGCGATGACAGGATATTGCACGCTGTACGGCGACACTGCGGGGGGACTGGCTGTCATAGCGGACGTCTCCAAGACGATGGTCTATCGGATTGCGGAGTTGTTTAACAGCGAGCGTGAGGTCATCCCCCGCAGCATTTTCGATAAGGAACCTTCTGCCGAGCTGAAGCCGAACCAAAGAGACTCGGACACGCTTCCCCCGTACAACGTGCTGGACCCGATTCTGTCGGCGTTGCTGGACGAAGGAAAGACGCCGAAAGATGTCGTGGCAATGGGCTATAATCCAGATACTGTTCGAGATGTTGTGCACAGGATTTATCGAAGCGAGCACAAGCGAAGGCAGGCGCCGCCGGGTCTCTTTGTCAGCAAGAGCGCCCTCATCCCCGGACGGACAAGACTGATTGCCATGAGTCTGGTGGACGTAATCTGAGGACGTAGAAACCTAACACCGACGCTTGCAGGAAGAAATGGTCAATTTCTGGCAGGGAAAATCGCTTCCGCGACGAGTGAAAAGGGGGGCGACAAGCATCGCAGCGTTTGCCTTCGCCCTCCTGGCAACGTTGGCGACTGCGCGCGGCAATGCTGACGAAACCCTTCAATGGCTGACGTGGGATGGCAGTCAGGAAGGGACCCCGCCGGAGGTGCGGGTCATCGAGTCGGACGCCAACCACACGACATTCGAGATTGTCGTCCACGGCTTTTTCATGGAGAACATAGAAAAGGAGACGAGTTGGGGGACGATAAACTTCGGCCGCATATTCCTTCCGCGTGATCCGATGTCCAATTACGGGACAATGACGAACGTTGGGAGTGCGGAACTGCCGCTCATCCGCCGGTACATTGCGGTGTTGTCGGACGCCGAGAAGGCCGTGGCCGGTCCCGGCTGCTACGAAATTGACGAATCCGCCGTCAGCACCATCGAGAACATCATGGTTTATCCCTTTCAGGCGTTCTCGTCGGAACAATATCCCCGACTCAAGTTCAATTTCGAGGAGAAGTTCTACGAGGCTGTCGTCCATTACCCCTTTGACTACAAGAGTCCTTCGCTCATGACTTTCAGGGTGGGCGGGTTTCATAATCTGAGGGTAGCGAGGGTCGAAATCTATCCCTTCGTGTACATTACCCTGGAGCGCGCTCTGAAAATCTACAGGCACTTCAAGGTGAGGGTCGAACACGCAGGGCAGCCGCTCTCGGAGCTTCCTTCGGTCTCTATCACGTACGAGAGAATGTACGAAGGACTCGTCGCCAATTACGAGCTAATCAAGCCCGTGCTGTCGCCTCTTCGACGCGAGGAATGCGGAGCATACCTGATCATCGTTCCCGACGAGTACTATATGGAGGTTCTTCCCTTAACGTGGTGGAAGAGGGCAAAGGGATTGAGCGTCGCAACTCGGACGATTCCGTCACAAGTCCCTAACGACGTTGACGAAATCAGGACGGCGATACGGAATTTCTACGAGGAGCATGCGAGCGGCGATGTCTTCGTCCTGCTCGTCGGAGATGTGGAGGAGGTCGCGTCGCCGCCTTATCCGGGTCATGAGTGGGGACTCCCAACGGAGAACTGCTCTTCGGACATCAAGTATGCGATGGTTTCCGGCGAAGACACGATTCCAGACCTTTTTGTCGGCCGGCTGCCCGCGGACAATGCGCAGGACGTGGACAATGTGATAAAGAAGACTCTGGATTACGAGAGGATGTCCTCCGGCGAGGATAAAACGTGGCTGGGCAAGGCTCTTTTGGTCGCCCACAAGCAGGATTATCCGGGAAAATACACCGCCTGCAAAGAGTCCATCAGGTTGTATCCCTATTCCTTCGCAATGCCGACCTTCGACACGGTGTATGGAGGCGCCGGGGCGGCGAATTCGGCCATCGGCAACGCCCTTCGGGAGGGAAGGGGAATCGTGAACTACCGTGGCCAGGGCGGAGCGGACTGCTGGTGGATGTGGGGAGCAGCAGGGCAGAGCTGGTGCATCGTCCCCGACGTCATCAACCTGACAAACGCGGAAAAGACACCGATAATCTTCAGCGCGGCGAGCCTTGATAATCACATCAAAAGCGATGATTCCCTGGGAGAGGAATTCCTTGAGCTGCCGGGCGGCGGAGCCGTCGCGTATTACGGGGCTTCGGCGGACGCAGGGTCAGTGGCGAACGATTACCTCGATAAGAACCTTTTCAAAGCCGCCTTCGATGAGGGCATTCACGCGTTGGGTGCAGCGGTGAACTGGGCACAGATCAGAACTATGGAAGAGCTGCCTGGAACGGGGCCGTTTTCGGCCGAATACAACTCGAGGATATACGTCCTGCTTGGTGATCCGGAGATGTCCATTCGGACTCGCCCTCCGCTTTCGTTTGGGACGGTGGAATATCCGGAGTGGGTGCAGGCGGGCGAACAATCCGTCGAGGTCGCCGTGAGAGGTCAAGAGGGCGAGCCGGTCCGAGACGCGCTCATAACCGTGAGAAAGTACAAGGGGGCATCCGCTTCCCCCGACGTGGAAGCCAGAGGATACACGGATGACGAGGGAAAAGTGGCGTTTGCCATTTCGCCAACGAGCCGCGGGGGGCTTTCGGTGACCGTGCTGAAGCAGAATTACGTCCCCTTTTACGGAGACGGGACGTTGGGGGTCATTCATGCCGAACGGGACGCTGTCACAGGGAGTTTTTCCTTTAGCTGGCAGGCTGAGCCGGGGAGAAACTATGCCGTGTACGTCTGGGACGACCTGCGGCAGGAAGCCGGTTGGAGACTCCTTGGGTTAAGCCCGAAAAGGGATGGGTTGACGATTACCGTTACCGACACGACGGCGGGACTCGCTAAGGCGAGGTTCTACAAAGTTCAGGCGCAGTGAATTGGCGGCTGCCTTTTTGTTCTTTGTCCTGCCGGCTCCGCTGGTCTGATCGTTTGCGGATGTATTTCCGCGACAGAACCCCGGTTCTGACGGGGCGCCACAAATTGGCCCTGGGTGTAGCCCACGGACCTCCAGGCTCCGAACGAGCGCAAAAAGGTCCAGAGGCCACGAAGACGTAGCCCGGTTCCGGAACATCAGAAATCCCGCGACGAGGAAAAAACTCCTTGAGGTAGGCGGCGAGTGGTGATATAGATGAAGACAAATATACGCAAACGACGCAAGGCGTATAAGAGTGAGATACAAGGCGCCAGCGTGCCGAGAAGCAACCGCACCGGCGGGCGGTGCAGTGGCGTGCTACCCAAGGCGGAAATAACGTGACCTCTGAGCTTGCCAAGACGCGTCCCACCCTCCGGAAAAAGGTTGTTCCTTTTCCAGAGAGGATGCGGACGGAGCCCATAGATATTTTCGAGCTGTGGTGCAAGAACTGCGGTTTCTGCGTCGCGTTTTGCCCCGCCGAAGTTTTTGCCGTTCTGGAGACGGGCAAGGTCGTCGTCAAATACCCCGAGAAGTGTAAGCAGTGCGGAATCTGCGCCAATATGTGCCCGGATATGGCAATTCTCCTGATTCCGAAAGCGAAAGGGGGGCAGTGAGGTGAGCCAGGGGCGAAAGAAGGTGTTCGTTCAGGGAAACGAAGCCATCGCCTTGGGCGCCCTCGCCGCCGGAATCAGGTTTTTCGCGGGCTATCCGATAACTCCCTCGACCGAGGTCGCCGAAATGCTCGCCGAGGAACTTCCGAAGGTCGGGGGAAAGTTCATTCAGATGGAAGATGAAATCGCCAGCATGGCGGCTATCATCGGGGCTTCGATGGCGGGAGCAAAATCCATGACCGCGACGTCCGGACCGGGGTTTTCGCTCATGCAGGAGAACATCGGCCTGGCATCCATGCTGGAAGTTCCGTGCGTTGTCGTGAACGTGCAGAGGGGAGGTCCGAGCACCGGCTTGCCGACGAAGACGCATTCGGCTGACATGATGCAGGCGAAATGGGGCTCTCATGGCGATTACCCGATAGTGGCGGTTATCGCGTCGTCGGTAAACGAGTGTTTTGACCTGACGATAAAGACGGTAAACCTTTCCGAGCAATACCGCGTCCCTGCGATTTTCCTCACGGAAGAGTCGGTGGGGCACATGAGGGAGAGCATCGAAATACCGCCTCCCGAAGAAATCAAACTGGTCGAAAGGCCGAAGCCAACCGTTGGACCAGAAGACTACCGTCCCTACGATGAGAGCTTCGGGGACGTCCCGCCTTTCGTGAAGTTCGGAGCCGGGTATCGGTATCACGTAACGGGTCTGACGCACGACGACTCCGGTTTTCCCACATCGAGGGCAGACGAAATCGAGAAGCTGATGCTCCGCTTTCAGAGAAAGGTGACCGAGGATAAGCCGGGGCTGAGGGAAGTCGAATGCTACATGGCAGATGATGCGGAACTGCTTTTCTTCGCGTACGGTTCATCGGCGAGAGCAGCCCGAGGCGCCGTGAACCTGGCGAGAAAAGAGGGATTCAAGGTCGGATTGATGAAGCCGATTGTGATATGGCCGTTCCCCCGAAGCGTCGTGGCGAAGGCGTCGCGAAAGGCAAAGCACGTTATCGTTCCCGAGCTTAACCTGGGACAAATCGTGGGCGAAGTGGAACGAGCAGCGGGTGGAATGGCGACGGTTCACAGCCTATCGAAAGTTAGCAGCGAGCTCTTCTCGCCTGCGGAGCTCCTGGAAGAGGTGAAGCGTGTGATGAAGAAGCGGTCCTGGGGGCAGATAGCGGCCTCGGTGGCAAAGTGATGGGACGCGACCGCCGCTGCTCCCGGCGCCCGGAAGCTACTGCGAAGGATATGCCTTCCCGGACGCGCGGGAAGGCTGAGTAAGGAAATCGAGAATGCCAGCAGGACTTCAAGACAGACTTGCCCCGGTCAGGGACTACTTGCGGAAAGACAAGAAGTTTCCGACGGTATGGTGCTCTGGGTGCGGGACCGGAATTGTCCAGACCGCGTTACTGACAGCGATCCACGAGCTTGGCATACCGCGGGATAGGATTGTGTTCGTGTCCGGGATCGGGTGCACCGGGAGAATGCCCACCTACGTTGACTTCAACACCATCCACGTTACGCACGGGCGGGCTTTGCCCTGCGCCACGGGGTTGAAGATTGCCAATCCCGATTTCGTCATTTTCGCCGCCATGGGGGACGGCGATGCGGCGGCAATCGGTGGAAACCACCTGATCCATGCCTGTCGGAGAAACATTGACATCAACGCGATTGTCGTGAACAACAACATCTACGGAATGACGGGGGGGCAATACTCGCCGACGACTCCTCTCGACGCCCGAGCCTCGACGGCGCCGTACGGATGCCAGGAGCCGCCGTTTGACCTGTGCAAACTATGCGCGGGGGCAGGCGGAACATTCGTGGGACGAAGCACGGTCTATCACTTCGCCGTGATGGTGAGCCTGTTCAAGAAGGCGATAGAGCACAAGGGCTTCTCGATGGTGGAGGTGATGTCCAACTGCCCCACCTGCTTCGGACGCCGCAACCGGCTTGCATCGGCCGTGAAGATGATAGAGCTGCTCAGGGACAACGCGGTTCGGCTCAAAAATTGGGAAGAAATGCCGGAGGCAGAGCGCGACGGGAAGTTCCCCATCGGGATTCTCGAGGAATCGGAACGAGAGGAGTACGCAGCAAGGTATCAAAAGCTCATAGACAAAATGATGACGGCTGCTCCTGATGAAGAGAGCCGTGAGGAGGCGCCAGAACTTGTCCCTGAACAGGAGAAGAGACAAAGGTTGCCCGGCGTAATGGGCGTTCGGCTGAGCGGCTCGGGAGGACAGGGGCTCATTCTGGCGGGGGTCATTTACGGGAGAGCAGCTACGGTCTATGACGGGAGAAATGCCGTCCAAACGCAAAGTTACGGTCCGGAAGCGCGAGGGGGAGCAAGCAAGTCGGACATTGTTTTGAGCGACGAGCCAATAGACTATCCTCTCGCAGAAAAGCTGGACGTTTTGCTGTGCCTCAATCAAGAGTCCTGCGACAGGTACTCTCCAGACCTGAAAGAAGATGGCGTCCTGATCGTTGATTCGCTTTACGTGAAGGACGTCCCCACTCCAGCAGCTTACAAGTTGCCATTCACAGAAATAGCAAGGAACGTCGTCGGACGGGCAATGGTGGCCAACGTGGTGGCTCTGGGCGCCGTTTGTGAGTTAACGCCTTATGTGTCCCGGAGGGCGTTCGAGGCGGCGCTTCGAGCAAGCGTCCCCAGGGGAACCGAGCAGTTAAACCTTCATGCGTTCGAGGAAGGCATCCGAGCAGCCCGCGAGCTTCAGGAGCAATGCCGGAAGTCATAGGCACGGCGCCGGTTGCCCGTGTTCTGCAACGATAACGCATAAAAAGAGAGGCGCTGCGTACAATCGCTTGTCGCGGCGACCCCAACAAGTCCGAGCAACAACTTTTGGGAAGGGAGGGTAAGCCTATGGCGCAACCGAAATACGTGGGGAAGATGGAGTGGCCGGTAACCGTTCAGCTCAACAAAGGGCTGGAGGGAGCTATCACGAACGAGACGGAGATCGGGTACGTGGACGGAGAAAAAGGGTGGTTAGTGTACCGGGGGTACAACATCTTCGACCTCGCGGAGCACTCCACCTACGAGGAAACTGCCTATTTGCTCCTTTTCGGAAAACTTCCAAAGCAGGCGGAGTTGGAGGAGTTCAAGAAGAAGCTCGTGGCGAACCGGGCCGTCCCGGGAAAAGTCATGGACGTGCTGAGAGACCTGCCAAAGCAAACGCATCCGATGGCGGCATTGAGGACAGGGGTGTCGGTCCTGGGATGTCTCGACCCGAATTCAGACAAAGGGACCATCGAGAGCGAGACGGAGATTTCGATCAAGCTGGTCGCCCAGATGGCAACGATAGGCGGGGCAATCGCACGGATTCGCAAGGGTCTGAAGCCGGTTGACCCGGACCCGAGTCTCGATCACACAGCCAATTATATGCTCATGACTCTGGGGCAGAAGCCCGATGAACTGACAGAAAAAGTCATGGACGTGGCGATGATCTTGCACGCGGATCACGGGATGAACAACTCGACGTTCAGCACGATGTGCATTCACTCCACTCTGTCGGACATGTACTCGGCGATTGTGGGCGGCATCGCCAGCCTGAAGGGACCGCTCCATGGGGGAGCGAATGAGCAAGCCCTCGCGGAGTTGCTGAAGCTAAAGGACGAAGAGGACGCGAGCCGATACGTGAAGGGATGCATCGCGCAAAAGAAGAAGATCATGGGCTTCGGACACCGCGTCTATAAGGCGTACGACCCCCGAGCCAGGATTCTCGGCAAATTCTCCAAGGAAGTAACCGAGAAGATGGGAATGGGACACCTCTATCGCATCGCCAAAAGGATGGAAGATGAGGTCATCGCAGCGTGCGGAGAGAAGGGAATCTTCCCGAACGTTGACTTCTATTCGGGCACCATCTATTACGCATTCGGCATCGAGCCTGCCATGTTCACGCCGATTTTCGCCGTCAGCAGAATCGCGGGATGGTGCGCTCGAGTGCTCGAGTACATTCCCATTAACCAGATCTTCCGTCCCCGAGCGATGTCAGTGGGACAACGGGAGATCCAATACGTGACCATGGACCAGAGATGACGTGAAC
>CAZFAP010000060.1:0-25716 GCA_964516325.1 uncultured Verrucomicrobiota bacterium
CTCAGGACCCCAAACTCCCATATTCCCCCCAAGTGAATAAACCACTGTTGGCGCCATTTGTCAAGAAGAATTTTTGCGAAATTGCGGCCCCTCACTCCCGGGCGGCGGAGGCCTTGGCTCCGGCGGGCTCGCCTCTGTCGGCAGGGGGGATGGAACCACAGTCGCTCATGAACTTTGTTCACCCGCGGACGATGAAACTGCCCCTCTCAGGCTTGACTTTTCCTCTGGCCAACCCCGCCGAAGGCGGGGCAAGGGGCCTCCCGCCCTGACTCTCCGTCGCCCTTAGCGTCTTGGTGGCCTTGCGAGAGACCTTTCGCGTCCCGCTCGTAGCCGCGTCGAGCTGATTTTCGGCCGGATGAACCGAGATCGGCGCGAATAATAAACGGGGACGGTCTGACTGGCGGGTGGCTCGGACTTTTGGTTGGTACTCCACCCGCAACGGAGGGCTTACGTTTAGGCCTCCGGCTGCGGCGGCGATGAGAACCACGCGACGGGAATGACGCGGAGCTTCAGCCCGTACCCCGTCGGAAGGGCTGTCCAGTAAGTCAGATAAACCGTGTCCTCGATAAAGAGGACGCTCGTATAGGCAAAACTCCCTCCTTTGTTCGTCTCATTGTCCGGCTCGATGTCCCTGATGTTGACCCATGTCCTGGCTTCGTCGCGGGAAATGGCGGAGGTCAATGGGACACGCCTCTGCGTCGGAGAATTGTTCCAGAGGAGGAGAAGCTCGCCTGTCCGGGGGATTCGCTTGATGGAGGCGGGAGCGGTCGGTGACCGGAGCGCCGTGGGCTGGGGCGTAGTCCAGGTCTCGCCGCCGTCGGAGGAGAACGACCCGTAAATACGCCCAAGGCTCGTCCGGATAATCATATAGACGCGCCCATCGTTCAGTTCGACCACGCCCGGTTCCTGGCAGCCGACTCCGCCCAGGCGAACAACCCCTGTTCCTCGCCGCCAGGATTCCCCATGATTGTCCGAGAGGTAGCAAACACCTGCGGCGGGTTTTCGTTCTCGATAATCGCCGTGATCGGCCGCAGGGACGAGCAGCCGCTCGCTCTTGAGTTCGACGATTCGGTCGTTGTTGACGACGTGATACGCCTTGTCCTTCGTTACAAGGACTTCCTCTCCCCACGCTTTCGCCTCGCCTTTTGATTTTCTGACCCAGAAGGAACAGTCCGCCGTGGAATTCTTCCTCAGATACCCGAGCATAATCTCTCCCGTCGAAAGCCTGAGGAGCGACGCGGACATGACGTTCATTCGCCCATCGTTCTTCTGGAGGACGAAGGGGTCCGACCAGGTGCGCCCGCCATCGGAGGAAGTTTTGCCAGTGATGTCCGCCGAGTCGTTATCGTCTGCCCCGCCGTGAAACCGGGTGTAGGCAAGGAGAAGCCGCCCGTCTCGCAATGGGACCAGGGACGCTTCTGTGTTGTGGACATTGCCGGTGGAAGGCGGACAAACCAGGGCCTCAAAGCCCTTCGTGTCCGCTGGCTGTGTGCCGATTGCCATAACCGTGACGAGAAGGAGAGCGGGAATCGTGGACATCTTCATTGCGTGCCTTTCGAGTTTTCTGGTCTTGCAAGGGCGGTTGGCTCAGACCCTCGCCATTTCACTCGATTGCGGGCTGAGCCATGAAACTGACGTTGCGGTTCACGGAGTGAGCCGTTGCCCAGCGACATTATTATCCTTGCTGCCCACGGTGTCCACAGCGCTCATCGAACAAACAACTTGGCCAAGGAAGGCCCGACGGTATAGAAAGACGGTATAGAAATATGCCAACGGCATTTTGTGGCGGTCTGGGAGATAAACGACAAATGAACCCCAAAACATTTGCAGCCCTGGTTTTCAGCCTTGTGTTCGGCACAAGCGCTTTCCTGCCGGAGGTTGCCGCTCAGGAGCCGATGCTCCGGCCCGCAGAGTACCTGCTCTCAAGCGGTGTTCCTCTCGACCCCGGCGACCACGCCATCCCTTGCGTATGCGATTGGAACAACGATGGTCTGAAGGACCTCGTCGTGGGCTACCGGTCCGCCGACAAGGTAGCGCTATATCTAAATCATGGCACGGACAAGGAACCCGCATTCTCCGGTTTCGTCAACATTCAGGCAAATGGTTTGGACATCCAGCACCCGGGCAGTGGCTGCGGGGCGCCTGGGCCATGGGTTTTCGACTACGACTCCGACGGGAAAAGGGATTTGCTGGTGGGGACCGGCGCTGAAGGGTACGTTTACTTCTATAAGAATACGAACACAGATGCGGAGCCGATACTCGCCGGCGGCGTTCTGCTTATAGTTGGCGGCTCCACGCTCACGGTTGGCGCCCGCGCGACACCCTATGTTCACGATTGGGATGAAGATGGGCTGAACGACCTGATGTGTGGGGACGCCAGCGGCAATGTCCATTTCTTCAGGAACATGGGGACCGCTCAATCGCCAGTGTACGAGCAGGATTCTTTGGTTCAGCCGGCTGCGGGCTCGTATCCTGGTGTGCGTTCGGCTGTTCGGGTATTCGACTGGGACGGGGATGGTCTCAAAGACCTTCTTAGGAGCGCGAGCAACAATGTGAGCTGGTGCAAGAACATCGGGATGAACGCGGTTCCGACGCTGACCGCTCCGGTGCGTCTGCAAGCTCCCTTGCAGGGTGTAGGACTGGCCAACATAGACACGGGATACCGGATGCGTCTGGAGGTGGTTGACTGGAACAGCGACGGCATGGTTGACCTGCTGATCGGCAATTACGACGGTCTCGTCTTTTACTATGAGGGCTATCGGTTTGCGGTGACCGGGATTACGATACAGAGCGGCGGAGAGGTCGTCTTTCGATGGGATAGCGCAGAGTATCTGATATACAACGTCCTCGCGGGCCCCCTGCTCAACGCACTAAGCCCTGCCGCGAGCGACTTGCCCTCAGGCGGGAAAACGACGACTTGGAGTGAGAATCCGACCGAAGGTATCCGGTTTTATAGGATACAATGCGCGGACTGACAGCGGTGGCATCAGGAACGCCGGACGGGGAGAGGAGAGGCTATGTCGCGAAGCGCGGGAAGATGGGGTTGCGTGTTTTTTCTATACATGGCGTGCCTGCCTATCCCAGGCAAGGCGGAGACCGAGATAAGCATCTCTCAGAATCTCGCCGTGGTGGACACGTACCACTTTGTGGAGGTCAGCATAGAGGCGCAACAGTCACACGTGGCAAATCCGTTTACCGAGGTGGAGGTGACCGGCACGTTCTGGAAGAAAGGCAAAGCCGGGAGAGAAGTTATCGGTTTCTGCGATTCGGAGGACGGGTCGGTTTTCAAGATTCGTTTTATGCCGTCTGAGCCGGGGGATTATTCATACGTCGTTAAGTATCGAGAGAGCGACGGGTTCAGCAAGGAGTTCAAAGGGAGGTTTCGGGCGAAGAACAGCGGGAACAAGGGAATCGTGCGGGTTGACCCGAAGCATGCCTTTCATTTCATCTGGGAGGGGACCGGCGAGCATTATTTTTATAACGGGACGACGGCGTACCATCTCCTATCGTGGACGGACGAGGAGAGGATGCTGAGATGCATTGAGAGAATCGCCGCAACGGGCTGCAATCGGATTCGCTTCCTGAATTATGGGCGGGCGAGCGACGGCGAATGGGGCGAGGGGATGGCTCAGTCGGGGGATTTCACGTGGACTCTCTGTCCATGGCCCGCTAAGCATCCAGCTCGCCAGCTCAAGGAGGGAAGCCCTGAGTTCGACCACACGCGGTTCAATCTCGCTCATTGGAGGAAGTGCGAAAAGGCTCTGAGGCGGATGCGCGACCTGAACGTCGTCGCTTCCGTCATCATGCTGATGGATAGAGGGATAAAGGATGCGCCCCCGCCGGGAAGCCAGCTCGAGAAAATGTATTATCGGTACGCGGTTGCCCGATGCGGGGCGTTCAGCAACGTGATGTGGGACCTGGGAAATGAGCACAGGGAGTACCGCAGTCCGGAATGGGGCAACGAAATTGGCGGACGAATCAAGCGATGGGATTGCTATGAGCATCTGGTCAGCGCCCATGGGCATGAGACGTTCGATTACGACCTCGAGAAATGGGCGGGCTTCGCCATGTATCAGAAGTGGAGAGACGGACAAAATCCGTTCATGCTTGCCCAGCGGGCGGATGCTGTCGCGAGAAGGCGGATTATTCCTCAGATCAACGAGGAGTACGGGTACGAGATGCACAGGGATTGCGGGCAGGAGGAGGTTCGCCGGCGTGCGTGGGAAATCGCGATGGCGGGCTGTTACCAGACCACCGGCGAGTGGAAAGGCTGGCAGCACGGCGAAGCCGTCGCGGAATCGAAGATTTTGACCTGGACCGGGCACATGCGAAAGTTCTTTGAAGAAAACTTGCCCTGGTGGGAAATGGAGCCAGCCAACGAAATCGTCAAGGAGGGGAAGGGATACGTTCTTGCAAAGAAAGGGAAATGCTATGCGATTTACCTGCCGGAACCTGGGAGGGTTACGCTGGATTTAGAGCCGGGCGAGTACATGGCTAAGTGGTTTGTTCCGGAGCTTGGCTTTTACCTGTGGTCAAAGAGAGAAGGGTTTCTTCCGGGGAGGATTTCTGGGGGAAGGTGGCAGTCGCCGGTTCCTCCGGCAGTTAGCGATTGGGTTCTTTTGATAAGCGAATGAGGTGCGGCTGATCGGTAAAAAGCGGTCAGCGCACTTCCGCTTTGAAGAAATTTTTCGCCGGACGTTGATCAACCGATAAGCAAGGGAGGGGTAGCAATGGCGGATGCATATTCACTGAGGCCGGAGAAGAGCGACCGTTTTTCATTTGGGCTGTGGACAATCATGAACGTCGGGCGAGACCCGTTCGGCGAGGCAACTCGCCCCCCGGTTGACCCGCTCGATGTCATCGTGGAGCTTGGGAAACGGAACGTTTACAGCTTTGAATTGCACGCGGAAGACCTCGTGCCGATGGGGGCGAACGCCAGAGAGAGAGACCGCCTGGTGCGAGAGGCAAAGAAGAGGATGGAGGATCACGAGGTCAAGTGCACGAACTGCGGAAGCAACTGCTTTTCGCACGCGGTGTTCAAGGACGGAGCGTTCACGAATAATAACCCTGGTATCCGAGCCTTTGCCGTGCAGCGGTACATGCTGGCGATAGACATGGGGTACGAGCTGGGATGCCGACTCTGCAACCTCTGGTGGGGACGAGACGGGCTGGAAGTGGAGGCGAGCAAGGACGCTCGGGATACTGTTAAGCGGCTGAGAGAATGCTGCAACCTCCTCACCGAATATGTACTGAAAAACTACCCGGACTACGAACTCTCCATCGAGGCAAAGCCGAACGAGCCGCGAGGGGACATTTTCCTTCCGACGACGGGGCACGCTCTCGGCTTCATCGCGACTTTGGACCATCCGGAGAAGTGGGGCGTTGTGCCGGAGCTGGCGCACGAGCGCATGGCGGGCTTGAACTGCGTCCATGGGGTGGCTCAGGCTCTCGACGCCGGCAAGCTCCGCGGCATTCATCTCAACAGCCAAAAGCCGCTGCGCTACGACCAGGACATCCGGTTTGGAGCGGAGGACCTCAAGGAGGCGTTTTTCGTCGTGTATCTACTGGAAACGTCGGACTACAAGGGGACGAAGAGCTTCGATTGTCATCCGTATCGGACGGAAGACCGCGACGGCGTGTGGGATTTCGTCGAAGGAAACATGCGGACCTATTTGCTGTTGAGGGAGAAGGTCAGACAATATCAAGGCGACACGCAGATTCAGAAGCTTCTCGCTGAAATCCGAGGAAGCCAGAAGCCCCTGCCTTCGCCCGAAGCGATCGCAATAACCAGGTTCGACTTGGACAGGCTCATGGCGCCCCGCCTCCCCTACGAGAAGCTTGACCAACTGACCATCGAGCTTCTCCTCGGAGCGAGATGAAAGCGGCCTCCAGCCCCTATTGCCTCGTGGGCGAATCCGCTGGTTTCTCGTCCAGAGAACGCTTCTTCCCTGTGAGCTCTCTGAACAACTCGATTTCCTGAGGGTCAAACGGCGAGCCGTCCTTTCTCAATAGGTCGTGAAACCAGGTTTCTGGTTCGGGCGAACCCTGCTTCGAGCCCCAGGGGAAGATGGTCTGTGTTTTTCCGGAAACCAGACCCCAGTTGTAGCATCCCACGGTTTCCCGTTTGAATATGGGCAGGTGGGTTGGAACGGTGCTGACTTTCCGACGCAGCCATTCGGTGCAGATGACGGGACGGTCGTGCTTTTTCAGCTCTGTGATATGACGAGTCAGGCTGTCGGCGTCGTTGTAATTGTGGAACGTGATGATGTCGGAGGCTTCCAGTTGGAAATCGTTCAACGGTTTGTTGTCGAACCAGACACCGACGGTAAGGGGCTGGGTGGGCTTGGCTTCCCTCGCCCAGTGAAAGGTCTTCTCCAGAAGATGCAATGATTTGACGCCCTGGTCGCTGTTGCCCGGCTCGTTGTACAGGTCCCAGAACACAACACGCTTGTCGGTTGCGAAGGCGCCGATGATGTCTTTGACGTACTGTTCGAGCCTCGACCAGGACGAGGGATCATTCACGATTTTCTTGCCCGGGCTTTGGACCCAGCCGGAGTTGTGGACCCCCGGTATCGGGTCCGGCTGCTTGCCGATTTTTGGATCGGCATTCCAGCAATCGTCGAACAACACGAACATCGGTCGTATGCCGTGACGGTCGGCTATCTCGAGAAACTTGCTTATCCGTTTCTTGAAGCCGTCGGGGTCGGCTTGCCAAGCAAGGTCGTGAAGAAAGACGCGGGCGGAGTTGAAGCCTATTCGGGCTGCCCAGCCCAATTCCCGATCAATCGTGTCGGGGTCAAAAGTATCTTCCTGCCACATCTCGAGTTGATTGACGGCGGTACTTGGCGCAAAGTTGCAGCCGACGAGCCAGGGCTGCTTCTGATACCATTCGTTCGCCCTTTCTTTCGACCAGCGAGCGGTCTTCAATTCGACCGGCTTCGCCGGTTCCTCAGCCGACGCATTGAATGCCATTGCCACGATACTTAGAGCCATCACCAATACTTGTCTCATTTTCTCCTCCTTGTTCACGCTTGCAGGACGCTTCGGTCAGCCTGTTTTGGCGCCATGAGAGGCGCTCCAACTCCGACAAAGCTGATGCAGACCCGTGCAGAGTATCCCCCGTTTCCCTTTGCGATTCCAACGGAGGTTTGTCCGGTGAGTTCCGTCGGCGCGGTTCACGGAGCTGACCGGTTTGTTGGTTCAAAAGCCGCAGTATAGCACATTGTCGCGCATGGGCGAGAAGGCAGTCAGTCGAAGGGTGTGGCTACGTTTTAGTGGCATATTTCGCATGAATGCGTTGGTCGAGAAGCCAGGCTGAAGCCTGCTGAAAGATGGGGAGGGGTGGCTTCATCTGCTACACCACCCGCTGAAGCAGGTGGCTAACAAGGGGCGCCGGCGCGAAGCCAGCGGGTCGGGTGGGGCGGAGTTGCTCGAGAAGCATTCCAGAACATGGCGGCTCGTCTGGGACTCGGGGGAAATGCTATGATGGATTGAAACTCGGCGGCCTGGCTGAATTGGGTACAGAAATTCCTGGGGAGGTGTCCCATGATTGCTCGGCTTACTTTCTGTGCTTTCGCCCTTCTAACTGTATCCCTTCTCGTGGTCCCGGGGGTGAGTGAGACCGGCGTGCTGACCATCCAATGCGGCCGGACCGGAGGGCTGTACGCTGCCGGGGAACGGGCGTCCTTCATCGTGCAGAAGAAATCGGGTCGGCTTTCTCTGCGAGTCGTGGATTTCTACGGCGAGAATGTTGTCGAGGAGCAGCCGCCGGGAGAAGAGAGCGGCTGCGCCGTCATCGTGCTGGACACGGGGCGGCTGCCTCGTCTTGGATGGCACAAGATCACTGTCAGTGCCGCCAACGGCGCCGCCTCCACCACCTTTGCAGTAGTCCCTCCTCGGAAAGACCTTGTAGCGGTGGAGGAGTCGCCCTTTGGGGCCATCGTCTCGCCGAGGCTCAAAGCGAATCAAATTGCCGACTTCGCCCATAGCTTAAAGCTCGCCGGAGTCCGATGGGTGGACATAGACCTCCCCCTCGCCCAACTGAATCCCAGCGAGGGCCAATACGTCTGGGATGCTCCGGTGGGCAGTCTCGATCGAGGGAATTTCGACAGCTTCGTCCGCGTCGTCCACAAGGAAGGGATGTGCCTGATGCTGAAGTTCCTCGGACAGGCGGACTGGATTTCGAAACGGAAAGATAAAGAGGTTCATGCCTATTGGGACTCCGAGCTTAACCTGAGTGCGCCATCCGACCCGAAGGAATGGGCCGAGGTCGTAGCCGCTGTGGTCAAGCGGTACGGGGAGATATGCCGCACCTGGGAGATCGGCAACGAACCGGAGGGACACGGCTACTTCAAGGGCAGCGACGAGGAATACATGGAGTATCTGGAAACGACCGCCAGGGCGATCCGCGCCGTCCAACCGAATGCCACAATCGTCGCTGCGAGCATGTATAACGGCGGGGGAGTTCTCCCGCGCCTCGTCAAGCGCCCGGACCTGTACGACATCATGAGCGTCCATTACCTCACGGGGCCTTTCGGAGACATATCCCCGCTGTCTCATTACCAAAAAGCTCTCGACGCTGCCGGAGTCAAGAAGGTCATCTGGAACACCGAATCTCGCGGCAGCGGGGGCGACGAGCCGCCAAAGCCGGGTGAGGCCAGCCACTTCGGCGCCAATGGGGCGCACAACCAATCTCCCACGAAAGCGTACGTCCGGAATTTTGCCCTCGGCGTTCCAAGGGTCTTCGTCTTCAGTTGGAATGTCGGCGAGGGGAGGCAGGTCGTGAACGCGGACTATTCTCCCCGCTGGGCGACGGTGGAATACCGCACGATGGTTGACCAATTAGAAGGGGTCAGATTTGTGAGGGAGGTCAACCTGGGCAAGGACTTGAGCGGGTTTCAGTTTCGGCGAGGCGGGGACAACATTCTTGTCGCGTGGTCTGACCTTGCCAGCTACGAAGCCGTGGTGACGCTGAGAGCCAGCACCAAACTCGTCGTGATTGACATCATGGGCAACAGCACAGAGGGTCCTGTCAGAGACGGGGTCGCCACGATCCGGATTTCATATCAGCCCGCTTTCGTTCGAGGCCTCGGCGCAGACTTGGATGTCCAACGGGTTGCCTGGACCAGCACGCCTTAATTCGCATTCTCCTCTCAGAAGACCCTGCGGTCCGACGCCATCTACGGGCGGATTACGACGAGCAGTATGGGGCAAGCAGAATCGGGATCACGCCATCCTGCCAGAGCCTCAATGCGGCGAGGTTTGTCTCCGGATACGGAGAAGAGCTATGGCGGCGGCGCCCACACACGAAATGACAAAAACCCAGGAACCAAGGGCGAAAATCCTCTCCTGCGGGCCGGATAGGTCTTCAGTGGCGGAAGCGGAGACGCCCTGTGCCTCGCCCTCCGACCCCGAGACCAGCACAGGCTTGAATTTGTCCTTCTCCCCGGACATCCGGGCGAACGTGTTGGAGTTGACCTTCCGCGTGGGAGGAGGGGAGACGGTGATGTCCCGGATTTGCTCGGTGAGCTTGAGGTCTTCGGGCGCAACTGCGTCGCTCGCCTCAGCGCCTTCCGTTGGCCCCGGCTCAGTTTCCGGAGTTGTCGGCGGGGCATCCGGCTTGGGCTGCGTAGGATGGCTGGGGCTGGGTTGCGTCGGCGGAGGCTCTTCGCTGCTCCCGGATTTTGGGAGCTCCTTCTCGGACGAGGCAACAAACATTGCCGAGGCGCGTGGGCTGATTGCCGTGAGAACGACAAACAGCGCCAGACAGAAAGGCGCGCCTCTGAGAGGCGCCCGAGAGCGAATGGCGGGCGGGCGCCCGTCGAGTGAGCGGCTTTCTTGACTAATTCTGGCGCACATCGTCGTCCTCAATCTTTCCTCATGGAGTCTCCAGAGCATAGTCCGCGGGAACTTCCGCCCAATGGACAACTTTCAAGGGTTTCTTCACCCTCGGAAGAATGAACCCGAATTCCTGTCCTCCGCCAGTGAATCTTTCATCGTGAGTCCAATCTGCGGCTCCGTCATTTCTTAGAATGATGGACTCGACCCGGGAGACGATTCCTCCGAGGAGATGAATCTTCGGAGAATTTCTTCCCCAGTTGGCAACGGTGGCGTGGTTGGTGTACAGGAACGCGTCAATCCAGTCCAGGGCATCGCCTCCGTTCGGGTTGGTGAGCTGCGAGAAGGCGATGCCTTCGTCCTCCTGATCCCAGCCGAGTTCTGGAGGCGTCCACCCCCCCCAGAAACTCTTATGGAGGTCGGGATAGTGCGGGTCGTTGAAGTCAAAGTCCGACAGCGAGATTCTCGGGTCCTGCTCGCCGTCGCCGTCTATATCCTCGCCGGATCCGGGAACCGGGTCTCCAACGTTCTTCCCAGGAGGGATCAATCCCCTTTGAAGGTCGTCCTGGGTATAGTGGTCCACCGTCCAGAAACCGTCCGCCTCTCCCTGGTCGGTTGTGTTGGGCATGTGGTCCATTCCATTGACAGGCTCGGCGCTCTCATTTGACGGGTTGTTCAGCCAGGTGCTGACGCTCGACCTCCAGGTGCTCGATTGAAAGTTCCCTATGACGACGCTCTCGCGTGCGAACAACCCAAGTCCGTCCTTATCGGCGTTCTGCTGGCGCCATTCCGAACTGGCCTGCTGCCAGGCCTGGGAGCGCTGCTCCGGGGTGGAATAGGCGAAATAATCGTAGTTCGGTTTTCCAACGGGCGGGTTGACATATTTGACGTTATCCGGGATGTAAACGTTTCCCTGAACGTAGAGAGAGCCTTTGCCTTTGACATAACCTTTCATGACGAGGTCGCCCCTGATCACAACCGGCCCGTCAACTACAATGGGATTCTGTTCCGTTCCCCACACCACCAGATTTGCCTTCTCGCCCGGCTCGTCGCCGTAGATAGGGTCGGAAACTTCCAGGTCAGTTCCGCCGGGTCCCGCGCCCTGGATTTTGATGCTGCCGCCGGCGCCTGCCTTCCATCCTCTGGCATGCTCCTCGTAGAGGTTCAGGTCGGTCAGATTGGGCATCTCTACGTGCTCCGGGCGGGTCAGCTTTTGGTCCTGGTTGTGGTCTTCACCGGCATCGAGGACGCCGTTCTTGTTTGTGTCCTCGTTCATGTGCTGGTTGACGTTGAGTTTTCCCATGCCGTTCAGGGAGGAGGCACCCGTGATTCGGAATCCGGAATAGATACCTCCGGAGTCCTTATATAGCTTTTCCCCTTGCAGCCAGTTGTACTCGGGGTTTCCGTTCACGTAAAGGCTGCTATTGGAGAAGGAGAAGTATCCGTTTGCCCGAATATTGCCGTTCATCAAAAAGCGAGAAGGGATATTCTGTGTCCATCCCCAGTGGTTGAGGAAGTACGTGTAGTCAAAGGCTCTCGACGCCGCAAGCTCGAGGCAGAATGTCGCCGAGACCGTTCGGCTTTCCCCCCGATAGGTTCCGGTTGACCTTACCGTCACGTCGCGGGCGTCCCGGAACGGGGTTGTCACGTCAATGATTTCGACGTGAAACCCACCTTGCTCCGGGGTCCCAGCTTGCACGACCATGTCCGCGGGCAACGTGGTGATTGTGTTGTAATCCAGAAAATAGAACGGGCTTATGAACATGGACAGCTCCCACCCGCGGAGGACCTGCGACTGAGCGTAATTGATTCCGGCTTCCGCATAGTAAAATGCGCGGGTCGAAGCGATGTTTCTCCTGACCTGCACCACCTCCGTGGAGGTATGTGTCAGGAAGGCTGCCGCCCCTATGACCAAGACCACCGCGAGAACCAACGAGGCAACCAAAACTGCCCCGCGTTCGTCTCTTCGATCAACGGCTTTCTTCATGCTACAGCCTCCGTTGCTCGTATTCCCCCCCCGCCTCAATCGCACCCGGCGAAACTTCAAGTCTCCGAGTCCGGGTCCTCCGATTTCCTCAAAAACGCTTTTGTCTGAAATCTCACGTGCGAGGGATGGGCCTTTCCTGAAGTCTCCGTCATCCACAAATCCACGAGAACTACTTTTCCGCTGAGTTGGAACCGAACATCCTCGACGCGTCCGAAAGAAACGATTGGCGACTCATCTCCCACCGCCGCGGTTGATGGGTCATACATGATTTGATTCGCTTGGAAATAAACTCTACTCTGCGTGTCATCGCTCCTTGTGTAGGTAGGCGGATTGTTCTTGTCCACGAGGAAAGTTATCCGTTTCCCTTCCTGGTCAATCGTGATGGCGCCTTCCGCGGACTCCCTCAAGCCAAACCGGCCGCCGGGTCCCCTGATAATCTTCTCTATGATCAGCCTCCCGCTGCTCTGGAGGTTCAGGTCCGCACTTCCTTCCTGCCACGCCAGCACGGACATGACAAGCACGGTCAGCAACCCAGCCAGGATGACGACAGCAATCGAAGCCCCAACCATCGTTTCGCCGAGGGTGAAGCCGCTGAGCCCGCGTGTTCTGTCGCCCTTGCCTCGGGCACATTTCGTTTTCGGTACGGGATGCCGGAGGTCCGCCAATAGCCATCTCCTGACTTTTCGTTGTTTCAACTGTCCCTCGCCCGGGTAGGCGCCACAACCGTGAATAAGCTCTCGGCGTAATTCTGCGTGCCTCCCATGACTCGCTCTTGCCAGGTGACCGTGAGGGAGATTTCGAGGGCGCCGTCTCCGTCGTTGTCGGTGATGTACGTGGCGCGGGTGCACTTCACGTCGTCGTTGGGGGACTGCTCATTCTGACCGGTGTCCATTACGACGCCCGTTTCGACAGTCGGGTTTGGACTGAACGTATTGAGATACTCGTACCCCCTCGATTTGAGTTCTTCCAATCTCGCTCTAAGGACGTGGACTGCCTGGATTCGGTGGCGAGCGACGGCGATGTGAGCCCGCCCCATGATAAAAGAGGTCAATAGGCCAATGACCGCCATGGTCACGATGAGCATGGGCACCATGACCTGAACGAAGGAGAAGCCCTTTGACCTCGTGGTTCTTGGCGACATAGGCTCGGATAGCCTCCCTCCTGGGAGTCGAAAACAGCGGCATTTTGGCCCGCGTGGGGATAGACTGAGCGGGTGGCTTGGCTGCGCAGAGATTGCCGTTTTTGGGGAACCCTGCGCAGTCTTCTCCCTCTCGGCCTTTGGGTGCTTTCGGCGGCTCCCCTTAAAAGCCCCGCAAAACTCAGCTTCCGTTAGGATTGTCGTCTCGGAATAAGCACTTCTCCTGCCAATTCACACAGCAAGTGCAAGATTTTCTGAGCGGGGTCCTTCGCATGGTGCAGGACGATTTTCTCGTCGGAGATGCCTCGATGTTTTCGATGCGCGCCAGGGGCTTGATAGCCGGTCTTCTGCCGCTCGCAAGTCAGACATTTCTCACCGGTAAGAAAACCGTGCGCGCGTTTATCGAAAGTGAGACGGAGTGACCGCTGCAAGTTCCCTGTTGCATTCGTCTAAGTGGGGCACTATGTTTCTCTGTAGCGGCGGATTTCTGCGCAGAGCGCGGGTCCCTTTTCGGGCGGCCGAGGCGCGGGGGCACGTCGAGGAAAGGCCTCGGTTCTGTGTAGGAGGCTGAACGTTTGAGGAATCGGTCATGGCCCCGAAGAAGGTTCTTCTCGACACGGACATAGGAGACGACATTGATGATGCGCTGGCTCTTGGGTTCCTGCTGAGTTGTCCGGAGATCGAGCTTGTTGGCGTAACGACGGTTTTCAAGAACGTCCGCCTGAGAGCGAGACTGGCGCTGGCGGTTCTGGAAGCGTTCGGGCGAGAGAATGTCCCTGTCGTCCCCGGCGTGGGCCACCGGATTGACGAAGACAGGAAGGTTTTCACCGACGCGGAGCATTTCCCCCGGCAGGCGGAGGTTCTCCGCGAGCATCCTCCGAAGGGTAATCCCCGCGAGGGGAGCGCGGTTGATTTCATCATTGAGACCATTCCCGGTTACCGCGGGGAGATTTCGCTTCTTTCCATCGGACCTCTGACGAACATCGCCGGCGCCGTCTGGAAGGCGCCGAGGATTGTGACGGCGGTGAGAGAATACGTGATGATGGGCGGGCATATCGGGGTCTTCGGCAGCACGAGGGCGGAGTGGAATGTCCTGTGCGACCCGGTCGCGGCGAAGACGGTGTTCGATTCGGGCATCCGTGGGACAATGGTCGGACTGGACGTTACCATGAAGTGCCGTATGAGAATGGAGGACCTCGTGAGGCTCCGGGCGAGCCGCAAGGAGGGCGTCAGGCTGCTCTGCGAGCTGATCGAGCTGTGGCAGGAGGGCGATAGGACGCGCCTGCCGATTCTGCATGACCCTCTGGCAGCGGCGCTTTTGATTGATCCCTCGTTCGTCGAGACGAGAATGGAGAGAATTTCGGTCGAGACGCAGGGTGAATTGACGACCGGCTTCACGGTGCCGGCGAACGACGGACGACCCGGCTGCAATGTCGCGGTTGATGTCGAGAGCGAGCGGTTCCTGGACTTCTTCATCGAACGGCTGTTCGGATAGCGCCCGTCACACCCGTACCTTGCGGCGCGTTTCGAGGCTCTGGGACTCCGGGTTACCGTGGGGCCGTTGCCAGGACCAGAGCCCGGGCAGGTCTCTCGCAAAGCCGCCAAGCACGCAGGGGAGGTGGGCAGGATAATGGTGCCCTCGGCGCCACACAGGATAGATAGAAGAATCCAGTCAGTCCTGTTATCCTGTCTCAATCTTTCTTCCTTTGCCGAAGCCGCCGAGAACGCGCAGGTGGCATGGCGCTGGAGTCATCCTCTCTGCGGTCTCCCCGTTCTCTGCGGTGAATCGCTCCCGAGAGTGAGGGCTTACGCCTCAGCAGTTTGTTTGGTGGAGGAGGTCAGACATGAAAAGGAACGTCGGCAAAACCACCATTGAGCTCGTTCAAGGGGACATCACGGAACTCGACACCGACGCCATAGTCAATGCCGCAAACGCGCAACTGATCCTGGGCGGAGGAGTCGCCGGGGCAATCCGCAGAAAAGGCGGTCCAGCGATTCAGGAAGAGTGCAATCGCATCGGCGGGACCCATGTCGGCGGAGCCGTCATTACCACCGGCGGGAAACTTAAAGCAAGACACGTCATCCATGCCGTCGGACCGCGCATGGGCGAGGGCGACGAGGACCGAAAGCTCAGGAGCGCGACGCTCAATTCGCTCAAGCTCGCCGACGAGCACAAGCTGAAAAGCATCGCCTTCCCGGCGATCAGCACCGGCATCTTCGGCTACCCGCTCGATAAATGCGCCAAAATCATGCTCTCGACGACAATCGAATATCTCAAAGGCGAGACCGCCCTCGAAAAAGTCGTCTTCTGCCTCTACGACTCCGACGCCTTCTCCACCTTCTCCTCCGAGCTCTCCCGTGAGCTGCACGCACGCCAGGGGCCAGCCACGCCAGAGGCGCCCGGATAAAGGGCCGGGGTCGCCAGGTCAGGGTTCCTTCCCCAGGGGCGCTTCTGCGTCGGCCGCTGTGGCAGAGCGGCGCGGCAAAATGGCGGGCCCCGCAGGGTACTGGTGAATCGCATCTCTTAGCACGGCCTCCGCCAGGACCGAACACCGGAATTTCTCTGCGGGGAGGCCACCCAACGCGGTCGAAACCTCGTCGTTCCTTATCGCCAAGGCCTCGTCGAGGGTCTTGCCTACTACAAGCTCAGTCAGTACGCTGGTGGCAGCGATGGCGACGGGGCAGCCAAAGACCTTTGCGGTCGCATGCACAATAACGCCGTCTGCTATCTTAAGGTAGAGGCGCACCACGTCGCCGCAGTGAGCGTTGCCGGCTTGTCCGACGGCGCTTGGGTCCTCCATCGCGCCCATGTTGCGAGGGTTCTGGAAATGGTCCAAGACTGCGGGAGTGTAGGGGGTTTTAGGCACGCGTATTCCCCCTCTGTTGGCGAGCCCACAGCTCGCCGATTGCTTCCTCGTCGCCGGAAGTGAGGAAAGTCGCTCCTGTCCTTTCTTCCAGGTTCTTGAGCTTGCGATAGAGGAACTTCCTGGTTCGGAGATTCAGGGGGCCGAGGTACTCCTTCCCATTCCTGCGCCGGGTGAGGCGCGTGGCCGGGTCCCATCTGGTCCTGAGCAAGAGGTCTCTGTAAGCCAGCAGGTCATCGAGCCACTCCCAGCCCGGCAGCTCGGCGAGGCCCTGCGTGCATCGGTCTTTTTTCACGACGGTGCATACCCAGCATCCGAATCTTATTCCTCCGCAGAAAAGGGAGCAGGAAGCGTTCCCGCCGGTGTAAAGGTGCCTGAGCTCGTTGTGGTTCATTCCCCAGGGTGGATCGTTGTCGAGCAAGAAAGACCACACGTCTTCGACCGAAAGGTCAAAGATGGGGGCGTAGATCACGGCGCCCTGGAGTCCTTCGAATGGCATCCAATTCGTGTAGCCCTTGCTGTTTAGTCGTCTGTCTCTCTCCTGGCTTTCCTTTCGGCGCATGCCGAGGAGGACAACGCAAGTTCCGGATTGCTCTATGACGCGCCTAACGTGCGTTTTTATTGGGCGTACCTTGAGTCGTTCTGTGCACCACCTGAACCATCTGGTGGGGGGAAGGTATCCCTTCCCGAGAACAAGAACAAAGAAATTATCTTGCGGCCTGGGGTACGCGATTCTGACTCTTATGGGAAGCTGGTTGGTGTGCGCCCAGCGTCTTATTTTGCCCATCAGCATTCTGGCTTGGGCGATGACCGGGGGCGGCTCAACCCTTGTGTCGGCGTAGAGGACGTGCACCTGCTTGCGCGGATTCCGCGCTACGGTCTCCAAAACCAGCTGCAAGGTCGCGGTGCTGTCCTTGCCGCCGCTGTAAGCCACAGCCCAGGGCCTGTCGTCGGCGAGATAAGAACGCGTTATATCGGCTCTAATCTCTTCTATGCGGTTAATCGCGGTGTGGACGGCAAGGGCGCTATTGCCCATTTGCGGCCTCCGCATCTGAGGGCTGGGCTGGGGTCTCTTGCAGGGGCTGAGGCAACTTAAGCAGGCCTCGCGCATCGAGAACGCTGAGCAAGTGCTCCGCCACTGCGTAATCTATCCATTTCTTGTCGTGGTCCATGAAGGGGCTTGAGATACCGGCTTGATTAAGATACCGGTATATTTCGCGCGAGCACGCGCCCACGAACTTCGGCCATTTCCAGTCGCCTTTCTCAGCGAGCGGCTTGACGTGGCTGGCCATCGCTTTAAGTTGCTCGAGTACGCCCTGCTCCGGCTGGGTCTCGGGGGGCAACCGCTGGAACAAGTCTTTGCTGAACTTAAGGACCTTCGCCGGAAACACGTACGGCTGAAGCGGGGCGCTGTAGATGTACGTATTACCTACTAACGTCTCCATGGCCAAGAAGTCCGCGATCACGCCGTCGTAGTGCGGGTTGGCCCTTTTCAGGGCATCTATGTCTCCCCTGCACAGCAGATGCATCACGAAGAAGTTGTCGGTCTGGCTGACAATCTCTTCAGCGATCGCTCCCGGCTGCTGAGTCACGTAGATGAGTCCGAGGTCGAACTTGCGCCCCTCCTTTGCCCACCGCGAGAAGATGGAGGTGCCCTCTTCGACCGCCTTCTTGTTGAGCACATTCTGGGCTTCCTCGAACACGGCGATGGTGCCTATCGTTTTTGCGGTCGTTATGCTCTCGACGTTGTACCGGAAAAGTGCGTCCAACACCAGGTGTGCCACCCTGTAGGCCACGTTCAGGGTCATGAGGCTGAGATCCAGGATAACCACCCTCTTCATGCCAAGGTGAAACTTCACGTCCTCAAGGATGTTAGGCGCAGTCGGCTCATCCCATTCCAGCACATCGCGCAGGTTCCTGCACAGGGCGTACTGCTGCTTTGCGTCAGGCTTCTCCTTGTCTTTTTTCGTGCTAACCTGGCCGCAATATTCGAGCAGTTTCTTGCGTTTGTCCTTTGCTTTTTGCTCTCCCCTATAGTCTCTGAGGAACTCGCGCCACCGTCCTTCATCACCATACCTGAACTCGGCGATGATTGCCAGCTCCTGGTCCGCGCAGAGCTCCGCGACCTCAAAGGGTCCGAGCAGTTCAAGGTTTAAGAGCGGGCATATGTAGACATCTTCGTACGCACGGAGGACGTCTCTCCTCTGCGTGTAGACTGCCAGATTGCCTTTCAGCTCGGGTATGTCGGCAAGGCCGAGCACCGGTTGTCCTGTGGCTGTCTTGGTTTCCAAGGCGTACTCGCCATCCATGTCGAGTACGAGCATGCCCGCCTTGCCTCTCAGCGAGGCGAGGGACACAACGACCTTACACAGATTGCTCTTGCCGTAGCCCGTGCGCGCGAATATGGCGGTCCTGCGCTTCTCGAACTTCCACGGCTCGAACAGTATCTCGTTGTCCCTTTCCTCACTTCCGAGCGCCAGCTTCCCTACCCTCATGGCCGTGCTGGGCTCCTGTATGCCCGCATTGGTGATCGTCGAGTATTCGTCATTACTTGGGACCCTGCAAATCGAAGAGAGCTCAGGGAGCAATCGGTACTCTGCAAGGATCTCGCTGGGCTGGGATCCTGTCTCCGGGTCGGCCTTGGTGGTGCCGATCTCGGCGACGACTTTCAAAATGTAGTGCCTGAAGAACAGGGTCTTCTTTTCTTCCTCGGACAGCTCCCTGGCGTAGCCGCCGATTTCGCGCATGTACTTTTCCACTATGGCCCGTATGCGCTCATCCTTTGTTGCCTGAAAGTCCCCGTAGTTCATGTCCTCGACCCGGGCAAGGAACTTCCTCTTCTTGAACTCTTGCTCCTCTATGACGAGGAAGCTCCCCAGCTTGGGAGCATTTTCTCTCTCTGAGAAAGCGACGACCATCTCGAGATGGTCCCGTTCTTTTCCTCGGCCAACGAGAACGCCCACCCTGTCCTTTTCCTGTGGCATCGCCCTTCCTGCCTCCTTTCAGGCACCCAGACTTTTTAGGAACTCGTAAATCTCCGTTGGTATTGATCTTCTCAGGCTATTCTCCAGCATATACACTTTGTCGTCAGTGAAGACGACCTTATCATGGACCTTTCTCAGCGCTATGGGGTACCCCGGCGTTGGATAGGATGTGGCGGTGGACTGTTGCGCGACCCCAGACAGCAGGACGAGCGTTTCGTCAATGTCATCTACGAGAAAATCCGGGATATCTACGGCAAAGAAGTTTCTACTGCCTGGGAGCGGGTCAAAGCGGACCAGGGCGTACCTACCGAAACGGGTTCTTGACTGCTGGTCTCCGAAATATCTCTCAAGGCGCCAGCCAAGGTCCCTAAACATGTCGGTATCTATCCGCACCATCACCGGACCGCCTTTGGCGTATACGCCGTGGCGCCAAAGCCACAGGATGATAGCGGGGTTTCTAAGCAGGGCCGATTGCTTTGAGATGCCCAGAATAGGCAGGTCCAGCTGGCGGAAAAGCTCGCCCAGAGGTCTGTCTATCCCCTCCTGAGCGTGGCCGAACCTGAGCGTCCCGTCCCGCAGCAGCACGGGTTGGATGCCCGTCCCCAAGCAACGAACCTGGGCGAGCTTCCTGGAAACATCATAAAGCTTCGCCCACTCGAGCAGCTCTCTTAGGAAGTTCGCGAGCGCCGCCGCCGACGAATAGCAGCCGGGTGGCATAACCCCCTCCGCGTATACGCTGGTCCACCCCATTGAGTCAACGAATTGCCGGACGAGCGGGTCGTTGGAAAGAAGCTTGTCGAGGCTGATCTGGATATCTTTTTTCCTGTCTTGCTCCGGGAGATTTGGGTCCACCCAAAATGCGTAAGACTTTGGATCGTCATTCTCCTGGGAGCTTGCGACCTGGAATAGTGCGACGCCGAGGTCCCTGAGCACACCGCCGAACAGCGTTTGGCCTGTGTCCACGGCGACCGCAGCGCAAATGTTAAGCGCGCTTCTTCTGGTCAGCGGATAAACCTCGGGAGAACCGAGCCTGTTCGCAGCCTCCCTCATTCCCTTCGTTGCCTCGTCGATAACCGTGCCGACGTTCTCCGTTATTCGCTTTAGTTCTTCCATGATGGCTCCGCTATCCGGCAGGTGGGCTCCTGCCGATGATGTCCGCCCTTGGGTGGTATGTTGTTCACCCAGAGATAAATTATCAACGATCGGCTGCCGTGTCAACCGCGAAAAGCCCCGCGCGCGGACACGCCCCAACCCGCCCTGGCACCGGCACACAACCCCTACCCGCAGTGGAGGAGGAGGACAAGCAAGAACGAGTACGGGTCGAGGATCGCAATGTCTCCTCGCGCGGAAGCGAGTTCGGCGAAGAGGGATTCGTACCATGTCGGCGTTCGGAGGCGTGAAGGAGCTTATATGTTGGTTAGCTCTCGTCTGAACTGCTTGGGGGTCAATTCGATCCCGCGGAGGATCTCCCGTGGGAGAAGACGGGCGAGGTCTCTTCCGGGATGGTGGGGCAGAGTTATGGTTCGGCCATCGGGATGACGATAGAAACATGGCTTCCCCTTTGGCGAACAGGTTGAAAATCCAATCGCAGGAGCACCTTCTCCATGGTCCGGAAGTCAACCACAGGCAGGCGCGTCACAGAGATACCTCGATTTGCTGAAGGCCCGCGAAACGGGGCAGGGCTTCTATTTCGCCCTGGAACTCCTCCAGGCACAGCTCGAGCACTTCCTTCAAGTTTTTCTGAAGCTCGTCGAGAGTTGCGGCCTGCGTGTGAGCTCCGGGGATGCCCGGCACAATGCCGACATAAAGGTTTGTCTCCGGGTCCCACTCAACGTAAGCGGTGAAGGTCTTCATGGTTCACCTTGATTGTGTCGCGTCAAGAAACACGGGCCACACGGATTCCGCGCGATTATTATATCCGGATATTGAGCGAAAGCAAATGGGTGCGGCCGTATTTCCGCGCCAGGTTCTGGACAGGTCCCTCGTTCGAGAAGCCCGGCCGAACTGGCGCCGATGACGCCACGAAAGGGCGGGAGGAGCTTGGGAATAGCGACTGCGAGGAGGCTGCCGGAAGCCGGGGCGAGTGTTGGTACGGTGCAGTTCGGTGAATTGATGGCCGGACCGCTGGCGCAAAGGAAGACAGGCATACCAGAACCAACGCCGTTTTTCTGATGCTCTCCCGAATCATTCGCTTTACCCTCCCTGGCGGAAGCGTACCCGCGCGGTTTCACAATGGCACAGGACAAGAAACCTGCGAAACCATCTTATTCACGCAGCGCTCAGAACGTGTATAATACAGGAGAAGGAAAGCCTGTCAATTTCAGGAATTATCTCGATGCGGTTGTCTTTTCTGCTCGGAGGCCGGCCTGTGTATGGTGTGTGCAGCGGAGGACGAAGGTTTGAGGGTTAGACTCAGAAAGGGTTCAAGGATGAAACGGTTGTGCGGATTGCTTTTGGCTGTGATTGCTGGTCTGTCCGGGTGCGGTGGTGGAGGAGGAGGAAGGACACTGCTCCCCGCGAATGTCGCCGGAAAGTGGGTTGGGACTATGGACCACGACGTCAACGGCGAGATGTACCACTACAACGTAGCTCTTGTCCTCTTCCAGGAAGACTCGCACGTAACCGGCACGATGGTCCTGGAATATGGTGAGGACGGAGGGCACTCCGGGCATATAGACGGACAGATGCAGGGAAATCACTTCACTGGCACGCGAACCGCACGCCACGTGGTTGACATAGAGTTCGACGTCAGCGGCAGCACGCTCGTCGGGACGTTCACGTTCGTCAGCCCCGCCGAAAATCTCGACGAGCACGGCACTTTCACCTGCACGCGGACGGAGCCGCCCCCGGAGCCCACGAGCGAACCTCCGTTCGGCTCAAATCCTATCGTTCTGGGGAACAAGCCTTGATGACCTCCGCCATCACGAGGTCGGCGTAATCGTCGTCGAAGTTCGCCAGGATTAGAAAAGCCGCGCCCTCGATTGTCGTCGGCAAAATGCAGGTGGATGATGGCGCGGTTGTCCCAGGGCGACGGCTGTCGCGGTCTTCGATGGCGGCCGTCACATCTCCCAGCTTTTCGGCTGGGGGTCGAGTCTTGTAGCAGATATGCCCGGAAATCTCGACGGGGACATTGCCGCCGAGGTTCTTCAGGGCTTTGGCGGCATCGTCGGAGCTGGAAAGCTTCACGATGAGGAGTTCATTGCCGCTCGCGCGGTGATGGGGGCTGCGATTGAAATCGAGCATGCCCACTTCCGTCGCATATTTGGCTCGCCACATCTGAACCGGTTTGCAGCCGGTGATTTCGAGGAATCCCGCGTACATAGTTTTATCGGCCATCAACCAGCCAAGGTAGAAAACTCTCCTCCTCGCTTTTCCCGATTCTCGAAGGCTGTACGTGCCTCTTGGAATCCACGCGGGAGGATCGGGGTTGACGTTCTCGTCGTCGAGGTTCCAGGGGTCCCGGGGACGCGGCCAACGAGGCGGACCGAGGGCCAGGCCATAAAGCATGCCGGTCTCGACAAATCGTTTCGCGCCGAGAAGAACGCCGTTAGGCGACGAACCGGTGACGCGGATCAGAAAGCAAAGGGGAGGCGCGCTTTTCTCAGAACGTTTCCTCTCGTCGGGCAGCCCGAACACCATCGCGGAATAAAACGGGCTGCGGTCAAATTCGACGAAGCCGACGTTTCGCCCGGCAAAGTTGTACCCGAATCCGCCAACGTAGAACCCACGAGTCTCCGTGAACGGAGCCGCTGGCATGTTGCCGAGCGGGGCGTAATGAAGCTCGCGGTCGAGAGCCGAGTAACTCGGATAGGTCAGAAGAACGGAATTTGTGGTTGGGCGCCCGACGACAATCAGTTGCCACTTCCCGCTCTCGGCGAGTGGCGCAGCCAAAACCTCCTCGTCGGTTAGAAGCCGGACGGAATCGCTCCTTTGCTTCAGCGCCTGGAAAGTCAAATCGGCGGCTTGCCGCTCCTCATCCGCTGCTTCCTTTCCGACGCACACCACCGCCGCGGGTGCAATCTCGTCGAGGACGTCTGCTCTGGCGGCAGCAGAAACTGCTAAGAGCAGAGCGAGACAACAAACGGCCGTCCTCCTCGTCATTTTGCCCTCCGCGGTGCGACGCAGTACAGCGTTGCGGAATTCGGGTCGAGGGAGGCTAGAAAGACCACATATTCTCCCTCGCGTCTGCATTCGAGCTGTCTGGCGCCAATGAGGTCTATAACGGTCCAGCCTCCGCTGTGAACTTTGACCTTTATTTCGCCGTACTCTTTTCTCCCTGCCATTTCCTCCCCGACGATGAACTTCATTTCCTTTGCCTCGAATGCGTAGCCTCCGATGGACGTGCCCGATGGGAACATGACAGGATTCCCGGTCGCGGAATTGAGCTGCTGCGCGAAATCAGCGACGAGAGAATCGGGGACCTTTGACGGATCGCACGTAAACCACTCCTCGCGGCAACCCGCCCGGAAGCCGAAGCGAATCTTTCCTGCTCCGTCCATTCGCGGCGCGTACACTGTCGGCAAATCGGGCGGCAGGTTCCCTTCATGCTTGACATGGACAGCGGAGGAAATTGGGACCTTGTGCCGACGAAGGGATAGGAGGAAGTGCTCGTAGAGGTCGGACCGAAAAGCCGTACCCCCTTTGTCGTCGGCAAAGGTCCAATCCTTGCAGACAAAGACGGGCCCAATGGGCTTTTCGACGCCGATAGCCTCCATTAACTGAAAGCATACGTCGTAAGCGCGGAGCTTCTGTGAGGACACGGTTCCGTTCTTGACGATGGCACGCCAGACGTCATCGGTTCCCTTGGGCGGGGAATGCGTGTAAACGTGGCGAAGTTTCCCGTCCCTGTCGAAGGTGGTGAGCCAGGCTTGCTCTAAATACCACCGATAGATTTGTCCATCAGTCGCCTCCGCGGGGCAGCCACTCCAGCCGACGCTGAAGTTGTGATCCGGAGCGAAGGCCTTGATAATCATGTTCGAGAAACCGTGCGGGAGCGGGTTGCCCCTGGTAAAGTTAAAGCCTGTCCGGTCATCGCTTGTCCCGACGGCGACGCAGCGGGAGAGAATCTCACAAAACTCAGCCGCCTCCGGCAGGGCCACGAGTTGCCTGCTTGACTCGCCGTTTCTGTTCCAGGCTCTTGACCCGGCGGCAACGTCCTGAACTGCTTCGCATGTCAATTCGAGGGAGCGGAACGTCGTGTTCCTGGCGACGAAGTAATCAAGATGTTTCGGGTATTCGGTGCACTTCTCAATCAGCTCCCTGAAGGTATCATCTTCGATGGAAATGCCGAAATGCTCCTTCATCCAGAGCACGAAGTACCGAAGAATCTCAAGGTGGAGATGCTGCGCCTGGGGCGCCATGTCGCAGCCGATGCCCCAGTCCTTTCCCAACGAGACGGTCAGAGGCACGCCCGGATGCTTTTCCCCGAGATTCTCCGCCCACGTGCGCAGCATCGGCCGGATTCTCTCCCGGATGTAGATTTCGTTGGGGAGCATGGTGTCGGTCGCAAAGGCGGTGTTGGAGGGAATTGCGGGAGCGCGGCATTGGCCTGTGGGACGCTCAATTTCTTTAGCATGCGACCGTGGACGATTCCACGGGTTGTACTCACCCCAGAAAAGGCCCGTGCGGCCGTTCTCCAGGCCAACCAGTCCGCAAGCATAATGCGTCCACAGCCACCACTCATTCCGAGCAATTTCCGGTTCCCCGGCATACGATGAAAGCGCCCATGCCGCGTCAATCAAGCTGAGCGGCACGCCCGCTTCTCCGATCGCCGTATCCCACGGTGTCGTCCCGTCGTAGTCGAGGGAAATCACGTGCGGCGAGACGGCTTCCGAAAAATCCTTCATACCCCGCCAGGGTCGAATGCCGTAGAAGGATTTCGTTTCGGTGCTGTCGCCCACCCGCACTTGCACCTGGTACACCTCGAAATCGCTTGTGATTGATACCTCGTACGGGCCGTACGTCCCGGGTTTGAGCACGTCCTGATGGAGCACATGGCGTCCCCCCGAAACGAGGAGCGTCAGGGAGATTTCCCCGACTCGTCCGGGTTGATCGGAGTCTATCTCGACGGTGATCTGGGCTTTTCCCCCCGGCGTGTAGAGGACACATTCGCTTTCGCTCCAGGCAGGCAGGTCCTTGGGTGGCAGACTGAACAGCGCTGGGGCCGCTTCTCGAGCCCTTCGCTGCGCGTACGTATCGAGGCGGATGGACACTCCCGCGCCGTCGGGACGCGCCCCCCACGCCCAAAGGGCGGATGAAAGGATCAGGATGATCGAGAGGCTTTTTCGCATTGTCGGAACGCCCGCGTGTTTGGCTTGGATAACCCACTTCCCAGTATGTTGAAAGCCTTTCTTGCTGTCAAGCCAGTGGCGCCGCAACTCCCACACGGAGGGTCTCCTGCGTGCGGCGTACTTCGCGCGCCGATGCAGGTCAGTTCGATGCCCGTGGAAGCAACCGCAGAGGACGCAGAGCGGGGCCGGCATCGCATACAAGGTCTGTGCGCTCTCGGCGGTCTCGGCGGTGAGGTCCTCCTGAAACTGAGCCCCTACTTCGAGGTCATCATTGGCTTTGACACGCGACGCAGCGGCGCGGTAACCTAAAGTCAAGTGCATTTCGCTGACAATACTATGGTTGCGTTGTTATCATTCGGCAGGTCCATTCTCTCACCTCCCTCGGAGGAAATGCGGTGGAATACGAGGGCGTCATCGGACTTGAGGTCCACGCCGAACTGAAAACCGAGACCAAGCTTTTCTGCGGTTGCTCGACGAAGTTTGGGGCGGCGCCGAACACGCAGACGTGTCCGGTGTGTCTCGGGTTGCCGGGGGTTTTGCCGGTGCTCAATGAGAAGGCGCTCCAATACACCGTCAAAGTCGGGCTCGCTCTCGGCTCCGAGGTATCGAAGTTCAG
>CAZFAP010000061.1:0-24668 GCA_964516325.1 uncultured Verrucomicrobiota bacterium
TAGCGAACTTCAGCAAGTTCGATCGCAAGAACTATTTTTACCCTGACCTTCCGAAAAACTTTCAAATCTCGCAGTACGACAAGCCGCTGTGCCGGGGCGGGGCTTTAGAGTTCTCGTCGAACGGCCAGACGCGAACGGTGGGGTTAATCCGCGTTCACCTTGAAGAGGAGGCGGGGAAACTGATTCATTTTCCCGACGGCGAAAGCGGGGTGGATTTCAATCGAGTGGGGATTCCTCTGCTGGAGATTGTGAGCAAGCCCGAAATTCACACTCCCGACGAGGCGTATGACTATCTTATCGGGCTGAAGCAACTGCTGGAGTACCTCGAGGTCAGCAACTGCAACATGGAGGAGGGAAGCCTCCGATGCGACGCGAACGTCTCCGTCCGGCCAAAAGAGCAGGCAGAACTCGGAACGCAAGTCGAAGTCAAGAACATGAACACCTTCAGCGGCGTCCGGAGAGCCCTTGCGTATGAAATCGAGCGGCAGATTGAAGTCCTCGAAAGCGGCGGGAAAGTCGTTCGAGAGACACGTCGCTGGGACCCCGATTTCCAGAAGACGTTCTCGATGCGAAGCAAAGAGTGGGCGCACGACTACCGCTATTTCCCCGAACCGGACCTCGTCCCGATCGTTCTGGAGAAGGCGTGGATTGACGACCTGCGCGCGGCGATTCCGGAGCTTCCGCACGCGAGGAACAAACGCTTCATCGAGGAATATGGGCTTTCCGAATACGACGCAGGAGTCCTCACGTCGCAAAAAGTCTTTGCGGATTATTACGAAGAATGCGCCCGCCTTCACGACAACTATAAGGCGATCTGCAACTGGATCATGGGCGGAGTGCTCCGCGAACTGAACGAGCGGAAACTTGGGATCGAAGCTCTTCGCATCTCGCCGAAAATGCTGACTGATATGATCCGCATGATTGACGACGGGAAAATCAACACGAACATCGCTAAAACGGTTTTCGCCGAGATGGCAGAAACCGGCAAGCCCCCCCAGAAGATCGTCGAGGAGAAGGAACTGTCCCCAATCACCGAGGCGGGCGAGATCGAGCAGGTGATTGAGAAAGTGATCGCCGACAACCCAAAGCCCGTGCAGGACTACCTCTGCGGCAAGGAGAGGGCGATGGGCTTCCTCGTCGGGCAAGTGATGAAAGCCGCACGAGGAAAGGCGGACGCCGAGCTGGTCAACAGAATTCTCAGAGAGAGGCTCAAGAAGTAACAGCTATGGCACTATTTGGTAAACCGAGATATTCCGCAATCAAGGTCAAGAAGGTTCAGATACCAACGGGGCGCTGGATGAAGTGCACCAACTGCCGCGAGATTATTGACGCGAAGGCTTTTCAGAGCGCGTTCAAGACGTGCCCCAAGTGCAAATATCACTTTATGATGACCGCCTGGGAGAGAGTGGACCTCCTTCTCGACGAGGGAACGTTCGAGGAGATGAACAGGGACATGCTGCCTTTAGACCCGCTGGGGTTCGTGGACACGAAGAAATATACCGACCGCCAAACGGAGGCGACGCGAAAGTCTCAGATGAACGAAGCAATACTGACCGGGATGGGGAAGGTGTCAGGGCATTGCGTCGGCTTTGGGGCAATGGACTTCAATTACATCGGCGGGAGCATGGGTTCCGTCGTCGGGGAAAAAGTTACGCGGCTTGTCGAGAGATGCCTCGATGAGCGATGCGTTCTCATCATCGTTACGGCTTCCGGCGGCGCGAGGATGATGGAATCCACCTATAGCCTGATGCAAATGGCAAAAACCGCCGGCGCCCTCGCAAAATTTCACCAGGCGGGACTGCTTTACATCGCGATCCTCGCGAACCCCACGACGGGGGGCGTAACCGCGAGCTTCGCGTCTCTCGGCGACATCGTCATCGCCGAGCCAGCGGCATTGATCGGGTTCGCGGGTCCGCGAGTTATCGAGCAGACCATCCGACAGGAATTGCCGGAAGGATTTCAGCGCTCCGAGTTCCTCCTCGAGCACGGCATGATTGACCTCGTCCTCCACCGCAAAGAACTCCCCGCCAAAATCCGCGACCTCGTCAGCTTCTTCTCGGAGTAAGTCCGCAACGTAGCTCCTCAGTCATGGGCGGGGCAGTGATTCTCAAAGGCCCCGGCAGCCTCCGCACCATACCGTGGCATCCCGCCTTGTGGCAGGGTAGCTCCCTTCTACGCCTGCCGCATCTCTCCCGACGGAGCGCAATAACGTACGGGATCATGAGGGGCTCTGACATTCGCAGGGGTGCTGCCGCGCCTTACGGACAGTTGACCCTCTCGGGAACTCGGCTGGACGGAGGAAATCCGCCTGCGGGTTGCCGTGGCGCTCCGGTTTTACACCAACCAATGCAGCCAGGTCCGCGTCGTCGCTTCTCCCTGCGCAGAAGGAAGTTACTGCGGGGCTTCCGTCCCTTTCTGACACCAGTGCAGAAAGCCGAATCAGTTTACGGTCTCAGCCACTGGCCCTGATTGTTCGCGAATGCTTGTGCCGCCATCGCACCTGGCATGATGATTGCTTTGGAACCGGCGCAGTGGTGGGGTCCCGCACCGGTGCATCGCCACGCAGGCTTGCAGATTGAGAAGGGAGATATAATGGCAGGGGATCGTCCGACGCAAGTTCTCGTAGGCTTTCTGTGTTTTACGTGTATTTTCGGCGTCTTGGTGCCAGTCGCCCTGGCGGAGCCTGTGGACGCGTCGCGGGCCGCCATGGCAGCCAACGGTTGGTACGAACTCCGATTCAGGCAGCCGCAAGAGCAGCAGCCGGTTGAAGGCGAAGTCATTCCGGCCTTCACCGAGCCAGAAGCCAGGCCTCTCGTAGTCAAGGGGACAACAATTGGCTACGCATTCGACACCGCGGAGGGTGGCTGTATCGCCATCGCCGCGGACGACGAGCTCGCTCCAGTTTTTTACTACTCGCTGGATAGCAGCTTGGATGTTCCGGGTGTGCCAGCGGCCCAGGCAATCATGGAGGCTTTCGCGGACACTATCTCCGAGCTTCAGAGCACACGGACCCGAAAGACCGGTCCCGGCCACGCTTTCTGGGGTCTCCTGGAACAATTGGCAGACCTGCCAGAGGACCTCTGGCCGCTGGCTGAGCTCCCTTCGGGTCCCGTTGGCCCGCTCCTGACAACGAGGTGGAATCAGACTGCGCCGTACCACGACAAATGCCCGGTGGTTGGCCGAGAGCACTGCTACGTCGGTTGCACTGCCACGGCCATGGCCCAGATAATGCGGTACTGGAAGCACCCCAAGACTGGGACCGGAAGCCACAGTTACAACTGGAGTGGAACGGTTCTTTCCGCTGACTTTGGCTCAACGACGTACGACTGGGCGAACATGCCTGAGTGGGCAACTCCCTTAAGCGATCAGGCCGTCAAAGATGCACTGAGCACACTGAGCTACCACTGCGGGGTGTCGGTGGACATGAACTACGGTCAGGATGGTTCCTCGGGGGCGATGCGTGGAGACGCGCTGACCCAGTACTTCGGTTACCTGACAACGTCGGGTGTTTGGAAGTCCGGCTATTCCGACGATGGGTGGCTTGCCCTCATGCGCGAGCAAGTTGATAAGGGTTGGCCTGTCTGGTACTCCATCGAAAATCATGCCCTCGTGATGGACGGCTACGATTCTCCGAATCTGGTTCATCTGAACATGGGCTGGGGAGGCCATGACGACGGGTTTTGGTCGCTCCAGCAGTATCCGCCGGTCTACGCTGTGGTAAATATCCGGCCCGACCGCCCGGCCATTTCCCGGGACCCTATCTGGCTGGAGAATTCCTGCTGGAAGGGAAAAAACGCGCCCGACCAGAGCTTCCAGGTGTGGAATTCGGGCGGCGGGACGCTCGAGTACTCCATCACTGATGAGGTGTCGTGGCTGAGCTGCAATCCGACGAGCGGAACTTCAGCGGGCGACCGCGACACAATCGTCATCACTTACGCCACATCCGGTCTCTCTGTCGGCTCGTATTCAACGAGCGTCAGGATAAATCCCGTAGGGGTGACGATTACCCCGCAATCAGTGCGAGTGAACCTGGCGGTGACGGAACCGCCTCCTCCTGCTATCTCTGTGAACACAACCGGCCTCAGTGCTTCCTGCATCGAGGGGAAGAACGCCGCGGAACAGAGCTTCGAGGTCTGGAATTCCGGGGGTAAGACACTGAATTACTCGATAAGCGACAACGTGTCGTGGTTGACCTGCAATCCCGTCTCGGGCAGCTCGACCGGTGAGCACGATGCAATCACGGTGAGCTTCGCAACTTCTGGACTCTCGCCGGGAGCTTATTCGGGCGCAATAACAATAGGTGCCTCCGGGGCAAGCAACACCCCCCAGACGATAGTGGTGACCCTTGCAGTCACCCCGCCAGCGATATGTTGCAGCGTGGAGTCCTTGCGCAACACTTGCCAGGCAGGCAGCAATGCCGCCCTTCAGAGTTTTGAGGTCTGGACGTCTGGGCCCAAGGCGCTCAACTACTCGATCGGCGACGACGCCTCATGGCTGAGCTGTAGCCCTACGACCGGCGGGTCCGCTGGCGAGCACGACACCATCACCGTCAACTACGCCAGCTCGGGCCTCTCCTCGGGGGTATATTCCGCCGCAATCACGATCACCGCTCCGAGGGCAGGTAACTCCCCGCAGACCATACCCCTACTCTTGACCGTGGCCGGCACTCGGTACGTGGACGGTTCCGTGGGGGCCTCCGGTGATGGGAGATCATGGGGCACCGCTTTCAAGACGATCCAGCAGGCGATTGATGCCGCGTATGAGGGGGAGACTGTGATCGTCGCCCAGGGCATCTACGTCGAGAATATTTGCTTTAAGGGGAAGAACATCGTCCTACGCAGTGTCGGTCCTTCGGACCCGGCCGTGGTCGCGGACACGATTATTGATGGCGCCGGCAGCGGTTCGGTCGTGACGTTCGACGGGACAGAGAACGAAACCTGCCTCCTTTCCGGCTTCACCATTCGCAACGGGACGGGCCCGGCCGACAGCGGCGTGAAGGGGTCCAGCTCCGTGGGCCTGGGGGATGCTCCCCGGACTCACGCGACAATCCGAAACAACATCATCACCGGCAACTCGACATGGTGGCACGGCGGTGGGATCACCTGGTGCGGGGGCACGATTGAGAACAATACCATCATGGCAAACTCGGCCCTCAGCGGGGGCAGTGGCGGGGGCGGCCTCGCGTGGTGCAACGGGACGATCCGGAACAACGTCATTGTGGGCAACTCGGCCACCGGCCAGAACAGTTTTGGAGGCGGGCTGGCTTGGTGCGACGGGGTGGTCCGAAATAACGTCATCGCTGGCAACACAGCCAACAACGTCGGCGGCGGGCTGTGGGGATGCGGGGGCGCTGTCCACAACAACACCATCGTCGGGAACGCGGCCGCCACCGGTGGGGGCCTTTCCTCGTGCAACGGCTCGATTATGAACTGCATCATCTGGGGAAACACGGCCCCGAGCGCTGCGCAACTTCACGACTCGTCCGCGCCCGGTTACTCGTGCATTCAGGGTTGGACAGGCGGTGGCGAGGGGAACATCGCCGAGCATCCCGGCCTTCTTGACGTGGACGGTGCTGACAACAACCCGCTCGGCTACGAGGACAATGACTATCGGCTTTCGACCGAGTCGCCGTGCATTGACGCTGGCAAGAACGAGGACTGGATGCGGCGCGCGAACGACATAGATGGCAACCTTCGCATCTTTGACGGTGGCCGTTCTCTGACAGTTGACATGGGCGCCTACGAGTTCGGCTCGCTGCCATTTAGAGTTCTCAGTGTCGTGAGCGCGACGGGGGGCGGGACCGAGCTGACCTGGTATAGTCGGCCCGGGGACAGCTACGTAATCTGGTCGTCCGCAAACCTCCTTGGTGGGCAGTGGGTCAGCATCGCCACGATCCCATCGGAGGGGGACACGACATCGTGGACGGATAGTTCCACTTCCGGCCGGATGAAACTGTATCGAATTGAAATCAGGTAGGTTGAAACAAAGGAGGGACAGAAGGGACATGAAATGGGTCTACTTACATTTGAGAGCCGTTGAGGGCAAAGGGCACAGCCCTGGCGTTGACCTGGAGATGGATGATGCGGAGCGCGAGCGCCTGAAAGCCGACCTCGCGCTTTACGAGAGCAAGGCGCCCGGCGAGCGCGGCGGCCCTGACAGGTCGTATACGTGCTACAGCGTCAAATTGCACCTCGACGAGGTTGAGAGCTTGGTGGACGGAGAGGCCTTCCCGCCGGATAGGATGTCTCTGGAGTAGCGCCGCGGAGCCGCCGGCGGCCCGGTTCGCCATACGCCGCGTTCCGGCACCTTGCCCTCCCGGACAACTCGTGTTACTGGCCAGGGGCCAGCGACGCGAAGGCGGAGAGGATTTCGGAGGGGGTGGGCCAGCCGGTGGTGCCGATTTTCTTGATGGTGGTTCCGCTGGCGAGGTTGGCGAGCTCCGCAGCCTCGACGATGTCGGCGCCAACCGCGAGCGAAAGCGCAATCGCGGCGGTAACGGTATCTCCGGCGCCGGTGGCGTCAATCTCACCGGTGCAAGGGACGGTCGGGACGTGAATCGGCTTGCCCGTCGTCGGGAAGACAGTCATTCCGCGTTCTCCGCGAGTGATGACAAGGGTCTGGCAGAGGGTGAGCTCCTTGAGTTCTCTTCCGGCGCACAGGACAGTCTCGTCGCTGATGTGTTTGCTCTCGTGGGGGCGATAGACTCCGGCGCCCATCGCCGCCTCGTAGTCGTTCGGGACGAGCACAGAGAAGCCCGCGAATTCGGCAATTCTGTCGCGGGAATCCCCGACGGAGAGGACATTCTTCTCGCGGGTGAGAGCTGCGACTTTTTCCAGAATGCGTTTGGTGCATACACCGGTGTCGGGGATTTCGGCGTAGTCGGCTGCGACGACGGCACGGCACTCGCGGGACGCTTGGTCGAGCGCCTCAATGACGCTTTTTTCGGCCTGGGCGCCGATGGGGCAATCGTTTTCCTGGTCGAAGCGTCCCACCTGCTGCTTTCTGCCGTGGTAGGAGGAAGCATAGACTTTATTGAAAGTCGGCGTGTGACGCTGCGCTGCCCCGATAAGGTGTTCGGTTTTGATTCCCCTTTTGCCGAGTTCTCCTTTCATGATTTCGCCGCTGAGGTCTTCTCCGACGACGCCGACGGCGGATACTTCCGCACCCATAGAAGAAAGATTGCACGCGGCGTTTCCCGCGGCGCCGGGAGAATAAAAGTCCGTCTCGATTCGCACGACGGGAACGGCAGCCTCTCTGGAAATCGCCTCCATGCTGCCGGAGATATATCGGTCGAGATAGAAATCCCCGACGACGGCGACTTTGATACCACGGATTTTTCCGAGGATTTCCTCCAAACGTTTCCTTGTCAGCTTCAAAGCTTCCGACCTCCTTTCCCGTTGACATACCTCCATGCAAGTTTCACACGCCAAGTACACTCATTCGTGAATTTCGTAACGTATGGAATCACGTGGGACGCTCCGCGAACAAGCGCGGTGAGGATAGCATAATCTTAAAGCGCAGGGAATATCCGCAGCGGCAAGGGGAGGGTGTACGTTTCGGCGGGGGAGGTCTCTCGCAAACCCCCCAAGGCACAAAGTTGGGAGTGGCGGGGCTTGTCCCTCCGGAGTGCTGAAGCTTGCTTCAGCCTTCGAAAGCGGGAGCTGCGCTCCTGCACTCCAAACAGACTCGCCGCGCCTCCCTGCCTGCGACGGAGGCAGTAATTTCGGTCTCATCTGCGGCTTGCGGTTTGCCTGTGCGGTTGCTACAATGTGTCATCGGCGTTTTGGGGCCGCGCGAATCGTTCTGCGTGAGTCTGTGGGCGAGCCGAGACGCTGTCAGTCGCTATGCGTTTTGAATGGCAGGGAAAGAAGGAGTACGCGGGAGGCGTTTGTCGTCGTGAATTGTGTTTATCATCCAGAAAGGAGCGCGATAGGGAGCTGCTGCCTTTGCGGGATGGCCTTGTGCGAAGACTGCCGGACGACAGTGGCGGGGCAGGATTATTGCAGTCGCTGCAAGGCGTGGTTCGATTTCCCGATGGATATCGCAGAAGCGGTCAAGCGATTCTTCAGCCGGGAAAGCAAGTGCCCGAAGTGCGGGAAAGGGATCGAGGAAGATTTCATCATTTGTCCCTACTGTCAGGCCAAACTGAAAGCGAAGTGCGCGAAATGCGGGCATTTGCTGGAGCGGAACTGGGTCGCCTGCCCCTATTGTGGGGAAGCAAAGACCAGTTAGGACGGCAGTCAGGATGACCCCTCGGCGTGCAAGCGGCTGGGAGCATCCCGACGATAGGGTTGTAGGCGGCGACTCTCTTTTGAGCAGGATTTTCGCTTCTCCGGCAGGTCATGCGTCGCGATGACGGACGGAGGGCTTGCCTTCCCGGCACCGATGCGATTGAGCGGGTCTCAGCGAGTTGGCGCGAGAGAGCCTTCGGAATCTTAAGACGTTGCCTCCAACCCGGCAGAACAATTGAAACGGAGAGAAACCATGAGAGTATATGTCGCCGCCACCCGGCAAAATGACGGGAAAACCATGGTCTGTCTCGGGCTTCTGAGTGCGTTTTCCAAGAAATTCAAGTGCATCAGTTACATGAAGCCGGTGGGACAGCAGTACGTCGTCGTGGACGGCGAGAGGATTGATGAGGATGCTGTGCTCATGAAGCAGCTCTTCAGCCTCGACGCCAGGCTCAGCGACATGAATCCCGTTTCGGTCCCGTCCGGGTTCACGGCGGAGTACATATTAAAGGGAAGCCGGGAGGAGCTGGTTCAACGGGTCAAAGAGGGGTTCGGCGGTGTAAGCACCGACAAGGAAATGGTTCTTCTCGAGGGAACGGGGCACGCGGGGGTCGGGTCCGTATTTGACATGTCAAACGCAGACGTGGCGGAGCTCCTCGGCTCGAAGGTCATCCTGATCAGCATAGGCGGGATCGGCAGGCCAATTGACGAAATCATGCTGAACAAAGCGATGTTTGACAGCCGCGGCGTGGAGGTCATCGGAACGATCATCAACAAGGTGGAGCAGGATAAGTACGACAAGGTCAATGAGCTCGTCCGGCGAGGACTGGAGCGAAAGGGACTGAACGTTCTGGGGGTGATACCCTATAACCAGGTTCTTGCCACGCCGAGCATCGCCGACGTGCTGCACCATCTCCGGGGAACGCTCATCGCTGGCGAGAAGGGACTGCTCAGCACGGTGAGCAAGTTCCTGGTCATCGCGATGCCCTCTCACACGGCTCTGGAGTACTTCGTGCGTGGAGCAATGCTCATTACGCCCGGCAATCGAGAGGACATCATTCTGGCGGCTCTCGCCCGGAACATGGTGGAGGTGACGACCCCGCGCTTTATCGCTGGCATCGTCCTGACGTGCGGCATTTACCCGGATCGAAGCGTTCTGCGGCTCGCGCAGCAGGTGGACATGCCGCTGATTGTGGTTGCGGAGGACACGTACGCCACCGCCTCCAAAATCAACAGTTCCGTCTTCAAGATTCGCGCGGAAGATACCGCCAAGGTCATGGAAGCGACACGCCTGGTCAGCCGGTATGTGGAGGTGAACCGCATTCTGGAGTTGATCGAGGAGTAACCGCAGGTTCATTGCGGCCGAACCGGTATTCGGGGAATTGCTGGTAAGTCGCTCTATCAGGCAGGTCGTTTCGTTTGCGGGATTTTGGCGACGGCTTCCCGCATCTGGGGGTTCTTCCTGCACTCCTCCTCGAACGCGTGATCCCTCATCTCGTTCCGGTAGGATGGGCCTTCGAAAGAGTACTTGTGTTTGCCCTGCGGGACGTTCTCGTGGTTCAACAACTTCACAACATCTTCGACGAAGACCGCCTCCTCGTCTGTCGGAATGACAAAAATCTTTGCTTTCGAGTTTTCCGCCGTAATGTCCATTTCGGCATTCCGCGTCGTGGCGAGTTCGTTTTTCCTCTTATCATAACGGATTCCGAGCATCTCCAGGCCGTCCATCGCTTTGCCCCGGATAATGGGGCTCATTTCGCCGACACCCGCCGTCCAGACGATAGCATCCACGACGCCCAGCGCCGCCACGTATGCCCCGATGTACTTCTTCAGCCGGTAGGATTCCATCTCCAGCATGAGTCTGCATTTTTCGTCGCCCGCTTTTGCGGCGGCGAGGATCTCCCTCCTGTCAACGAATTTTTCGGTGATTCCTTTCAGCCCGCTCTGGGTGTTCAGGATGTTGCTCATCTCGTCGGGAGAATATCCTTCTTTGTTCATGATGTAAAAATCGAGACCGGCGTCGTGGTCTCCGGCGCGTGTCCCCATGATGAGACCTTCCAGGGGGGTAAGTCCCATGCTTGTGTCGAAAGACCTGCCGTTCTTCACGGCGTTGGCGCTGACTCCATTCCCGACGTGGAGCGAGATCAGGTTGCACTCGAACGGGTCCTTTCCGAGTAAAACCGCGGCTCTCTTTGCCACGTACAGGAGCGACGTCCCGTGAAAACCGTATCGCCGAATTCCGTACTTTCTGTACCACTCGTACGGCACGGCGTAGAAGTATTGCGGCGGCTGTATGGTCTGATGCCAGGCGGTGTCCATCACCGCAACGTGCGGAACGCCGGGCATCAGTTTTTTCGCCGCCTCGATTCCCTGAACGTTTGGTGGATTGTGCAGCGGCGCCAGGTCGGACAGGTCTTTGAACGTTTGCAAAATCTCATCCGTGACGATGACCGAACGGGCGAACTTCTCCCCCCCGTGGACTACGCGATGCCCCACCGCGGATATTTCCGACAGGCTCTCCAGCACGCCATGCTCGGGATGGACGAGCATTTCCTCGATCAGGACGATGGCGTCTTCGTGGTCCGGGCAATTTCTTTCGACCTTGACCTTGGGCTTCCCCGGCACTTCGTGGACGCAAAAGGACCCGCCCACTTTGACCCTCTCAACGATTCCTCTGGCGAGAACCTTCTTGTTCTCCCAGTTATAGACCATGTACTTGACTGAGGAGCTGCCAGAATTTAGCGATAGGATTTTCATAGCGCGGGCGTTGTTCCTCCCTCGGCGATTTCATGCAGCACTCTGGGCCTGGACGACCGTAATGGCGATGGCGCTGACAATGTCGTCCACGCTGCATCCGCGAGACAGGTCGTTCACCGGCTTCGCCAGACCTTGAACAATGGGACCGATTGCTTGTGCATTCGCCATCCTCTGCACGAGCTTGTAGGCGATGTTCCCTGCGTCCAGGTCGGGGAATATAAGAACGTTCGCTTTCCCTCCCACTGGACTCCCGGGGCATTTCCTCGCCGCCACCGCGGGCACCAACGCGGCATCGCCCTGAAGCTCGCCGTCAATGAGGAGGTCCGGTCGTCTGTCCTTGGCAATTTGCGTCGCCTTCACAACCTTGTCCACGCGAGGATGCCCCGCGCTTCCCTTCGTGGAGAAGGAGAGCATAGCGACCTTCGGCTGTGGGTCATCCAGGAGCGACTTCGCCGTCTCCGCCGACGCGATGGCAATGTCAGCCAGCTCTTCGCTCGTCGGGTCCGGATTGAGTCCAGAATCCGCAAAAACAAATACTCCATCGCCTCCGTATCGGAAGTCCGGCACAACCATCAGGAAAAAGCTCGACACCGTCTTGATTCCCGGCGCCGCCTTCACGATTTGCAGCGCGGGGCGCAACGTGTCGCTGGTGGCATGGTTGGCCCCCGCAAGGAGACCATCGCCATGCCCCGCCTTCACCATCATCGTGCCAAAAAACAGATGGTCCTTGATCAGTTCCCTGGCGGCCTCCACACTGAGTCCCTTGTGCTTTCTCAGCTCGTGAAATGCCTGAACGTATTCGTCGAGCTTATCCGATTTCTCGATATTGACCCATTGCACGCCTTTTGCGGGAGACGTGGGCGCCTCTCCCAGGACTATGGGCCGGGCTATCCCTTCTTTCGCGGCCCGCAAAGCACCTTCCACGATCCGAGGGTCTTCACTTTCCGGCAAGACGATAGTCTTCGGGTTGCGGCGTGCCCTCTCTTTGAGCTTTTGTACGATATCCATCAACTCCCTCCTAATCACGGGTCGAGATTTTGATCCCCGGAAGGCAACCTCTGCCCGAACGGGACATCGCGCACTAAAGAGGCGCCCGCCTTCGCCTGTCAGTCGCAGCGTGTGCCACGGCGACGTCGTGTCATCGTTTCGGGGCCAAACGAGCCAGCACCTTCAGGCAGTGCTGAAGGCATCTGATGGCAGGCAGGAGGAACTCTGTCGCAGTCTGAGCAACAAAAGGCCTCACTGAGTTCCCGTTGCACCAGGGTTTTTTGCTGGGCGGTTGATCTTCCCGCACAGCCTCCGGTGAGGCGAAATGTCGTGAACGACATCGCGGGAGACTTCCCCTTGAGGAATTGTGCTAAATGTCTATCACGCTTGCCCCGAAATTGCAATAGAAAAACCGCCCAACCCGCAACGCCTCAGTCTCGGGAGGAACTCACCGCAGGGAACGCGGAGGGCGCAGAGAAAAAGAAATTTGACAGGATCACAGGATTCACAGGATTGGCGGGATGATGAGAAACCGCAGATGAACGCCGATGGATGCAGATGGATTGCACAGTCTGTATCTGCGTGTGTCCGCGGTTACCTCCAAATCCTGTTCATCCTGTAAATCCCGTCGGGAACGGGAAGATTTGACACGATAGCGGGATTGACAGGATGATCTTTGGAGTGCGGTAGTCATGCTGCCGCTTTGCAGCGCGGGAGCAAGCTCTCCCGCCTTTGGCGGGAGGCGGGGCGGGGCGCTGTTGAACTCCTTCTCTTCCCGTCGCAGGATTCGAAGTCAAGACCGCGTTTCCCGGAGGTATTCCTCGATGGCGCGGAGTTCCTCCAAGCTGTTAAATCCCATCACCTGTTGCGGATGGTCCACACCCATCGCGGCAATCTTGAACCGCTTTCGGCGGTGGGTTCTTGCCATGCTCAAAATGTCTATCATATCCGTGAGATATTCTTCGCGCTGGGCGTTGTCTGCCTCTATTTTCTTCAGGGCGAATGTCAGTGTCTCGACGCCGACGACATAGACCGATAGGTTGACATATTCAGCGGAATCGGCTTCATCCGCCGATATTTTCTTCGCCCCTCTCCCCATCGGAACTCTGAACGAAACGTCGTCCTCTTTGATTTCTTTGAGGAGGTCGTGTTTCGACATGGGGATGGTCCCCGCGGCAAAATCGTTCAGGATGCCGAATGCGACCCGTGCTTTGTCCGCCCTCATTCCGGTCGCGGCTATGGCTTGGGCGACAAAGTCGGGCGAAATAGCCCCCGACCGAGCCTGCTCCGCGATTCGCGAAAGGGCCCTCGCCTTTTGGATGTCTGCTGCCTCGATGACCCGCACGGGGCGACCTTCCTCGTCGAGAATGACTCGTCCGGAGCCGGGCGAATCCTCCCGCCGTCCAATCAAGAAGAGACAATCCGACTGCGAGGAGCGAAATCTCCGCAGCATTTTTGCGGTCAGCTCGGGGGCTATGAGTTTATCCCCGGCGACGAGTAGAACATCCCCGTCGTAGCCGATCGAGCTCACTACCCTCGCGCCGCACTTGGCTGCGTTTCCCGTGCCCAGCGGCTCTGGTTGGTACGCAAAGAGGACATCCGGAAAGGCGCTCCCCACTGTCTTCAAAACATATTCGGCGCCGATGCCAACGACAACGACGTGCAGCGAGATTCCCGCTGCTCGGCAGGCCTCAATGCTTCGGATAATCACGGGCTTTCCCGCGACGGGGAGGCAGGTCTTGTGCGTGCCCGTCAATCCCATGCGAGTGCCTTTCCCTGCCGCAAGAATGATCGAGCACACCCTTCGCTCTTTTCGGGTTCTCCGATAGGGTCCGGGCATAAACTGTCTCCGAAACGTAGTCGAGGAGCCCGCCGCGCGCGAGTTCTCCTACGAGCGTGTCAGGCGAGAAAATACATCGAGAGCTTCAGTGCGGCGCCGCCAATCGCCCTCAAACTCATCTTCACGTCGCTACTTTCGCCTGTGCGACACTATTTCCCGAGCGATTCGTTCGCGGGCACTCAGAAGAACGCTGGGTTGCTTCTCCGAGTCCGACCAACTCCTGGCAACGGCGAGGACTTCCTTTTCAGCGGCTTCCCTCCCAACCGCCTTTTCCAGGAGGGCAAAATACTCGTAATCCTCCATTCCCTCCCGTATGTTCTTCAGGCGGATGCTGGCGACGTGGCCATCAAAGCCCGCGTCGCTGCCGGGGTAGAGCAAAGCGCCTTCGGCGTTAAACGCCAGTCGAAAGCTCGGCTGATCGAGCCAGGGGTCTTTCACCTGGTCCCAGCACACCGTCGTCCAGTACAGCAGCCCTATGATGTGGTAGCGATAATTCGTCCAGAGCGCTATCCGGTAATTGAGGACGGGCAGGTCCATCTGCCACCACAAAGACTGGCTCGGTCCCTGGCAAAGGGCGGTGTACGACCAGAGCTCCTCGCCGGCGGCTCGCCTCTTTGCGGCGGTCTCCTCGTCGTGAAGGGGCCAGAGCGGCACCCAAATATCCACCGCCCCGTAGAGGTCACCCCAGCTCGGGTTTGAGGTCTTCGTCTGCTCGGTGCACAGGACCTTGATTTTCGGATTCGCCTCGTGCACAAGCGCCGCACGCTTCCTCACCTGCTCGTAGGCTTCGGCATCGTTCGGCTCGTCGAGAATATAGACGTATGCTCCATCCGCCCATCCGTTTTCTTTCAGGTACTCGAACGTCGAGGAGAGAAATCTTTTGCCTTTCTCGCGGTTAACGCCGAGAGGGTCTTCAAATGACGGGAAGCGCATTGGAAACGCGTTCACGCGAAGACTCGTCATGAACTCTTTCAGCGACTCGTGCGACCGGCTGGGGTCTATACCGCCATCTTCTTTGACTCCCGGATACAAGTGCGAAGGCACGGGCGGGGTAATTCTGTGCTCTGCCATCATCTCGCAAAACCGCCGCTCGATTGCCCGCGCTCTCTCCGTGTTCGGCTTCTCATCAAACCATTTCAGAATGCGGCCAAAGCTGCCGAAGTGGCTTTTCACCGTCGGAGTCTCGGGCAAACTGAAATCCCAGACCGTCAGCCTGACAGGGACACTCACCGGCTCGCGACGCCTTGCTTTTACCGTGATGCTTCCTTCGTACTCCCCGGCTGGCGCCTTCGCCGGAACGAAGACATCCACCCAGAAGGGTTGATTGAAGCCGGGATAAATCGTGCAGGGCGTGGCATCGTATTTGGCGCCCGGCTGGTTGGACTCCGCATCCTTCAGCTTCAGGTCCCTCCCGTCAATGGGGCTGACAAAAGGTATCAATGCGTCCGGGTAAAGCCCCGGGGAGGTCTGGCAGCCATCACTCGGCCTCCGGATATAGACGTAGTGTTCGCGGAAAAATGTCAGGCGACTCGTCTCGATAACGTCGCCGCGGGATGATTTCAGCGGGCTTGCTTCAAGCGTCACCGCTTCGAGAGTCTCGCCCTCGCCCCGGACGATTATCTGAAATGGCTCGTACTCATTGCGAGCCGCGCAGATTTTGACTTCTCGCTCCTCGCCCGGCGGGTCAGAAGGGAGCACTCGCGTCGTCCCATGAGTCACCCAGACCTTCATCTCGCTCCAGCACCGGTCGCTCGCGCCCAGAATACATCCGGCAATGCTAATACTCAGCAAGCCTACGCCCAGCTTTCTCGTCAACCTGTTGTTCATGGACGAACCTCCGCTGATTTGGTTGTGAGCCCTCTATTTTGGAATCGTGCTTATGGCGCCCAGCCGCGCCCGTCCTCGGTACGGGAATGCGATTTCGCCTGAGCCTTCCCGCAAAAGACCGAGGACATTATTGCCCTTTTGCGTGTTTCGCCCTCATCACCGCTGCGACGCTCTCGGTAACCAGAATGATTGAAAGCACAACGAGCACCGCCGAGATCGTCGCCAGAAGAAAGTCCTTACTCTTGATGTACTTTGCAAGCCCATAACCGAGGGAGCCGATGGTCGTCGCGAGGACAAAAATCCCCGGGTACAGCGTGTAGTGAGATGGCTTCCTCTGAGACAATAGCCACATTGTGACAACAATAAGAGCCAGGGCAGCCACCAGTTGATTCGCCGCTCCGAACAGCCTCCAGATTCTGTCGGAGTTCCCGCCCCACGCCAGCCAGCCGGCAAACACGACCGGCAGGACCGTCGCCACTATCCGGTTCTTGATCCCAAAGAGTTCTTGAGTCACATAGCGGGCAATCCGCGTCGCCGTGTCGAGCGTCGTCAGAATGAAGGCGTTCAGCATCGTGATTGCCAGGACGCTTCCGTACCCCGAGAGGATCGGCTTCGTTGCCGCGGCGAAGCCCTGTCCGAAGGTTGGAATGGCCTTGCCCTCCCTCGCGGCAGTCTCGATCGTCGGTTGGTCACTGAAACCGGTTGCTACGACAAGGAGGGCCAGAACCGCCACAAGCCCCTCCGCGACCATTCCCCCGTACCCGATGCGGCGCGCATGCCTTTCGCTCGAAAGCTGCTTGGACGATGTGCCGCTGGCGATCAACGAGTGAAAGCCCGAAACGGCGCCGCACGCCACAGTCACAAAAAGGATTGGCCAGACCGGGCCCGGCCCTCGATTCCACCCTAAAAAAGCCGGGAGCTTGACCACCGGATGCGTCACAACCAGCCCAACGTACCCGACGATCAGACCCGCGAACAGAAGAAATGCGGAGAGATAATCTCTCGGCTGGAGCAAAATCTGCACCGGCGTCACCGATGCGACGATGCAATAAAGAAACAGGATGACCATCCAGATTTGCAGTCCCCCCTTCCCCAGATTCACCGGCAGATGATTCCCCAGCACCATCATCCCAACCAGCAGCGCCAATCCCAAGGCCGTCGTCGGCACTTGTTTTGTCTTTCGCTGATACAGCAGGTAGCCCGTCAGAACCGCCACTGGCATCAGCCCAAACGAAGGGACAACGATTTTCCCTTCGGCGACCAGTGTCTTGGCGCAGTTGTCCGTGAACACCGCGATGACCAGAACCAGCGCCAGCCATATGAACGCCGAAAAAAGAATCTTCGCGCGCCTCGAAATCAATTGTTCCCCGACGTGAGCAATGGAACTCCCCCCGTGCCTGACCGATACCATCAGCGAGCCAAAGTCGTGAACGCCGCCGATCAGGATTGTCCCCATAACAATCCAAATCACAGTCGGAAGCCAGCCCCAGAATGCCAGCGCCAGAATCGGACCGACGACCGGAGCCGCGCCCGCGATGCTCGAGAAATGATGCCCAAACAGCACCGTCCAATGCTTGGCGGGAACGTAGTCCACGCCGTCGTATTTCTCGTGAGCCGGCGTTTTCCTCGACGGATCAGTCCCGTACAACCGTTCGAGGATTCTCGCGTAGAACCTATAGCCAACAAAAAACAGCGCCGCCGCTCCCGCCGCAATTATCAGAGAATTCATGTGTACGCTTCTGCCTCCTCAAGCCTCCTGTCCACAGCTTCATTCTCTTATTCCCGCTGCCCAATTAGGGACCTGGTTGTCGCAGAAGGGCACTCTCGCCGGTTGCACTTTCTGCGGGCTTTCGCCTTTTTTCGCCTTCGCTCTTGGCGTTCTGACTTCTTGCCCTCCGGTCAAAGTCTGATACAATGGAGTCCAAAGCGGTGCGTTTGGGGGACGGATTTCAACCCCACGTGGCAACACTAAGGCTATCAAAATCGCCTTCCGTGGGGAAGAGAAAGCCCCGTGCCTCTCGGGAGAACGTCGGACGATACACCACCTCGGTGCCCTGTCATGCGAACACGTCGAGAATTTGAAGAATTCGAACACAAATACCTTGCTCCCTACGCCCAAAAAAGCAGTGAGACGAGGGGGCGAGTCCATCCGGAGGAAGAGCACGACCTGCGGACCGTCTATCAAAGGGACAGGGACAGGATCGTCCACTGCCGCGCCTTCCGCCGCCTCGAATACAAGACGCAGGTCTTCCTCTATCACGAGGGCGATCATTACCGTACCCGACTGACCCACACCATGGAGGTTGCCGGAATCGGACGCACCGTTGCCAGAATCCTCCGGCTCAACGAGGACCTGACCGAAGCGATCGCCCTCGTCCACGACGTCGGTCATCCTCCTTTCGGGCACACGGGCGAATCCGCGCTCAACGAACTGATGGCGGCTCACGGCGGCTTTGAGCACAACCTTCAGAGCCTCCGCGTGGTGGATTTCCTCGAGAAAAAATATCCTGACTTCGACGGCCTCAATCTGTCCTGGGAAGTGCGCGAGGGAATCATCAAACATCGCGACAACATGCCTCCTTCGCAGCTCACCATTGGGGGGCTTGGCAAGTTTCCCAGCCTCGAGGCGCAACTCATTGACTACGCGGATGAAATTGCGTGCAATACCCACGACATTGACGACGGGCTTGCTTCCAACGTTCTTTCCGAGCAGCACCTTGCTGAGACGGAACTCTGGCGGCAGGTCAACGCAGAATTCCGTCGGCTTTACCCCAACCTGAACAGCGAAGTGCGGATATTCTTTTCCGTCCGCAACCTCATCAACTTCTTAGTGTCCGACCTCGCCGCGAACAGCCTGGAGATGATCAGGCAGCACGGCGTCCAATCCGCGGACCAGGTACGAAACAGCTTCCTTCCTCTCGTCGGGTTCAGCCCAGCGGTCGCCAGGGCAATGAGAGAGCTTCGGGACTTCCTCTACGCCAACCTCTACCAGCACCCCGTCGTTGAGAGGAGGAACGCCATATCGAGGAAAATCGTCGAGAAGCTATTTCACATTTACCTTGCGGAACCGAGCCTCCTCGAGGACTTCTTCCGACAGCGGGCGCCCGACATTCCCGTCGAGAGAATTGCGTGCGACTATATCGCGGGCATGACCGACAGACACGCGCTGGAAAAGTACAACGAGATATTCAACCTCGCCGAGCACAAGCATGGAACCTTCCCACGAGGATAAGTCGCAAAACGCAAGTTCAGACCGCAGCCGAGGGCATCCTTCTCGCGCTCCACATGAGCGCAAAGAAGGTGGCGACACGGCAAAGCCTCAAGGCGCCGGACGCCCGGCGCCGCACCGGCCAGCGTCGGCCGAAGCTCCCCCTCGGGAGTCGCCATCGGGGTTCAAGAAAACGAGCTCCGCTGACAAGCTCGTCCCCTCTCAGTCCGGAGCCTCCCGAAGGAAAATCATCGCGGCGCCCCCTCCCCAAAAGAATGCTCGTGCGCCGCGACAATCCAGTATGCCCGGTCGCGGCGAAACCGGGAGAGGGGGACGAAGCCGCCGCCAGGGAACCTGGGACCAGCGCCTTCCCAAATATCTCTCCTTGTTCAGCAACACCCGCCTTCTTTTGAAAAAATTCCTTCGCACTGCCATCTTCTATATCGTCATCATCCTTTGTCTCTACCCTCTGGCCGTCTTCAGAAACAAGATTCTCTTCGTCCTGTACCTCTTTCTCTGGACGAATATCGCCCTCGCCGTTGCCGCCTTCCTCGACGAGCTATTCGACCTACCACGCAAACGCTGAATCCTCCCCTGTTTCTTATCCGCGTCCATCTGCGTTCATCTGCGGTTCCACCCCTCCCCCTGACGGGTCCAACACCGCCGCGGGCGAGACGCGCGTGCCACAGAGATGCATCCTCTGCGCTCTCTACGGTGTGTCCCCCCGTAACTGAGGGATTACTGCGACGAGAGTTTTCTCCTTGACAGAGGGCGACGACGCCCTTACTATCGCTGCTGTATCCTCGTCGGGAGGAGGGATAGATGCACACCGCAGTTCGTTCGGACCGGCGGTTGCATTTTCGTGTGCGAGGGTCGAAGTGGTTCTCATCGGGCTAACACTCGCGCGAAAATATCATCTAAGGATGTCCGTAAGATGCGACGCCTGAACGACATCACACAGGTCTCGGACTTGTCCGCTTCTTCGGACCAGAGGCAACCGCCGCCGCAATCCCAGCCTCCCACCAGCTATATCTGCACGCTGGACAAGGAAAAAATCACTCAGCTTCGCGCCTATCTCCAGGAACGGGGCTACGTCTTCAGGGATGTGAAGTACGCTTATTTCGGAGCGTCGGGAAATGGGGTAAACATCACCTGCTACACCAGCGGCCGGCTTCTCGTTCAGGGCAAAGGAACCGCGGATTTTGTCCGATACTACCTGGAGCCAAACCTCCTCCGGGAGATACGGTTCGGCTACGAATATCTCCTCCGAGAGGGACTGTCGGGCGAGGAAAGGATCGGCGTTGATGAAAGCGGAAAGGGAGACTACTTTGGTCCCCTCGTCATCGCTGGCGTACATGCGGACAAAACGAACCTCAAGGAACTCTACGACCTCCGGGTCGTGGAGAGCAAGCGAATCTCCGATCGGAGAGCCCTTGCGTTGACGCTGGTTCTCTGCTCCAAGTTCAAGAACTCCGTTGTCATCATCGGCCCCGAAAAATACAACATGCTCTACGACAAGATGAATAATCTCAATCGTATCTTAGCCTGGGGGCATGCACGGGTTGTCGAGAACCTTCTCTCAAAAGTCAACTGCAAAAAGGTCATCGTGGACCAGTTCGCCGACAAGTCCGCCCTCTGCAACGCTCTGATGAAGAAAGGGAGAAGGATCGAGTTGGAGCAGAGGCACCAAGCCGAGCAGGATATTGTCGTGGCGGCTGCCTCCGTCGTGGCGAGGGGAAAGTTCCTTGCCCGATTGCAGCGCCTGTCCGAGCTTTTCAAGATTGATCTCCCGAAGGGGGCATCCCCAAAAGTCATCGAAACCGGAAAGAGCTTCATCGAAACCAGAGGAATTCAACAGCTTGCTAAGGTTGCCAAGCTCCACTTCAGCACAACTCAGAAGATACTGGATGTAGATAAGTAATTGCAGGCCCTTTTTCTCGTCGAGAATTCCAAAGACCTTTCCCCTTCATCCATACGCCGTCCGTTTCGTCGTCCGCTCCCCTTATCTCTTACTGACCGTCGAACCTTCTCGTTCGCTCCCGACTTCGTCCTGCCAGAGGGTTCGCGGCGAGACAATCCCTGGTTTCCATTGCCGAGTGCTCCGGCTCTGCGCCTCCAACAATGGACTTGCAGAAGACATCCATAGAAGTTGTCAAAGGTGTTGGCCCCGCGAGAAGGAGACTTCTTGAAAAACTGGGCGTCTGCACCGTCGCCGACGCCCTCCGCTACTATCCCAGAGCCTATAGCGACAGGCGCCTCATCACCAAAGTCCTCGACCTCCAACCGGGAACATCCGCCCTCGTCGTCGGCAAGGTGACGTCCGTTCTCTTGAGAAGATACTCGTGGAGAAATTCGGTCCTCACTGTGAAGGTGTCCGACGGCGCCGGAGACCTGTATGCGGTTTGGTTCAACCAGCCGTACCTGGTGAGACAATTCTCCAAAGGCAAGCGCATCGCTCTGTTTGGAAAACCGACCATCAGCCAGAATGGCAAGCTCCAGATGACAAGCCCCGAGGTGGAAATCCTGCCCGACGAAGAGACCTCCTCTCCGCATCTCTTCCGCATCGTTCCGGTTTATTCGGCGACCGAGGAGCTCAGCGCTCACATCCTCAGGAATGTCATGCATCGTGTCGTCGAGCAATTCTCCGACCGCTTGCGGGACTTTCTTCCTTCTGCCGTTCGGGAAAGACTCCAGCTTGCGCCCCTGTCTCAAGCCATCCGAAACGTTCACTTCCCGGAGACCTGGACCGCTCTTGAGGAAGCGAGGAGAAGGTTGATTTTCCAGGAGCTCTTCCTTTTGCAGATGGGGGCCGCGTTAAGAAGGAAAATCATCAGCGCCGCGATAAAGGACCGCGCGCAAGCGGCTTCCCGATCAGATGACCGAGCGGACCGGTTTCTCTCCCGCCTCCCTTTTTGTCTGACCGATGCGCAGCGTCGCTCGATAGAGGAAATTCGCCGTGACCTCTCGTCTTCGCAGCCCATGAACCGTCTCCTCCACGGCGATGTCGGCTGCGGCAAAACCATCGTCGCTGTTTGGGCTATTCTGCAATCCCTTGCAGGTGGTTGCCAGACCGCGCTGATGGCGCCGACGGAACTTCTCGCCCAGCAGCATTACGCCGAGATTTCGAGGCTTCTTTCCGATGAGGATTGCCGGATTGTTCTTTTGGTTGGCTCGGCGGCTTCGAAGGAAAGCCTCTACGACGAGATCGCGGAGGGGCACGCCGACCTCGTCATAGGCACGCAGGCTCTCATCCAGGATTGGGTGCGATTCAAACGTCTCGGATTGCTCGTGATAGACGAACAGCACAGGTTTGGGGTCGTTCAACGCCTCAAGCTATATGAAAAAGGGGATTGCCCTGACGTTCTTGTCATGAGCGCCACGCCCATTCCCCGAACCTTGTGTCAAACCCTGTATGGGGACATGGACGTTTCGGTGATTGATGAACTTCCCCCCGGACGATTGCCCATTCAGACGGAGTGCTATCCCTCCTCGAAACTTCCCGCCGCTTACGAGCGTCTTCGGAAAATCATCAGCTCTGGCAATCGCGCGTACGTGGTATGTCCACTTATCGAGGAGAATGAGGCTTCGGAAAGGTTGTCCGCGGTGGAAACCTGCCGTCGGCTCTCGCGGGAAACTCTTCTCGAAATGCGCGTTGGGCTACTCCACGGCTCCATGGATTCCGTGGAAAAAGAAGATGCCATTCGCAAATTCAGGGCTGGCCTCCTGGACATTCTCGTAACGACAACCGTCATCGAAATAGGGATTGATGTCCCGGACGCCGCGGTCATCCTCATCACCAACGGCGAGTGCTTCGGGCTTTCGCAGCTTCATCAGATGCGGGGGAGAGTTGGGCGAGGATGCGAGCAGGGCTACTGCATCGTCGTCGCCGACCCTAAAACGGATGCCGCAAGGGAGAGGCTGAGAATTTTTGAGTCCACGAACGACGGATTCAAGATAGCAGCTGAGGACCTGAGGCTTCGCGGCGTCGGCGAATTCTTCGGCACGCGGCAGCATGGCATTTCAGAAGTCGCCGCCAATATCCTGGAAAACCAGGACATGCTGCATCTCGCCAGAAAGGAGGCTTTCGCCATCGTGAGCGGCGACATCCCCGTCTCCCCGCAGGAGAAGAAATCCCTCGACAGCGAGCTGAGAATTTCGTTCGGAGATAGATTTCGCTTCGGTTTCGTTTGAAATCGGGGCGGCGACTCGATATTGTCGTCGGGTGCTCCGCCGCACGGTTTCCCGGCATCTTACTCGGAATTCTTGAAAGTAGCTGATAAAGGAACATAGGAAACAGCGGGGGGCAAACCGCGGCGGGACTGTCTTTCGAGACCCACAGCCATGCTCGACGCTCTTGATTATCTCGTCATCGCCTTCAATCTCGCCGTCGTCACGGGAGCGGGGTTTTGGTTTGGACGGAAGCAGAAGAGCACAGAAGACTTCTTCCTCGGCGGCAGGAGAATGCCCTGGGGCGCCGTGATGTTGTCCATCCTGGCGGCGGAGATCAGCGCCCTCACGTTCGTGGGCGTCCCGGCGGATTCCTTCGCGACCAATTTCGTTTTTTTCCAGATCATGCTCGGCTCCCTCATCGGCAGAATCCTTATCGCCGTCTTTTTTCTGCCCGCGTTCTATAGCAGACGGGTGACGACCGTATATGAATACCTCAAGCAGCGATTCGGCGACAGAACCCGGGACGCGGGGATCCTCTTTTTTCTCGTGGTTCGACTTCTTGGAACGGGCGTCCGGTTAGGGATTACCGCCAAGGCGCTCGAGGTGCTTTCCGGTCTCTCCTACTTTCAGTCCGTATGCGCGGTCGCGGTGGCGGCGGTGGCGTACACAACGTTCGGAGGGATAAAGGGTGTTATCTGGGCGGATGTGGTTCAGTTTGTCATCCTTGTGGGAGGTGTGGGGCTGGCTCTCTATCTCATCATAGACAAGATTCCGGGCGGGGTGCATGGTGCGCACACCATTCTGAGAGACGCTGTTGATGCGACAGGTCAGCCAGCACATAAGCTGAGGGTATTTGATTTCACGTTCAGTCTGACGAAAAAGAGCATTTTCTTCGCGGCCATCCTGAACGGCTGCTTTCAGACCTTTGCTGCTCTGGGCGCCGACCAGGCTTCCACACAGCGCATGCTGACCTGCAAGGACGTCGGCCGCAGCAAGAAGTCGCTAATTCTAACCGGCGTGCTGGACTTGCCGATCTATGCCATCTTCCTGCTTGTCGGTGCGGGACTCTATGTTTTCAACGTTCACACCGGGCTTGCCGACGGCATAAAACATAACGACCACGTTTTCCCCACCTTCATCGGCCAATTCCTGCCTGCGGGCATCCGAGGGCTTCTATTCTCGGCGATTCTTGCCGCGGCGATGTCCAGCTTTGATTCCATCCTGAACGCGCTGAGCACAAGCACCGTCATGGACATATACAAGCCCTATATACGGAGAGACGCTCCTGACAGGCACTATCTCACTGCCTCGAGGATATGCGTCCCGTTCTTCGCTCTCATTCTCATTGGTATCGCTTACGCCCTCCGAAACGAAGATAGGGTCTTGTGGCTGGCCTTTGAGTTGACCGGCTACCCGTACGGCGCCTTGCTCGGAGTGTTCCTGGCGGGAATCCTCACGCGGAGGGGAAACAACCTCGGCAACATCCTCGCCATGTTTTCCAGTGTCGGACTGCTCCTTGCCATTCGTTACAAGATATACCCCGACCTCAACTGGCAATTCTTCGTCATCATAGGGACGCTGTGGACCTTTGGCGTCGCAATTCTCTTCAAGCCGCGGCGCGCGACCCAGCCCGCATCCGCCTCCCCAA
>CAZFAP010000062.1:0-24638 GCA_964516325.1 uncultured Verrucomicrobiota bacterium
AACTCCCGCGGCTGTATCGGGGGCATCTTCCCCACGTGGTTTGCTGGGGGACGGGGCCCCCCCCGCACAGCGACGCTTTGGCCGGCAAGCGTTACCCATTGCGGTCACCCACTCAAACGTGCCCACACCCCCTTGACGTCCCTCTTGCTTCCCTCCTTCAGAGAAGGTAGCATTTCCGCTGTTGTTTATCTCTCGCGAGCCTGCGGTATGCTTCGCGCTCATGCTGCGCCATAATTCTTGCGACGAGGAAACCGAGTATGGCAGCGGAGATTGACTACGAGGCCCTGATCGTCCAGCATTCGCGCAAGGTCTTCGACGTCGCACTGCCGCAGTGGCCCGCAGGACGAGACCCGCACTACGGCAGGCGCAGATCCAACACAAAGGCCTTGATGACAAATCCCCCTTGAGATACTTCAGCAGCCTGCCTGTCGAACTGTGCACACGCTTCTTCGATCGTTATCTCGGGAGGTTTTCGCCTGTCTTCTTTATCCCACTTGTCACAATTGAACCAACCAACGAGATACAGCCCATGCCTGCAACCTCCCTTACGAAGGTATTTGTGTCGCAGTTGAGTTTCCATGGCTGTGTCCAGCTCAGGATTCCAGCATCCCTTTGACTCGATGACGCAGGTTATTCTTGCGGTCTGGTTCTGCCGGGGCTTTTGCACGACGGCATCCACCTGTATATCTGTCCTCTCGCCAAGCCCCTTGCTGCTGGGACGGCGAACCTCGACTTCTCGGTTGACGATGACTCCCCTGTCAACAACATCCTCCTGTAAATGGGTTTTGACGAAATCAGAGGAGGTGTTTTCATCAACAGGACGGTAAAGGTCTTCGTCCGGAACCTTGTCCCAATAGGCCCGCGCATGCGGAGTATGTCCTTGTAACTTCAACTCAAGGCGCTTCAAAGACTCAATGACCACGTCGAGAAGTTGCTCACCGCTCTCGACCAGTCGTCGCCGTCGGTCACCCACAAGCTCCAACAGCTCCGTGGGACCGGGAGGGCACCACGTGTTACGGATCATGGCATTTTGCGAGTCGAGAACAACCGACTTGAGCCAATCCAAATGGGGCAGTTCTTCTTTTATCCGTCGAATCGCGTTCACTCCCTCCAGGGTGCCCCGTGCTTCGAGGTGTCGCAGAAGTCCGTCTCGGAAATCCGCGACGCTATCCCTCGGCCCCGGCGTATAGGAGATCCCCGGTGGCCGATCCGGATCCTCTGCGTGCGGGAATTGTCCCTCGAGCCATAAGTACAAATCCGCGAGTTGGTCTTCATTCAGCCGCGGAAAGATCGCCGCACCCGCTTGTCTGAACGCGGAGCCGTGGGAAACAGCCTGGATCAATTCTTTTCCGAACTCCGCGTCTGACTGAATAGCGCGCCAGACTGTTCCCCAGCCAGCATCGGACGTTTTCAACATTAGTAATTGAGCCGCGTGTGACGCCTTCTCTCTGGCAACTTGCTCGGTTGGCGGAGGCGCTGGCACAAGTGACCTGGCAAATGCTTGCGCCTCCTTCATGCCTTGTTCTAAAAGAGGCGTAAGCAGCTCGGCCATGCGCAAAGGTTTCAGATTAGGGTCCTTGGCCTTGGCGAAGACAGCCGCGCGTAGCCTGTCGTCCCACGAATGGGCGAGCTTCCAGACGATGGAGGTCGGGCTTCCCTCCTGATTCTCCTTGTCAATCAGAACGCCCAAGGTATGGATAATCTCGTCGGGGGCGTGATCGTAGGCGAGCTTGACTAATTTCTGGTGCGGCTCCTCCCCTGCAACGCCGCACGGTGCAGGATAGGCCACCACTATAGAAGCCCATTGCTTCCAGATTTCGGGCGTGAGCAGCTCCTCGGACGCGAGGCCTAAAGTAAACAGGAGCCGCAGTGCCCGGTATCCCGCCAGAGCACCTCGGTCAAAGTGTTTTTTTCCAAGCCATTTCTCAGTGTGGGGGTTCGCCTCCCGTAGATAGACCGCAGCAGCCCGCGCAACGCGTGCCCTGGTTTCATCATCGGCTTCCTTCCACCCGCGCAAGGCTGTAAGGTCGGATTCCAATTCATCCCCGTAATGCGTGCTTTCAGGCTCCAGCGTCATTTCACGATTGACCACGCACCACGCGTCGGTCTCTCCGGCTCCGAAGCGATCAAGCCAACCCTTCACGCGTTCCTTCGGCCGCGGATCGAGCAAAGGCCGCTCGTTTTCCTTGTCCCATCTCTGCCTCTCTTCGTAATATTTTTTTGCCATCTCTGCCTCAGCCGACTCGAGCAGGATAGGATCCACCATCCATTTGAACTCGTCATGCAGCTCGCGTACTGACAGCGAGGTTTCTGCCACGGCCTCGACGTGCTGCCGATTGGTGTAATCAAAGATAATCGTAACCACCTTAGCCCATTTCTGTCGGCACACAGTGTCGCTTGAACTCGCCAGCTCCGACAGCGCCCAGGGCAAGTCCTCCGGGAATACCAAACGTCCCCTCGTGAAAAAGAGAATCTCCCGTACTCTGCCTGCATCGGCAATTGAACTGACGATCGCATGGATTAGCTTCCGGCGCTTCTGCGGGTCCGGGAGCACGGGTTGGGGCCTGCCCCTTCGATGACGACTGCTCATGACATCCTCGTGCAACTGGCAGCGCTTGATTGTTGCAGAGGCAAGGGCTGAGAGTACGTTCGGTTCATCCACATGCTCCCATGCCGCGAGGAAGATGTCGTCTATCACGTCCTCAAAACTAATCAGCAACTGATAACGGGGTGGTTGATTCTCGGTCCATCGAAGCGCCACAGGCAGGTCCGCCGCTTTGAGGTTCGGCAAGAGGTCGTTCATTAGAAACATGTGGTACGCTCCGACAAACCCTCGGACCCCGGGCCCCTCTATCGCGTCAAAGACCTCCTCTGCCGTGAGGTGCTCAGGCCAAAGGCTCATCAGCGCGCAACCGTTCAGCTCGTCATCCGGGTCCCTGTTCCGTTCGCTCCCCAACAGCGGCTTAAGGCGCCCCCGCGTCTTGCTATTGCCTATGCGTACTACAGCCCAAGCAGCTTGGACGCGAATCCGGTACTCATCCGTCTCGTTGAGCGCCACGTCAGCCATTAGGCTTTGGAGTTCCTTCACGTCGCAGGCCTCGGCGATGTCTACCGCCACATGCCGAACCCTGACGCCAAGGCTCCTGTCCTCTATGTACGGCCTCAATTGATTGGCAAGACCCTTGTGCGTAAGCTTGTGCCAGTAGCCGTACTCAAGCACAATTTGGCCTGAAATCCTCTCCTCTGCGAGGAAGGGCAAAAGCGTACCCACAAGTGCCTCACGGTCTTCTTCGGCAACTGCCCCCAGATCGCTATGCAGCAACACCTCGGGATCCGTCTCTCTGATCCTGTGGAAGAGAGATCGGTCAGCTTCGGCAAGCCAGGCCGCCACCTCATGCAACTGCGGCACGACCTTCAACCCCTCGCCGACACGGCTGGTGACCAAACTGAGCACCTGTCCAATGGGCGTCTTGTGCTGTTTAAGATAATACGCCGCAAGGAACTCCGCGTACGTCTGATGCGCGAAGCCCAAACGTTCAACACCGCGGGAGCTAAAGAGCGCCGTCCGGAGGACTTCTTCGGCCACCGCTTCGTGAATTTCTACCTCGTTTCCCTTGGCCACCTCTACGCCCCCGGACAATTCGCTGACCGGCACATCCCCATGGGGCATGCCCGTGAGATTCGGATTTCTCCATATTGCCCCACGCCCGCAGAAGACGGTGACTGCTGCAATCCTCGCGGCGACGGCCAGCCGCTGATCCGCGTCGAGCTTTCCGGTTGCCCCCGCATCGCGGCGGCTTTCGCTCAGTTCCTCGCACAGGTACCGACAGCCTCTGAAATAGAGTTCTGATCGTGTTCGAGGCAGTTTTCCCTGTCGCCTGTACTCCCCCAGCAGCATGAACAAAGTCACAGGCCTGCTTGCAAAAGCTGTCGCCTCGTTCGCCCAAATCTCCTTCAAGAAGGCGTCCGGGTGGACTCCTTCTGCTTCCGCTGCCTTGCGAACGTTGCCTTCGGTTAGTGGCTGCAAGCAGTAGACCGCTACGTTGTCTTTTCCCCACAGATTCCTCAGACCGCCTTCAAAGAGCTGCGTCCAGTCGGCCGCGCGGCACACGATCCTAAATCGAAGCCGCTCGCGAGGGACACCCAATAACTCCTCAAGTAGGACCTTTGAGACGTTCTTGATCTCAAGACGGCACTCGTCCAAACTGTCAAGAAACAGCTCCAGAGCACCCTGTCCGTCCTTCCAACGCCGGAAGCCATCATTCTCGAAAACCTCGCTGACGAGTCTGTCCTCCGACCCAAACTCCCACAGGTCGAACTCCAGAACCTCTTCCCCACGTTCCGCCGCCTCTTTCGCGATGAGCTCCATCTCCACTTCAACACACGACGTCTTACCTATCCCGGGTTCTCCCAGTAGCACAAGACACGGTATTGAGGCGAGGTCAGGCAAAGTGGCGAGTTCTCGGTCCGAACGAAAATATGCCCCGTCCTCTGGGTCGAGCAGAAAGCCCCCGTGAGCAAAAGGCTGGGTACCTCGTTTAGCCCAGTACCTCCTCCATCCGATTAGCGCTCGTGCCACCATTATTTATGCATTCCCCTTTCACACGATGTTCTGCTCCTGCGAGCCCTGCCACAGCCGCGAAATTCGCCACACAGTTTATCAGAAATCCGCGCCGCACGCAATAGTTCCTGTTCCCCGGCGCGTTGACAAATGTCAGCCAATGCTGTATAATCCTACCAAATATTAGATAAGCCCTTTTCCGGCTTCAGCGGCGGCAACCGCACGGTTTTTCCTAAAGGCACTCGCGACGCATGGTTGACCACTCCTTCTCCAACAAATCGTGGGAAACCACATCACCGTGCTCTCAGAGCATGTTCTCCGCGGCCTCCGCGCTCTCCGCGGTTTCTCCTCACCTGGGCCTTTTCCACACGAGGCGCTATCGCCCCATCTCCTTATACTGCAACTTGTTATGCCCGACTCCTCAGGCGAAAAAAGGCCCAGAAAGGCCCACTTTTTCAGCCCCCGCTATTTTTATACCCAATCCTCATTCTCCCTCTCTGCGCTCTGGGCGTTATGGCCCGAGAATAGGTGCCACCGGGCGAGGGGGAGGACACGGAAGACCTCTCGCAAAGCCGCGAAGAACGCAAAGAGGGGGAATGCGTGCATCCTTTGCGCCTTGGCGTCTTGGCGAGAAAAAAGTGTCCCGATGCAATTTCTTTTATCCTCTCCGCGTGATCAAGCTCATGAAAGACTGCGGTTTTCACTCTGCCCAAATCAACGTCTTGCCTCATCCGACCCGCGCTGGTACGATTGTGTCGGATTCCGAGGCAGCACGCCGAACCAAAACAAAGCAGACACAGCACATTGTCCTTAACCTTCTATAACACCATGACGCGGAGGAAGGAGCAATTCGTGCCTCTTCGGGAGGGAGAGGTGCGGATGTACACCTGCGGACCGACCGTCTATGACTACGCTCACATCGGCAATTTCCGCTCGTATATCTTCGAGGACATTCTCCGCCGATACCTCAAATACCGGGGCTACCGCGTCATTCAGGTCATGAACATCACCGACGTGGATGACAAGACGATTCGGGACTCCCGCAACGCTGGCATCTCCCTCTCCGAGCACACGGAAAAATACACCAGAGCCTTTTTTGACGACATTGACGTTCTCGGCATCGAGCGCGCGGAGTATTATCCTCGAGCCACCGAGCACATCAAAGAAATGATAGAGATAATCTCCGGCCTCCTCGCGAAAGAATACGCCTACAAGGGCGATGACGGGTCCATCTATTTCCGAATTGACAGCTTTCAGGACTACGGAAAACTCGCCCACATCTCTTCCGACCTCCTCCAGCCGGGGGCGAGGGTTCGCCAGGATGAGTACGAAAAAGAATCGGTCGCCGATTTCGCCCTATGGAAAGCCCGGGACCCCGACGATGGAGACGTCTCCTGGGACAGCCCCTTCGGCAAAGGTCGCCCCGGTTGGCACATCGAGTGCTCCGCTATGTCCATGAAGTACCTCGGCGAAACGTTTGACATCCACACCGGCGGCGTGGACAACATTTTTCCGCACCACGAGAACGAGATTGCCCAGTCCGAAGCCTACACCGGAAAGCAGTTCGTCCGGTACTGGCTGCATGCCGCGCACCTCATCGTCGAGGGGCGAAAGATGTCCAAGTCGCTCGGCAACTTCTACACGCTGCGCGACATCCTCGGCAGGGGCTACAGCGGTCGCCAGATCAGATACCTTCTCATGAGCTGCCATTACAGGCAGCCGTTGAACTTCACCTTCGAGGGGTTGGACGCGGCGAGGAACGGCTTGCAGAGAATTGGCGATTTTCTCGGAAAGCTCGACGAATTAGACTCGCCCAGGGACAGAGCCGGGGTAGGGGAGGAGATACGGAGAACGAGAGAAGCGTTTGTCTCCGCGATGGACGACGACCTTAACCTCTCGGCGGCTCTTGCCAGCCTTTTCGACCTCGTTCGGTGGGCGAATCAGCAGATGGACGAGGGATTGATTGGCAGAGCGGGGGCTTCCGATCTGAAGTCGTTTTTCACAGAAGTTGATGCGGTCTTGGGGCTTCTTCCCGGAAAGGTCGAGATCGAAACCGCGGTGCAGCGTCTGGCGGAGGACAGAGAACAAGCGCGCAGGGCGAAGAACTATCGCCTGGCTGACGAAATCCGCGAGAAAGTCAGGCAAATGGGATATGTACTGGAAGACACGCCCAAGGGCGTTCGCGTGAAGAAAGTCGGCTGAGGTTGCTGTGAAAGGGAAATTCATCTCGTTTGAAGGCCCCGAAGGGAGCGGCAAATCCACGCAGATGGAGATGCTCTCCTCGTATCTTCGCGAGAAGGGATACGACTGCTTGACCACGAGAGAGCCGGGCGGCACGAGAATAGGAGAGCTGATAAGATGTATTGTCCTTGGCCCGGAGCAGCAGGATATGGCCGACAGAGCCGAACTGTTCTTGATCCTTGCCGACCGCGCTCAGCATACAGCGCAGGTGATCCTCCCCGCTCTTGAGGAAGGCAAAATCGTCCTCTGCGACAGGTACAATGACTCCACTATGGCATATCAGGCGTATGGGAGGGGTCTGGACCTCGACGAGACTCGCCGCATGTGTGCGTTTTCGTCATCGGGTCTCCAACCCGACCTGACGCTCCTGCTGGATGTTGACGTGGCAACCGGGCTGAGTCGGAGCGGTGAAAGGCGCCGCCAAGGAGCGCCGGACAGATTCGAGGCCGCGGGCACAGAATTTCACCAAAGGGTCAGGGCGGGGTATCTATCTCTCGCTCGACGAGAACCCTGCCGAATCATTGTCATTCACCCTTCCCAAAGCGTCGAAGAAGTGCATCGGCAGATTGCTGCAATTGTAGAGGAGGCGCTGAGAGAACGTTGACCTTCGCTCCCTGCCGGAGAAAGGCGACAACACGCGGCGAGACCAAGCCTGCCCCTTGCGTAAAACCTTCTCGCCGGCCGTTAGAAACTGGCCCCGCTGTGCGGAGCGAACTCAAAGCGCGGGCAGCCCTTCCCCTTCGTACGGTTTCTTCTCAGCTTCCTTGCCAGGCTCAGCCTGTGGCTCTTGCGTTTGCGCGATAGGCTCGCTTGCTGCGGCAGGCGGCGCCGGTTCAGGGGGACTCTCACTGGGAGCGAGGTCTGCCGCCCTCATCACGGTGGGGGCTTCCTCGGTGAGCCGCTTCTCAGCGGGACCTTGCGGAATCTCGGGAGGCGCCGGCGGCGTTTCGGCGGTCTCTGGCGCCGCCAGGGCTGGCTTCTCGGTTTCTTCTGCCACGCTTGCGCCGGCCGGCTCTGAGACCGGAGCGGCTTCCTCAGCCGCCGGAGGCGTCAACTGTCCCATGGCCTGCTCGATATGCTCCTTCATCCCGGCTATTGACTCTTCCCCGAAAGCCACCGACTTGGCAGCCTCCATCGCGGCTTCTTCCTCCGCGAGCCTCAGGTCGCGCTGATACTCCTTGATGCTGAGGGCGATTTTTCGCCGCTGCCTATCTATGCGGTCCACCTTGGCGTAAACCTTCTCTCCCCTCTTGATGATGTCCTCAATCTTCTGGAAAGGCTTCTCGGAGAGCTGCGAAATGTGAACCAGACATTCAATCCCGTTCTCGAGTGTGGCGAAGACTCCGAAATCTGCAATCTTCGTGACTTCCGCTTGAACAACCGATCCTACCCGGACGAACAGGTCTATCGTCTCCCAGGGATTCGCCTCCAGTTGCTTGAGACCCAGCGTAATCTTCTTCGCTTCCTGGTCCACGGCGAGGACGACCGCTTCGGTCGTTTCGCCTTTCTTCAAGACCTCGGAAGGATGATTGATCTTCCTTGTCCAGGACATATCCGAGATATGGATGAGACCGTCTATCCCTTCCTCGAGCTCGACGAAAGCTCCGTAACTGGTGATGTTGCGGACCCTGCCGCGGACACGGGTTCCGGGCGGGTATTTCTCTTCCACGACAGACCAGGGGTTGAATTCTGTCTGCTTGATTCCGAGGGAAATCTTTGCCTCGTCTTTCTTGATACTGAGGACCATAGCCTCCACCTCGTCGCCAACGGAGAGGATTTCCGACGGGTGGTTGATCCGCTTTGTCCAGGACATCTCAGAGATGTGGATGAGGCCCTCGACTCCTTTCTCGATTTCGATGAAGGCTCCGTAGGGAACGATGTTGACGATCTTTCCCTTGACTATGGAACCGACGGGATACTTGGACTCGATGTTCTCCCAGGGGTTGGATTCCTTCTGTTTCAGTCCGAGAGCTATCCTCTGTTTCTCTCGGTCGAAATCGAGAATCATGACCTCCACTTTGTCGCCGATGGAAAGCATTTCGGACGGATGATTGATTCTTCCCCAGGTCATGTCCGTAATATGCAGGAGTCCGTCCATGCCGTGGAGGTCTATGAAGGCGCCGAAGTCGGTGATGTTCTTGACGATGCCTTCCCGACTCTGACCCACCTCAATTTCCGCGAGGAGTCGCTCCCGGCTGCGAACTCTCTCTTCCTCGAGGAGCTCGCGGCGAGACAGAACAACGTTTTTCCTGTCGCTGTTGATCTTGATGATTTTGAAGTCAAAGACCCTTCCGATGTAATCGTCAATGTTGCTGACATGCCGCACGTCAATCTGAGAGGCTGGGAGGAAGGCATCCATCCCAATGTCCACGATCACGCCGCCTCTCACTTTCCGAACAATCTTTCCTCTGATGAGGTCGCCTTCTTTGCTGCGGAGGATGGTGTCGTCCCACCTCTTCTGCCTTTCGGCTTTCATCCTCGAAAGAACAACCATGCCATCGGCATCTTCCCTGGACTCAAGGAGAACATCTATTTCGTCCCCGGGCTTCAGTTCCGGCAAATCGCTGAACTCGGACAACAAGACGATGCCCTCTGACTTGTACGCAATGTCCACATAGACTTCCTCCTTGGAAATCTTCATCACGCGCCCTTTGACGATGGCGCCTTCTTTGATCGAGGCGCAAGACTCCTCGTAGAGCCGCCTGAGTTCCTCACGGTTAATCGTCGCGGATCCGGTGCTGTCCTTTTGGGGTTCGTCGGCACTTGCCGGAACCCGTTGTGCTGTTTCTTTTGTCATTGAGTTTCGACTCCTCCTTTAACTGAGATGCTGCAATATGCTGTGGTTTCGGCGGTAACGTAGCCGTGAGGGGCACAGCTTCCTTCCGCAGAAAACCGCCTCATGTTGCAGAGTGCGGTGATATTACGAAGATATGGGAGACGTGTCAAGAAATTGTGTGCAAAAACCGGAATCCCTCACTTATGGGTGGGGAAGGTCATCGGGAATCTTGGAGTGTCTCGCATGGGGATGGAACCACAGAGCACGTAGAGATCGCACAGATGGCGCCGGCCCCGGAGTCCGGAAGCTGGTAAGCGTCCGGCCAACCCGTCTTCTCCGTGAGAACAGTCTGAGGGATATTTCCCGGCAAGTTCAGCCTGTGTGTGAGGCTGACATGGAGCAAGCCGAGGAGCAGGGAGACGAGGGGAGAAGGGAAGCCTGGGAAGGAGGGCGAGCCGCCGGATGGACATCGGTGGCGCTGGAGCCGGGAACCCTCCGGCAGGTGGTTTCAGGGGCCATCCCCGGACGCGCCAACGGGCAGGCACATGGCGCTTGACATCGCTCCAGGGCTTGGTATAATGACAGATGGATAGAAGGATGTAGCGATTTCTGAAGAAAGAGTCCAGGGTTTTGGGGGCTTAGCCATGGCCGAACCGGGTCATTCGTAGGGTTATGCGCCGAACAAGAATCGAGACGAACGAACGCTGAATGCCCAACGCTAATGACGAATTGCTCGAATCGTGGATCTGGGATGCCGCCTGTTCCATGCGCGGCACCAAGGACGCGCTGAAACACCAGTCCAGCCGGGGCGGAGTAGCCGTGAATTAGCGATTAGTTTAATGTTATTAGGAGATGGAGCAAGAGGTAATGTCATCTGACCTAACCTTTCTTACCAATGAGCCTGGCAGAACATTGCGCGATCGGTTCAGGGTATTGCTCGGCGACAATACCCGTTATTTTGACTGCCTTGTGGGTTACTTCTTTATCAGTGGCTTCTACAATTTATACCCAGCGCTGGAGAAAGTTGAAAAGATTCGTATTCTGGTCGGTATCCAGACCGACCGCACGGCGTATGAACTCCTGCAGCAAGCCAAAGAGCAAGCCGAGCTGCCGCTGAAGTGTCACGCGTCAGTAATGGAGCAGATTCCGCGAAACGTGCTCCGCGAACTCCAAGAATGTGCCGAGAGCGCGGAGATAGAAACCGGAGTTCACAAATTCGTTGAATGGGTCCGGTCGGGCAGGCTTGAGATTAGAGCCTACCCCAGCGAAAACCTCCACGCCAAAGTCTATATCATGACGTTCAACGAGGAGTTTATTGATAAAGGGCGCGTCATCACTGGGTCAAGCAACCTTACCCAGCCAGGGCTGCAGGAAAACCTTGAGTTTAACGTCGAACTAAAGAACCGCGCAGACTATGATTTCGCCATCGACAAGTTCAACGAGCTTTGGGCTGTGGCTGTGGACATCTCAAAGCCGTACGAGGATACCATCGTAAACCGTTCCCCGTTCGCTCATTTCGCTCCCTATGAGCTTTACCTCAAATTCCTGTACGAGTATTTCAGCGATGAATTGAATCGGCCGGCTGAACTGGAGGACATCTACGTTCCCGAAGGTTTTAAGCGCCTGAAGTATCAGGAGGAAGCCGTTGTCAGCGCGCGTAAAGTACTTGAGGAATACGGCGGCCTGTTTTTGTCCGACGTTGTCGGTCTCGGCAAGACCTACATGGCGGCTTTGCTCGCGCAGCAGCTGGACGGCCGTTCGCTGGTGATCGCGCCCCCCCATTTGCTGGACGAGCACAATCGCGGGTCATGGCCGAATGTCTTCGAAGGCTTCGGCGTGCGGCAGACCCATTTTGAGTCCATCGGCAAATTAGAGGATTTGCTGGAACGCGATGTATCGAAGTATTCCAACGTATTCATTGACGAGTCGCATCGCTTCCGCACTGAGACGAATCAAACCTACGAGATGCTGGCCCAGATCTGCCGCGGTAAGCGGGTGATCCTGGTGTCGGCAACGCCGCTGAATAATACCCCCCGGGACATTCTCAGCCAGGTCAAGCTGTTCCAGAACGGCAAGAACAGCACCATCCCGAACGTCCGCAACCTCGAGGGCTTCTTCACGGGCCTTGAGAAGAACCTGAACGGCCTGGACCGTCAGGCGGACCGGGAACAGTACTTTGAGGCAGTCCAGGCCAATGCCAAGACGACGCGCGAGCACATCCTTAAACATCTGATGATCCGCCGCACGCGAAACGAAATCATGAAATACTACGGGGAAGACTTAAAACTGCAAGGCTTTAAATTCCCCGAAGTCTCCGACCCGCAACCTCTATTCTACAAGTTCAGCAAGACCGAAAATGACATCTTCAACGAGACGGTTCGTTTGATAACTCAGGCCTTTGCATACGCCCGCTACAAGCCTTTGACCTATTACGACGGCAAACGCGAACAGCGCGAGGTTCAGAGCCAACGGAACCTCGCGAAGTTTATGAAGATCCTCTTGATCAAACGCCTGGAGAGCAGCTTCTACGCATTCCGCCTGACCCTCGAGCGCTTTATCCGTTCCTACGACCGTGTCATTGAGGAATTCGATAAGGGCCATGTTTACATCAGCAAGAAGCACATCAACAAAATCTTCGACCTGCTTGAACGCGACGATCAGGAAGCCATTGACCGACTGCTTGAGGAGGACAAGGCTGAGCGGCTGGACGCGAAGGACTTCAGCGCAGACTTCATCCGTGACCTGGAGGATGACCGCAAGATCCTTTTGGAGACTGACAAGCTATGGAAGCGGATCAAGCGTGATCCCAAATGGGAGGCCTTTCGTGAGGTTCTTCGCAGCCAGCCCAGGCTGAAGGAGGACAAGCTCATCATCTTCACAGAATCGAAGGAGACGGCTGAATATCTCGCTCAACTGATTAGCGACGAAGTTGAGCCGAGGGTATTGCTGTTCACCGGCAATTCCGACGAGTCCGTCCGCAAAGAAGTCATCGCCAACTTTGACGCCCGCGCGTTTCAGCCCAAAGACCAATACCGTATTCTGGTCGCCACGGAAGTGCTTTCCGAAGGCGTCAACCTTCACCGTTCCAACCTCGTGGTCAACTACGACATCCCCTGGAATCCGACCCGTCTCATCCAGCGCGCGGGACGCGTCAACCGTGTGGATACCACATTCGACACCATCCATATCTACAATTTCTTCCCGACCGAAGAGAGCAACGACCTGATCAAACTCAAGGAGGCTGCCGAAGCGAAAATACACGCGTTTATCGAGATGCTCGGGGCGGACGCCCGGCTGCTTACCGAAGGCGAAGAAATCAAGTCGCATGACCTGTTTGCTAAGTTGACCTCCCGGAAAACGATAACGGGCGAGGACGAAGAGGAGGAAAGCGAGCTGGAGTACCTCACCGAGATTCGCGAGGTTCGTGATAGGCAACCGGAGTTGTTTGCGCGAATCAAGCGGTTGCCCAAGAAAGCCCGTTCGACCCGACTTGTCTCGGCAGAAAATAGCGCCGGTGCCAAGGAGTTTCCGTCGCTGCTGACCTATTTCCGCAAGGGCAGGCTCGAGAAGTTTTTCCTGGCTCAGCCGCGAGCTGCCGAGGCTGTTGAACTCGACTTCTTCACCACGGCCAAAGTCCTTAAGCCGGCCGATGCTTCCGAAAAGCGCCAAACGATCCCGCACGACTTCTACACGCTGTTGGACAGGAATAAACACGCCTTTGAGGCGGCGACCAGCTCGGACCTGGACGACGCCATCCCCAAGCACAGAGGAGGCGCAAACGACGCCTACATCCTGAAGCGCCTGAAGGCGAAAGAGGTTCGTCGGTACCACGGCTTCACGGAGGACGACGAGCTTTACATCCAACAGGTCATCCAACTCCTGACCGATGGAGCCCTCCCCCGGCCTACGACGAAAAAGGTGGCCGAGGCGCTTAAAAAAGAGATTGAGCCGCTCAGAGTCCTGGGCATTCTGCGGCGCGACATTTCCCCGTTGTTCTTCCAGGCAACCCGCGCGCAACAGACGGCGCAGGCTTTCAGCCCCCGCGAAGTTATCCTCTCATCGTATCTACTGGAGAAAACGGAATGAACCGCGAACAAGCTTATACCCTTATTCGCCAGGCTTTTACCCAGGCTTTCGATAAAGCCCGATTCCGCAATTTCGCCATCAATCTGCTGAACCGGATTGATGAATCAAAGGCACAGGCGTGGAACACCCAGTATGTAAAGGACGCGTTTAAGGACCACGTCGGCCGGTACGAGCGGCTCGGCACCTACACCTCGCCCGAGAACGAGAAACTGGACGTTCTGATCGTCCACGTCACCGCAGAATCCAAACTGGAGCGCGCCCGCACGGCCATCCGCAACTTTGTCGCCGACCACCTGAAAACGCGCGATGAAAAAGACGCTGCCCTCGTCGCGTTCGTGTCGCCAAGCCAAAAGCAGTGGCGATTCTCGTACGTGAAAATGGAATACGCGACGGTGGAGAAGGAATCGGGCAAGGTCGGCGTGGAGACGCACCTCACGCCGGCCCGGCGGTTCTCGTACATCGTCGGCGAAGGCGAAAGCTGCCACACGGCTCAAACCCGGTTCCTCAGCCTTCTCCAGGACACGCAAAATGATCCCAAACTCGCGGACATCGAGGAAGCATTCAGCGTGGAGGCGGTCACTAAAGAGTTCTTCAATAAATATCGCGATCTTTTCATAGACATTCACGCGGCGCTGGAAAAACTCGTCGAGAAGGACAAAAGCATCCGCGATGAGTTCAATGCGAAAAACGTCAACACCGTGGATTTTGCCAAGAAGCTCATGGGCCAAATCGTCTTCCTCTACTTCCTCCAGAAAAAGGGCTGGCTTGGCGTGGCGAAGGGACAGGACTGGGGCAGCGGCCCGCACGATTTCCTGCGCCGCCTGGCAAATCGCGAATACAGGGAATACAGCAACTTCTTCAACGACATCCTCGAACCGCTTTTTTACGACACCCTTGCCACCGAGCGCGGCCATGAAGCGTGGTGCGACCGCTTCCAATGCCGAATGCCGTTTCTCAACGGCGGTTTGTTCGAACCGCTTCGAGGCTACGATTGGCTCAAGACAGACATCCTCCTTGCCAACCGGCTGTTCACCAACAATGACCATGTAGAGGAAGGCATCACCGGAACGGGCGTGCTCGACGTCTTTGACCGCTACAACTTCACCGTCAACGAAGCCGAGCCGCTCGAAAAGGAAGTGGCCATTGACCCCGAAATGCTCGGCAAAGTCTTTGAAAAATTAGGCGCCATTGCACCTGCGAATTTTGAGGAGTGGGCACAAGCCCTGCGTTCTGGAAATAGGTCAAAAGAACTTGAAGCCAATAAAAAACTCGGCGTTTATTACACCCCTCGCGAAATCGTCCATTACATGTGCCAGGAAAGCCTCATCAACTACCTCCATACCGCGCTGAACTGGCGCAGGAAAGCCCTCATTCCGGGCAAAGCCAAACAGGCTAAGCTCTTCGGGGAACCGGAGCCTGAACAGATGCCGCTCAAGCAAACGGTGCACGAAGAACTCGTTCCGCGCCCCGACATCGAAACCTTTGTTCACCTCGGCGAGCAGATTTCCCACTACGAGGCGGTGAAAACCGACTACCCCGTGAAGATGCCAAAGAGCATCGAGAAGCACGCCGGCCTGATAGATGACAAGTTAGCTGATATCACCGTCTGCGACCCGGCTGTCGGGTCGGGCGCCTTCCTGGTGGGGATGATGACTGAGACCGTCCGTGCCCGCTCTGCTTTAACACCCTACTTTATAAGGGAAATAAATGAGAACGAGCAAACTACCGAACAGCAGAAGGAGAAACTCCTTCAGGAACTGATTGCTAAACGAAGCGCGTACAGCCACAAAAAGGACGCGATCCAAAACTGCCTTTACGGCGTGGACATTGACCCCGGCGCGGTCGAAATCGCCAAGCTCCGCCTCTGGCTCTCGCTGGTCGTGGATGAGGAGGATGTAAAGCAGATAAAACCGCTGCCGAATCTGGATTACAAGATTGTGGCGGGCAACTCGCTGCTCGGCGTCGAAAAAGACCTTTTCAATAACCATCTTTTCATACAACTTGAAAGACTGAAGCCTCAATACTTCGATGAGTCCGAGACGAGTCAAAAGGCGTCACTCAAAAATGAGATTGACGCCTTGATTCAGCAGCTCGCCAACAATAAAGAGACATTCGATTTCGAGATATACTTTTCGGAGGTCTTTCAAAAGAAAAAAGGATTTGACGTGGTGATCGCCAATCCTCCTTACGGAGCAAATATTCCCGCAAACGACTTGGAGAAAATTAGGCCGCAACTGCGTGACACTAAAAATATGAATAGTGCGGCACTGTTCATAGATTTTGCCAAGAACAAGTTATCCCATGACAAGGGAACGGTCTCTTTCATTGTGCCAAAATCTCTGCTGTTCTGCGAAGATTGGTTCTCGCTAGTGAAAGCCATGCTGGACAATACGTTGGTTCTCGTTGATGTCGAAAAGGCGTTTGAACGCGTTTTGCTTGAACAGGTCGTTTTCGTCTTGGCTCGCCACCTAAATATTGACCGTTACCTCGGCCGCAAGTTCTTAAACAATGAGTTTGTGCGAGAGACGGTTATCCTGAACAAATACGTTTTGCTTTTTGAAGCATGGATTTGCGACGTTTCCAAGACTGAAATCGGGCTCGCAGAACGAATAAGATCTTCCGGTATCCCTCTACGGGAATTGGTTCATTGTTTTCGTGGTTTTCCGATCCAACGTTGCGTAAAAGAAAAAGGCAGCTTCCCAGTCATCGGTGGTAAAAACTTGTTACGATATGGAGTATCGGGGGTTAAGGGCTATCTGACAAAAAACGATTACCAAAATCTCAGCAAGAAGATTGCTCGATTTGCACAACCAAAGTTGATGGCCCAAAATTTGGTCGCACATATTCAAAATCCCAAACCTCACATTCAGGTAACTGTCGCATTTGATGAATGCGGTGAAGTGATGAACTTTGATACGGTGACGAACATAATCCCGACGAGCCAGCAATTCTGTCCGAAATTCATCCTGGCTGTACTGAATTCAACCTTGACAAGTTGGTTTGCTTATAAATTCATTTTTTGCGCAGCGATACGAACAATGCATTTTGACAGGTATTATGTTGGCAAAATCGTAATGCCGATTGCTGATGCAGCCCAGCAGCGCGATGTCGTTCAATATGTCGATCGCATAGTCGCAGAGAAGAAGCGCGACCCCGCCGTGGACACGACGGAGTGGGAGCGGGAGATTGACCGGCTGGTCTATGAGCTGTACGGGGTGACGGAGGACGAAATCAAGCTGGTGGAGGAGAGCGCGAGGCGATGAAGTTCAAGTTGTCCAAGCATGCGGAGAGCGAGTTACCGCTGCGCCGGATTCCACGCGAGCTGCTGGACGCCGTGCTGAACAACCCGCAGCAGGTCGTTCCCGAACGGGGCAACAAGAAAGCGTACCAGTCGCAATTGGACTTTGGCGGTGGTAGAATGTTTCTGCTGCGGGCGATTGTGGACGACACCCCAAACCCGGCGGTGGTCGTGACCGTGTATCGAAGCAGCAAGATCAGCAAATATTGGAGACAACCATGAAAGTAACCTACGACCCTGAAGTGGATGTGCTGCGCATCCTGTTCAGCAGCGCCCCGATCGAGGAGAGCGACGAAGACAAGCCCGGTGTCATTCTCGACTACGACAAAGACGGCAACGTGGTGGGCATGGAGATTCTTGATGCGTCCGAGCGGATGGAGAACCCGCGGGTGATGGAATACGCAATCGCCTCGGAAGGTCGCGCCCGGCCGGCCACAACCGCGGTTCGTGAGAAGCCCGCGAAAGAATACGGTTCGTGAACTCGCGGCGAAGCGGCGTGATGCCGGGGCGCACACGACGGCGTTGGAGCAGGAGATTGACCGGCTGGTCTATGAGCTGTACGGGGTGACGGATGAGGAGATTGCTATTGTCGAGGAGAAAGCATGAACATTGAAAGGCTGAAATTGGAGAGAGTCGGTCAGATTGCATGCGCCGACGTCACCTTTGGCGACCTGACCGTGCTGGTCGGCCCGCAAGCCACGGGGAAGAGCGTCTTCCTACAGTTTCTGAAGTTGGCGCTTGACACGGGATACGTCCACGACCAACTCCGGAAGCACGGTATAGAGTGGAGCCGGACCCCAGCGGACTTCCTGGATGTGTACCTTGGCGAAGGCATGGGGGGGGTGTGGAAAGAAGACGGCTCAGCGAACGGCATAGCGGTCAACGCCGCGAAAGAAGAATCCGCCGCACCACCTGATGGGAAAGAAGGCAAGGGGCCGAGCGCCATAGCGGTCAACGGGCAACAGGCTGACATGGCGCGCTTCGTGAGGCCACACCGTCGCGCGCAGGCGCGGAAAGCGTTGGCGTTCTATATACCCGCGCAACGGGTGCTTTCGCTGGCTAACGGCTGGCCGCGGCCTTTCCAAGGGTTCGCCAGCGAGGATCCGTTTAGCGTGCGCGACTTCAGCGAGACGTTTCGGCTGCTGATGGAACAAGAGTTCAACAGAAGCGAAGATCTCTTTCCGAAGACCAACCGTCTCAAGCGGGAATACCGCGACCTTCTCTCCAGGCACGTGTTTGGCGGGTTCGGGTTGCACGTGGACCGCCACGGCGCCCAGAAACGGCTGGTGCTCAAGCAGCAGCCTTCGAGCAAGGCCATCCCGTTTATGGCGTGGTCGGCGGGACAACGCGAGTTTGTGCCGTTGCTCATGGGCTTGTACTGGTTGATGCCAGGGGCCAAGACCCCGCGCAGGGGTGACATAAGGTGGGTCGTGATCGAGGAAATGGAAATGGGACTTCATCCCTGCGCGATCTCTGTCGTTCTCTTGCTCGTCCTGGAACTGCTGTGGAGAGGATATCGGGTCTGCCTTTCTACCCATTCTCCGCATGTCCTCGATGTCGTGTGGGCGCTTCGCGTAATCAAGGAGCGTGGCGCTGATCCGAATCGCCTGCTGGAGGTGTTCGACGTCAAGAAAACCGACCCCATGAAGAACGTGGCATCAGCCGTGATCAAGAAGTCCGCCAAGGTGTACTACTTCGACCCGAATGGGCAGACACAGGACATCTCCAATCTTGATCCTGGTTCGCAAGACGCGCAGGAGGCGGGATGGGGCGGTTTGAGCGGGTTCAGCGGACGAGTGGCTGACATTGTGGCGGACGTGGTCAACGCATCCGCGCAACAGCAGTAAGGGGTGACCATGACTTTTCAGAGCGCGGTTGAGGCAGTGGACGAACTGTCGGGCGCGTATTCCCCGGGGTTGCGGGCTTTGCGCGAGGGCGACAGAAACCGGATTCGCTGTGCCAATACGCGGCGCCTTTCTGGCAGTGTAGACCTGGACGAAGCTCTGCGAAGGAGTCATCCCAATGATCCGCTGTGGGACTATGGAATTGGGTGGACGACGGGGGCGTCCGATCAAGCGATCTGGGTAGAAGTGCATCCGGCGAGTTCAGGGCATGTTGCTGACGTCGTGAAAAAGGTCACGTGGCTGAAGGAATGGCTCAGGGAAAGGGCCACGCCGCTGCTGGACATAACACGAGAGAATAAGGGGTACGTGTGGCTGGCGAGTGGGGGCGTCTCGTTGCAGAGGGGATCAAGGCAAGCGCGACAGTTAGCCATGGCAGGTGTCTCTTTTCCGGTCGAGGGACTGCTCCTCGGGTCGTAATCATACTTGGACCCAGATTCGAGATCACCAACCTGATCACCGCGGACACGACGGCGTGGGAGCGGGAGATTGACCAGTTGGTCTATGAGCTGTACGGGCTGACGGAGGACGAAATCAAGCTGGTGGAGGAGAGCGCGAAGCGATGAAGTTCAAGTTGTCCAAGCATGCGGAGAGCGAGTTACTGCTGCGCCGGATTCCACGCGAGCTGCTGGACGCCGTGCTGAACAACCCGCAGCAGGTCGTTCCCGAACGGGGCAACAAGAAAGCGTACCAGTCGCAATTGGACTTTGGCGGTGGTAGAATGTTTCTGCTGCGGGCGATTGTGGACGACACCCCAAACCCGGCGGTGGTCGTGACCGTGTATCGAAGCAGCAAGATCAGCAAATATTGGAGACAACCATGAAAGTAACCTACGACCCTGAAGTGGATGTGCTGCGCATCCTGTTCAGCAGCGCCCCGATCGAGGAGAGCGACGAAGACAAGCCCGGTGTCATTCTCGACTACGACAAAGACGGCAACGTGGTGGGCATGGAGATTCTTGATGCGTCCGAGCGGATGGAGAACCCGCGGGTGATGGAATACGCAATCGCCTCGGAAGGTCGCGCCCGGCCGGCCACAACCGCGGTTCGTGAGAAGCCCGCGAAAGAATACGGTTCGTGAACTCGCGGCGAAGCGGCGTGATGCCGGGGCGGACACGACGGAGTGGGAGCGGGAGATTGACCGGCTGGTCTATGAGCTGTACGGGGTGACGGAGGACGAAATCGCGATCGTGGAGCGCAAATCCTCTGAGAGCTGTTCTTTTCGCCATATTCATCTTCTTGCCTGTTTTGCTTCTGACTGGCGCGCACCGGCCACAGTCACGCTCTGTTCCCGAACCTCACCCAGAGGGGCGCTCGCACAGAACAGACATTGCGGGCAATAGCAAGCAGCTGACCGTCTGGTTTAAGGGCCGACCTGAGAGCAGGTGCATTGATACTGAGCCACTGCTCAATGGAAAGATTGGCTTGAAAACACTCCAGGGTTCCAGAGCTTTCGCGGACGGTGTCACGGTGCTTAGCGAGTCTCCACGGGCGCCAGGGCTGCATTGGGTTAGAACCGGAGGGCCGCTCGGCGGACTCGGCTACGACGTGCGGATGCGACCGGACAATCCGGACATCATTTACGCGACTGATGCCTGGAGCGGCGTCAATATCAGCGTGGATGGGGGACGGACCTGGCAACCCTCCAACAAGGGCATCATCACGCGTGCGGGCCATTCAGGCGACGCCATCCCTGTCTTCTCTTTGACGATCGATCCACACAACCCTGAGGTCATCTGGACTGGCACGCAGAACAGGCGAGGTATATTCAAGTCCACCGACGGCGGCAAAACGTGGATGGAGAAGGATAACGGCATCCTTGAGCGTGAAGGAATAAGCTTTCGGGGCTTTACCGTGGACCCGCGCGACTCGAATATCGTCTATGCTGCCGCAGAGATTTCCAGCTTCGCCTGGGCCAGGAAAGAGATCGCGGGCCGGGAGTTCGATCTGACCAAAGGGGTGGTATATAGAACAACCGATGGCGGTGAGCATTGGGTGGCGATTTGGCGCGGGGACAATTTGGCCCGGTACATCTGGATCAATCCGCGAGATCCTGATGTGATTTACGTTTCGACTGGCATCTTCGATAGGGAGGCTGCCAATTCCGATCCGAGACGCAATCTGCCTGGCGGGGTGGGCATTGTAAAGAGCACTGACGGAGGACGTACCTGGCAAGTCCTGGGCCGTGCGAACGGGTTGACGAACCTGTACATCGGGACGCTGTTCATGCATCCGAGCAATCCCGATATTCTGTTGGCAGGAGCCGGGAACAACGCTTACCCCGAGGGCGCCGGCGTGTTTCTTTCGACCAATGGAGGCAAGAGCTGGAGGAACACGCTTCAAGGTGTCAATATTCACTCCGTTGAATTCGCTCTCTCCGATCCCTGCATTGCCTATGCAGCAGGCATAGACGTGGTCCATTGCAGCCAAGACGGTGGGCATACGTGGCGGCGGGTCACCCAAGGGGACTCGTGGGGGCCACCGGGCATTCAAGCCGGTTTCCCAATTGACCTGCAAGTGGACCCACGGGACGCCAATCGTCTGTTTGCCAACAACTACGGTGGCGGCAATTTCTTGAGTGAGGACGGCGGACGCACCTGGACGATTGCCAGCAGCGGGTACACTGGAGCACAAGTGCGAGACATTGCAGTGGACCGACGCACCGGCCAGGTGTTTGCCGCGGCCCGCAGCGGACTCTATCTCAGCACCAACAAAGGCGGCGAATGGCACGGACTGTCCTACCCGCCTGCTGCCGGCATCGAATGGTATGTCGTGGCCATTGACCCAGCGGATCCGCGGGACGTGCTGGCCGCCAGCAATGCGATGGGTGTTATTGTCCAGAGCCACGGGGCGCCCCGGCGCTGGCGTCAAGTGAGCATGCGGCCCGGCCCGAGAATGAGCTGGCGGGCTATTGCCTTCGCACCGTCGGATCCGACGATCGTTTATGCGGGTACTTCTGCCTTTTACTCGGCAGGGACTTTTGACGACGAGATGTCTGCCGGCGGTGTTTACGTCTCCCAGGATCGAGGTAGCACATGGATACAGGCGAACGACGCCAATTCGAGGGGCGCCAACGTTGCGGCTCTTGCGGTTTCTCCCCATAACCCGAAGGTTATCTATGCAGCCACGTGCAATCGGGGACTGCTCAGGAGCAACGACGGAGGGCACCAATGGCAAACGATCAAAATCGGTCCGCGTGTCCGGGATGTGAGAGCTTTGGCAATTGATCCGAGAGACCCGCAAACCCTTTACGCTGGTGTCCGGGACGGTGGCGTCTGGAAGTCGCTGAACGGGGGAGAAGGATGGCAGCACAGCAGCGTCGGAATGGACCCCGAGGCGTCAGTGACGGATGTTGTCCTCAACCCGACGGACTCCCAGGTCCTCTACGCAGCCGATCTACGCACCGGTATCTATCGCTCCGAGGACGGAGGCAAATTGTGGGTAAGGATCAACGAGGGGCTGCGCACTCGGGCCGTCAACGCGCTGGCCATTTCCTCTGACGGTCGAACCCTCTATGCTGCCACAGAAGGTGAAGGAGTCTTCCGCCTTGATATTGAGAAATGAGCCTCAGCACATTGCCGCGTTTGGAACGATCAACTTATGCCACGCATGCTCGAGAAGACATCGCTTGTGATTCTGGCCCTGGCAGGATCGGCTGGCGTCATGCAAGTCCTGTTGTCTTTTCAAGAGCGCGAGGCAAGGAGCATCGCTGGCATTGTGCAAGATGAGGACGGCCCAGTGGGCGGGGCTATCGTACGTGTGCAGGCTATGGACAACTGCATCACCACTTCCCACGATGGGTCTTTCGTTCTCCGCGGCCTCGCAACACAAGCTGAGCTGACAGTCACCGCCAGGGCAGATGGCTACTTCATTGGTTGGACAAAAGCCCATCCGGGCGCGAGCGATGCCCTTATCACCCTCAAACGATATTACACCGGCGATAATCTGGATTACGACTGGGTTTCGACAGAAGGTACTGAGGGTTCGAAGAGTTGTGGGCACTGCATGCCCGGCGTTTACGCCGAATGGAAGGCTGATGCCCACTCCAAATCCGCCGTGAATCCGCGTTTCTTGACGATGTACACTGGCGCCGACATGGACGGCAACCGGAGTCCACTCACCTCCTACGGTTCCAGCCGTGACTACGGTCGGTTTCCCTTGCGGCCCAATCCAGACGAGCCCTACTATGGCCCAGGTTATGTCCTTGATTTTCCCGAGACTGCCGGCAACTGTGCCGCGTGCCATGCGCCGGCTGCTGCTGCCAAGCCCGGACAGGCCTACGCCGTGCGCGTCGACAAGGTATCAGGGATTGCGGCCGAGGGCGTGTTCTGCGAGTTCTGCCACAAGATTGGTGGTGTGACGCTGGACCCGGAGACCCAGGTTCCACACAGCAACATGCCGGGCGTGCTTTCGATGCGCCTTCATCGCCCGGGGAAGGGCGAGGAGCTTTTCTTTGGACCCTTTGATGACGTCACCCGCCGGGTGAGTTACTTGCCACTCCAGAGGGAAAGTGCTTTCTGCGCACCATGTCACTTCGGACGTTTTTGGGGAGTGCAGGTTTACAACTCCTATGGCGAATGGCTCGCAAGCCCATATTCCGATCCCAAAAGGGGGAAAACCTGCCAGGATTGCCATATGCCGACAACCAAGAATACAACCTTTGCACTGCCAGAGAAAGGTGGAGTGAGCCGTCCTGCGGGTTGCATATTGAGTCATCGGATGCCGGGGGCTGACGATGTAGACCTGCTGCAGGATACCGCGAGCCTCGACATGAGTGCCCAGCGAGTTGCCGACCGAATCAAGGTTGAAGTCATGGTGACCAATGAGAAGGCAGGACATCACATACCTACTGATCATCCTGCTCGTAACATTTTACTGGTTGTATCAGCTGCCGATGCCAGCGGGAAAGAACTGAGATGTCTCAGCGGTCAGCTTATCCCGGACTGGGGCGGAAAGGGAAACGCCCCCGACGACTACGCGGGTCGGCCTGGGAAAGGATATGCAAAGATTCTGGAAGAGCTTTGGACGGAGATCTCGCCCACGGCGGCTTACTGGCGGCAAATCGTCCTGAGAGAGGATACGCGGATCCCGGCGCTGTCAACGGATGTGACACGTTACGAATTCCATGCCCCTGAAGACTCGGGGCCGATCACAATCGAGGCAAAGCTGATTTTCCGGCGAGCATTCAAGGAACTCGCCAGGCAGAAAAAGTGGAACGTAGCAGACATCTTGATGGAGCACCGGAAAACCGTTGTCCACTAACCGGATGTGTTGGAAAGGTCGCGACGGTCGTCGCACGGTACCGGATTCTCGGCAAAGCATAGGAGAAACTCCGTTTCCATGCCGACATGAGCCGCTGAGGCCCGACTTTTCCAGTGTACACAGACTGGCCAGTACTTAGTGGCGGAAATCCTCGTATGATGCTCGGCTGCCTTCGGCTTGGTTTCCCCGGCGCTCAGGCCCCATTTTCGGGCAGATTTGGATGCTTTCTTGGCGGTTTGGCGGAACTCACGGTCGTTGTCGTCCGCACTCGATGTTACGTGAACTTCCGCAATCAAGGGCCAGGCTGAGTGAAACCGTTAGCCAATCCATTCGTCGAAAAGAATTCCTGCTCATTTTCCCTTCGAGCCTCGCCATTCACGCACGTTCCGGTTCACTTGAGTGGTTCTATGCGTATCGTCCTGATCTGCCAGGGCTGAAAAGTCAGAGACCTGGATGTCGGTCCAACCTTGCGCCCCGAGAGATCAACCTCCGTCATCCTCGCCGGCCCCATCAG
>CAZFAP010000063.1:0-23914 GCA_964516325.1 uncultured Verrucomicrobiota bacterium
TCCTACCGACGGTGCCCCAGCGCGGGGGATCCCCCGCCTATAACTGAGGCGTTACACCGGGCGGTCATTCTGCTGCGCTGGCGTTGGATGGGGAGTCCAGGTTTTGCTCGCCTCTCGGGTCGCAATGGGGTAACATTCGTGGTCATCGGGAGGAGAGGAGGGTTGCGGATGTTCTCGACAGATGCGGGCTTGGGCATAGGTCTTGCGCTGCTGTTCTATCTCGTTCTCCGCGCAGGCGCGGTTGAATCAGGTGAAGAGGGGGCGACAAGGACGGGGCTGGTCTATGACGATATCTTTCTCAAGCACGTGTCGGGGGATGGTCACCCGGAGCGCCCTGAGCGACTGACCGCCATCGTGAGGCACCTGAAAGAGAAGGGAATATACGAGCGACTTCTCTTGATAAAGCCGAGACCTGCTTCCGTAGATTGGATTTCCACGGTCCATGACAAGAAACACGTTTCCCGCGTGAAAGAGGCTTGCAGAGGGGGAGGCGCGGTATTGGACGGGGGGGATACGGTAGTCTGCGCTGACTCGTATGAAGTGGCGCGGATGGCTGTCGGGGGAGTGCTGGCGGCGGTGGACGCCGTCGTCGCTGGGAAAGTCAGGAACGCTTTTTGCGCGGTTCGTCCCCCGGGGCATCACGCAACGAAAGACCAGGGGATGGGGTTCTGCATCTTCAACAACGTGGCGATCGCGGCGAGATACGTCCAGAAGAAATATGGATTGAAGAAGGTCATGATTGTTGACTGGGACGTTCACCATGGGAACGGGACGCAAGAAGCCTTCTACGAGGACCCGACGGTGCTCTATTTCGGGACGCACGAGCATCCGCTGTATCCGGGAACCGGAAGCGGGGATGAGACGGGGCAAGGAGAAGGGAAAGGCTTCACGATCAACATGCCCCTTCCGGCGGGGACTACCGACGAGAAGTTCATTCAGGTTTTCGAGCAAGTTCTGAAACCCGCGGCTCTTCGTTTCAAGCCCGATTTTGTTCTGATTTCGGCTGGGTTCGATGCGCACAAGGATGATCCCCTTGGGCACATGCAGATGACGGAAGAAGGGTTCGCGGAGACAACGTCCATCGTGACGGAAATCGCGGACCAATTCTGCGGGGGACGGGTTGTATCGGTGCTGGAGGGCGGATACAACTTGAAGGCACTGGCACAATCGGTTGCGGCGCACATTAGCGTCCTTCAGGGAAAGAGCATGCCGCAGTCGGCGAACGAGCGGAAGAAGTAGGCTCTGGTTTCTTAGCCCCAAATGAGATTAAGGGCGGTCGCCTGCGGCCAGACAGCGGATACTGGTGCAATAAGGGGCGAGGGCTCGGGCGCGGGTGGCGAAGGCGCTTGACAACCCCATCATCCCTGGGGCGGGGATGAAACCGCAGTCGCTCATGGACTTCGTTCACCCGGGGACCATGAAAATCCAGACTGCGTGGTATGGCCTCCGTTCCGGGCCGTGGAGGGGAAGATGGAACCGCAGACGGACGCAGATAGGTTCCACCGCCCCCAACTGCCGCCTTGGCGGGGCCGGGTGAACCTGTTTGGAGTGCGGCAGCCAAGCTGCCCAGACTTTACGTGCTTGGCGGCTTTGTGAGAGACCTCCTGGGTCGTAGCTGCGTAGCGGCGATTCTCAGTGCAGACCACGCCGAGAACGCAGAGAGGCAAAACCATCTCCTCTGCGCCCTCTGCGGCGTCGGCGGTGAGTTGCTCCCGAAGGCGAAGAGTTACAGGAAGAGCTATGAGCCAATTGTTGGGTCGAGTGCTGAAATCAACTGTCGTTGTGTCGGGGATCGTGCTGCTGTGCAAGGTGCTGGGTCTTCTCGAAAAGGTGATTTTAGGGGCGGTCTTCGGAAGCCGGGAGCAGAAGTACCAGATGGACATCTATCTGGCGACGGTGACGGTCGTGGTGATGTTTTACGACATCGTTCGCTACTCTCTCATTCCCGCTCTGCTGCCAGCGCTCTGCGAGGAGCGGGAGAAACACGGGGAGGCGGCAGCATGGGAGTTAACCTCGACATTCGTGAACTTGATGGTACCTGTGCTGACGTTGGTAATCATAGTCATCTTGATTTTCCCGAAGGGCTTGGTTGGATTGCTCTTCCCGGAATTGTCAGGGGGATACGCCGATCCTGCAACGAAGATGCGGTTGGCTACTGATCTTCTGAGGATAACGCTCGCGGGAGGAGTGTTTCTCGTCGCAGGCGGAATCGCGTGCGGGGTGCTGAACTCCTACAACCGGTTTGCGGCTGCCGCGCTGGGCGATTTGACATTCAAAGCCGTGGGAATGATTCCTCTGGTGGTTTTGGCGCTTTTTATCTATGGGGGACATGCTGATTTCATGGGCTCGTCGGGAATCAAGCTGGTCTCTGCGGGGGTGATGCTCGGGTGCGTGGGGCTTTTAGCGGTGCAGCTCGTTGCCCTGGGAAAGAAGCTGCGGCTGTTTCGGCTGAGGTTCAGGATCAGGACTGCGACGGCAAGAAGGGTGTTACGCTCAGCCGGTCCTCTCTTCGTGTTTGCGGTCCTCTACTTCGGACGGAGGATCATTGACATACAGTTTGCTTTTGGGATGACAGAAGGAGCTTACTCTGGGCTTGATTTCTCGTACAGGATCATAGAGCTTCCGTTTCGATTGATTGTGGAGCCAATGGGGTACGTGGTGTTTCCTTTTCTGGCGGTTCTGGCGACAAAGCGAGCAGGAAAGGTACAGGCGAAGGGAGATGAAGAGGAGCTCGTGGAGGTGCTGATGGCGTCGCTACGGGGACTTTTGCTGATCCTTCTGCCGCTGAGCATTGGATTGTTCCTTCTTCGGCGACCGGCGGTAATAGCCCTATTTCAGTATGGTCGCTTCGAGAACGTGGAGCTGACGGTGGCGCCTCTGATGTGGTACGCGCTGGGGATTGTGGCGATCGGGATGGATGTGATTTTAACGAGGGCGTATTTCGCGATGAAGGATATTCTGACGCCCGTTGGGCTGGAGGTTCTTGCGTTCGTCGGGAACCTCGCGCTGATTCTCGCGCTGAAGGGGAAAATGGAAAGCGCGGGGATTGCGCTGGCGTTCACGCTGACGAGAACAGTTAAAGCGGCAGTCTTGTTTGCTCTCCTCAAACACGGATTAGGAACCATACAGGGACGGGAGAACGCTTTGTTCCTGGCGAAGGTTGCAGCGGCGGCGATAGGAATGGGGATCGCGGTCTATTGGACGAGGGAATTTCTCGGAAGCCAGCTTGACGCCGAAAGCAAGGTCGGTCGGTTTGGGATGCTCCTGGGACCGGCGGCGGTGGGGGGAATAGTCTATGTGGCCTCGCTCTTTGTCATGGGGGCCAAGGAAATACGGAGTCTTCTCGCCATTCGAGGGAAAGCACCGGGAGGGCACCCATAGGACGGCTATGCGGACGGGGCTGCGGTCCGTGTTGACAGCATGGGGCCATGGCATCAATATAGGAAGGCGTCGGGTAGATGCCGACGGCCACAGTCATTGAGCAAGTGAATCGCTGTCAGTTCGTCAGTACCGCACATAGTTGGATGCATCGCATGGAAGAAATTGAGTCGCTTGGAGAGTTCTTCCGGGAGCTCAGGGAGAAGAGGAATTGCTCTCTGGAGGAGGCGGCCAAAGCCACGAGGATCAAGCCGGAGAACCTCGCCGCAATAGAATCCGACCAGATCACGAAGTCCGTGCCGATTGTCTATGCGACGAGCTTTGTGAAGGCTTACGCGGATTTTCTGGGGGCGGACGGCGCGACGGTAGCGGAGAGATTCCGGAGACTGCATGCGGAGGCGTTTTCGCGGTCACAGAGCTTGCCAACGAGCGCCATGGTTACGAGGCCGAAGATACATCTCTCGAGGCTTTTTTCGCGCCGCGTGTTGGCGGTTCTCTCAGTAATTGCAGCGGCGGTCGCAGTCTATTCCTTGCACAGTCTGCTCTCCAAGCCGTGCAAGGTGACCGTTGTGGCGACAGGACACCTGCCGATCAAGGTTTATCGCGACGGGAGGTTTGTGCTTGGGACGATTATTGGTCCCGGTGAGACCGAGAGCTGGAGCGCGAAGACGAGCGTCGAGTTGAAAATCACGAAAGCGGAGAACGCGAAGGTGATTTACAGAGGGCGAGAGGCCGGCTTGCCCAAAAAGGGAGCGGTGTCCATCTTCATTGACCGTCGAGGGATAAGGACAACACAGGCTCCCCAATCGAGATCGCCCGTCCAGGAATGACATGACGAAAGTTGCCCTGACAAGTCTGGGATGCGCGAGGAACCTGGTTGATTCCGAAATCATCTTAGGTTCGCTCAGGCGGAAGAACGTGACGGTCTGTGAGGACGTGAACGGGGTGGACGCGGTCATCATCAACACGTGCGGGTTCATCCGGGAATCGGTCGAGGAAACCATTGACGCGATTGTCCAATTCTGCGACCTGAAGAAAAGCGGGCGGCTGAAGAAAGTGATAGCCGTCGGGTGCCTGGTCCAGAGATACAAGGAGGAACTCGTTCGGGAACTGCCGGAGGTGGATGGGTTCGTCGGGGTGAACGCCTTACCGAAAATAGGGAGCGTACTGGATGAGGTGCTCGCCGGGAAAAAAGTCGTGGAACTATCTGGGAAGCCTCACGTCCAAGACCATGCTTCTCGCGTGGCTCTGACGCCCCGACATTTCCGATACGTGAAAATCTGCGAAGGGTGCAATCACGGATGCACGTTCTGCGCAATACCGGGAATCAAGGGCAAGCTGCGCAGCCGCTCGATGCGCTCGATCCTTAGCGAAGCTCGCGGGCTGGTGAGAGAGGGGGCGAAGGAAATCGTGCTGATCGGACAGGACACGGCGGAGTACGGATTGGACCGGGAAGAGTTGCGGGCGCTTCCAGAACTCCTGCGGCAGATATGTCGCATTGACGGCGATTTCTGGGTGAGGCTCTTGTATTCGTGCCCAACGCATTTCAGCGACGACTTAATCGAAGTCGTCGCCGCAGAGAAAAGGATTTGCCGGTACGTGGACTTGCCGGTGCAGCACATTGACGCGGGAATATTGAAGGCGATGGGGCGACGGGAAAACCCCGAGGATATATTGCTCCTCATCAGCAAGCTGCGAGAGGCGATTCGGGACGTGAGCATGCGGACCTCCGTTATTGTGGGATTCCCGGGGGAAGGTGATAAAGAATTTCAGCGGCTGCTTGACTTTGTGAAGGAGACAAAGTTTGAGCGGCTGGGGGCGTTCGAGTTTTCGCCCGAGGAAGGGACGCCTGCGGCGGCGATGCCCGAACAGGTCCCCGACGAGGTGAAGCACGAGCGGTTTGACCGGTTGATGCGTCTCCAGCAGGAAATCTCAGCGGAAAACAATAGGAAACTCGTCGGGAAAAGGGAGCGAATAATCATTGACGAATGGAGCGAGCATGCGGATTATCGTTGCGTGGGCCGGACGCAAGGAGACGCTCCCGAAGTGGATGGATGCGTCTATGTCCGGGGAGAAACTTCTCGCCCCGGAGAATTTGCGACGGTTGAGTTCACGGGATGCCTGGAGTACGACCTGATAGCGAGGCAGATTGATGAATCTACCGAATAGGCTGACGGCGATCCGGCTCGTGATGGCGTTTGCGTTTCTGGCGGCGCTGCTGTCCGGGATTCCGTACGGCAAGACGATCGCCTTTGTCCTTTTCACGGTGGCAGGCGTGACGGATGCGCTGGACGGTTACTACGCCAGGAAGTACAACTTGTTCACCGACTTCGGGAAACTCATGGACCCCCTCGCAGACAAGATTCTGATTTCGGCGGCTTTCATATCGTTTGTGCAATTGCCGGAGACGAAGCTTCCCGCCTGGATAGCGATCGTGGTGGTGGCCAGGGAATTCGCGGTGACGGGACTACGGCTGCTCGCGGCGTCGAAAGGGACGCTGATCGGCGCAAACAAATGGGGCAGGAACAAGATGATAACCCAGGCCGTCACCGCGGGAATCGTGCTGCTGTTCTTGAGCCTGAACGAGCTTTTCCCGTCGGCGATGGAGGAGGTCATGAAGACGCCCTTTTCCATCACGCTGCATGTGCTGATGTATTTCACGGTGGCGCTGACCGCGGGCACCGGCATCTGGTTTCTGTTCAGGAATAAGGAGCTGATCCGGAGTGGGCTTTGACGACGAGGGAGAGTGCGGCTTGGTTCATGGCGAGGAGAGAAAGGGGTCGAGCGGACAGACCGGGCCTGCGGCGATTCTATCTCAGGACGCAAACGGGTTGCGCGGTCGAAGATTTCAGCTGGCGATTTTGATTGCGACGGGATTTGGAGTCGGGTACAGCCCCTTAGCTCCGGGGACTCTGGGGGCGGGGATTGGAGTGGGGATTTACTATCTTCTGGTCCCTCTCGGGGGACTCAACGTAACGGTGCCGCTTGCCTCCGTCGCTCTTTTCTTCGCGGGCGTATATTTATCCAGTATCGGCGAGGGGCACTTTCAGCGGAAAGACTCGTCGAGAATCGTAATTGACGAGATTGCCAGCTTCCCACTGACGATGCTCTTCATCTCCCCTTCGCCGCTCAGGGTTGCCGTCGCCTTCGCCCTGAACCGCGCTGCGGACATAGCAAAGCCTTTTCCTGCTTGGCAAATTCAGAGGCTCAAGGGCGGCTGGGGCGTAATGCTCGACGACGTCGTGGCGGCGGTCTATGCGAATCTGCTGCTCAGGCTCCTGATTCTGTTGGCGAAAATTTGAACGGGGCGCGACCCCGGACAAAGCGTGCCTCACCGCAGAGAACGCTGAGACCGCAGAAAGGGCGTGGCATGGGCATCTTGCCCATGATTCCCACGGGTCCCCCGCCGAGGGCGGGGCGGGACGCCACACAGACGCATCCTCTGCGCCCTCTGCATTCTCTGCGATAAGCCCCCCGAGAGTGAGGGATTACACGAATAGCACGTCTCCAGCCATCGGGGTAGAAGGCGTAACCGAGCAACGAGGCTCCGAGACAGGAAAGCGTGTTGTTCTGTGGCGGGTTTTCGAGCCGGGGCCCGGCTCAGGGCTGAGACGCACGGCCGGCGGGGACCAGACTTGAGAAGAGGGCGGTGACTTTGCTGGCGGCGCAGCCCGCGTGGGCGACAGTGTCGGGGATATCCCGGGGGGATTGGGCGCACCCCGATAGGAAGATTCCGGGCCTTTGCGTCTCGACGGGATGGACTTTCAGATGAGCTTGGGTATAGAAGCCATATTCGTCGGCAGAGATACCGAGCTTTTTAGCTAACTCGATCGCTCCCGGTTGGGGCACGATGGCAGTCGCAAGGACGACCATATCGGCTGAGATTTCAATCTTCTTTCGGGTGAGGGTATCAACGCCCCAAACCACCAACTCGTCGTCGTCCTGAAAAACTCGCGAAACTCTCCCTCTCAGGTACAGCGTGCCATCTTCCTCGACGCCCCGCTGAACAAACTCTTCGTACCCCTTTCCGTCGGAGCGGATGTCCATGTAGAACACGTAAGCCTGCCCGTCGTGAACCTTGTGCTTGTAGAGCATCGCGTGCTTGGCGGTGTACATGCAGCAAATTCGAGAGCAGTATGGAAAGCCCTTCTCCTGGTCTCGCGAGCCGACGCATTGGATGAAAACAACTTCCTTCGGGACTTTTCCGTCGGAAGGGCGGCGGATTTCGCCATTCGTGGGGCCGGAGGCGGAATTGAGTCTTTCAAATTCGAGCCCGCTCAGCACATCAGAGTACTGTCCGTAGCCGTATTCAGCAATGTTCTCTTTGGAATGGAGATCGAATCCCGTAGCCACGACGATGGCGCCGACTCTCTCCTCGACGAAAGTATCCGTCTGCTCAAAATCTATGCATTGGACCTCGCAGACCTTCTTGCAGACGCCGCATTTCCCGTCCTTCAAGAAGCGACAATTCGGTGCATCAATCACAGGCTTTGGAGGAACGGCTTGCGGAAACGGGACGTAAATCGCCTTTCTCTTCCCTAATCCGAGGTCGAATTCTGAGGGAACCTTCGTGGGACATTTCTCGATGCACAAGCCGCAACCGGTGCACTTTTGGCGGTCGAGGTACGCGGCCTTCGTCCTGATTCTCACGTCGAACTGCCCCACCTCCCCTTTGACTTCGTCCACTTCGCAGTAGGTCATGAGGCGGATGTTGGGGTGTTGCAAGACCTCGACCATTTTGGGCGTCATGATGCACTGGGAGCAGTCGAGCGTCGGGAAAGTCTCCGAGAGTTGAATCATGTGCCCGCCGATGGACGGGTCGCGCTCGACGAGGATGACCTCATAGCCTGCGTTAGCGATGTCGAGAGAGGTCTGGATTCCGGCGATGCCGCCGCCGATGACGAGAGCACGCTTTGTCATCGAGTCGGCGGACGGTGCATCAAATGAGTTGGGATTCAGCTTTTCGCTCAAGGCTTCACAGTCCTCAAATTCGCAATCAGGTCACACCCGAGCGCTCCCCGCCCTTGCCCTCAGATAAATCCCTTGCTCGAAAGCAATGGGCGAGGGTCAACAACATGTTTCTCAAAGCCGCACACTCCCCCGTCCAGTCCGAGCGCGAGGGCAAGCAACTGCGTGAAGTAGAAAACCGGGAGAAGGACGGCGCCGGTTTCCCTCGCCGCCAGGTCCTTCTGCCTCTTATCCAGATTGAAAAAGCACAGGGGGCAACTGACGACGACGCATTGAGCGCGGTTCCTCGCAGCCCAGGAAATGATGTCCCTCGTCTTTTCAATGACGAGATCGGCTTTATCCACCGTCTGATACGAGCCGCAGCACTCCGTCTTAAAGGGGCTGTCAACCGGCTCGGCGCCGACGGACTGGAGAAAGTCCGCCAGGACTCTCGGAGATTCGGCTTTGTCAATCCCCACCTCCTCGGGACGAACGAGGAGGCAACCGTAATACGGGGAGACCCGTAAGCCATTCAATGGCTTGGTCACTTTCTCCCGAATCTTGTCAAACCCAACTTTGTCCCGGAAGATCTCGAGGAGATGCAGGACTTCGACCCCTCCGTCGTAATCCTTCTCCTCGTCCATGAAGGCGTTGATTTTCTGCTTCTTGTCGGGGTCTTCCTTTACGAGCAAGTTCGCCCTTTTCAGCGTGTTAAAGCACATGGAGCACAGCGTCGTGACGGAGTTCCCGTTTTCGTTTCGCACGCGGATGAGGTTACGGATCGGCGCGAGTTGATGGATGAGGTCGTCGCTGGCGAGCGAATAGACTGTCCCGCAGCAGTTCCATCGCGGCAGCTCCACCATCTCCACGCCGACAGCTCGTGCGGAAGAAATCGCCGACGATTCGAATTGAGTGGCGGTGGATTTCAATGTGCAACCAGGATAGTAGTGGATTTTCACTGTACCCTCTCAGCCCGTGAACTTGCGGAAATTACTGATCAACGCGATAGGCGGCAGTTCTTCGACTTTTTTGCGGCCCAGTTCAGGAACTTTCACGTGGTCGAGCCTTTTCCGCAGGACCATTTGCCGAAGAGCCTCCATGACCTTGGACAAATCAACTCCTCGTGGGCATCTCGATACGCAGGTGTAACACGAAGCACAAAGCCAGATCGTCTTCGAATCGAGGACGTCTTCGCGCTGGCCGAGCTGCACCAATCTCAGAATCTGATTCGGAAGCGTCTCCGCTTCCTCGACGATTGGGCAGCCCGCGGAGCATTTCCCGCACTGATAGCACGAGAGAAGGTCCTGCCCGCTCAGCTCTTCAACCTTCTTCACGAAGTCGCTGTGAACGATGGAATAGGAGAGTTTTGCTTCCATGTACCGATGACTCCAGCCTCAACTGTTCGTTACTGTACGACGCACCAATGTCAGTGCCTGAGAAAACCCAAAACGGCGCCGCATCACTTGGGCTCCAATTCATCCTCGCGGAACGTCGTGAAAGGCGGCTGCTCTTCGAGACTTCTGCCCGGAACATAACCAAAGATTTTCTGGACGTTGGAACCGATGGTGCGGAACAACTGCATGACCGGCAGCTCATTCGGACAGGCGCTGCTGCACTGCCCGCATCCGACGCACGACGTAACCATGTGATTCAGACGGGTCAGATGAAACAAAAGCGTCTCGACGGGCATCTTGATTATGTTTCTCTGCTTGGCCCATTTGAGGTATTTGTTCGACTCGTGCACGAAAGTCGGCGAACAGAAAACACACTCGCGGCAATAGCAGATCGGGCATTCCGCTCGGCAATTCATGCACCTCTTGCAGGCCGCAAACTCGTCAATCAGCCCCTCGAGACTGCTTATCCTTTTCTGAAAATCTTCGATGACTCTCTGCGCCCGAGCGGCTCGTTCCCTTGCGACCGCGTCCACGATCTCCGAACGCCGCGGCGGCGGCTCCTGGGACTGGAAGCCAGCTTTTTCCATCGCCTCCCTGCCTTTTTCGTCCATAGCGACGACGGCTGGACCCGACCCAGGGTCGGCGCCCCAAAGGGCGACGAGAATCTGGCAGTTGGAAGGGCTTGGGTGCTCGCAGATTCGACAGGCCTCTCGGAGCTCGTATCCATCGAAGGACGGGGCTTTCCCATCGGAAAGGGCCTCTAACACTTCCTCCGAAACGGGGCCCCCGTGAACGGTTACGATTCGCATGTAATCTTTCGGCTCATAGGTTCCCGCACAGTCGAGCCCGATCAAAAGGATGTGGTCGAGATTCGCCTGCTTGAACTTGACCAGCTCCACGAGGGCGTTAATCTCGCACGGTCGCAAAACCACCGCGATTTTGCCTTTTGGGGTCTGGAAGCTCAGGCGGCTGACCATGGTGGCGGAGTTTCGCATCAGGACCGGGGCGACTGGGTCGAATCCCTCTAATTTAGAAGGAGCTGCGACCAAAGTTTGAACCACAACGTTGCCCCCGGGAACCTGCTGCGGGAGGAGAACCGCCTCCACAACGCCCTTCTCTATCAGCGCCTGGAAGAACTCAACGCACCCGGCGAAGGCGCTGAGCTTCTCAACCTGAGGTTGCATCTCTGGATGGTTCATATCTGCCACATCTCTTTGAGCGGGTTAGGGCCGAGTTCCTTGAGCTTCTGGACCATTTCGGTTACGGTGTCGGCGAATCGCTTTCCCTCGCTGGCGCTGATCCAGCGAAGGACAACTCTTTCGTCCTCCAAGCCGATCTGGCGAAGGATGCTTTTCAGCACCGTTATCCTTCTGCGGGCTTTATAGTTGCCATTGGTATAATGGCAGTCACCCGGATGACAGCCGCCAACGAGAACGCCATCCGCTCCTTCCAAGAGGGCTTTGAGGACATAGAGCGGGTCAACGGACCCGCTGCACATCAGCCTCACGATGCGGATGTTCGGCGGATACTGGATTCTGGACGTTCCCGCCAGGTCCGCCCCGGCATACGTGCACCAATTGCAGACAAATCCAAGAATCTTCGGCTCGAAGTTGTCCATAGGCTATTCCTGTCATCCGATAGCGGAGTCAACCATTTCGAGAATCTGCTGTCTTTCAAAAATGTTCTGGACGGTGGCGCCGTTGGGACAGGCGGCAGCGCAGGCGCCGCAACCCTGGCAGACGACGTAGAGGATTTTCGCCTTCTTCGTCTCGTCGTCAATTTCTCTCGCGTCGTAGGGGCACACGGAGACGCATATCCCGCATCCCGTGCATAATTTCTCGTTCACCCGGACGATCTCGGCTTTCGAAATCAGTCTCTCCTTTGCCAGAAGAGTTACGGCACGGATGGCGGCGCCATTCCCCTGAACTATGGATTCCTCGACGTGCTGCGGCGAATGAGCTAAGCCGCACACGTATATCCCGTCGGTGGCGAAGTCCAACGGACGGATCTTGGCGTGGGCTTCAAGGAAGAAGCCGTCGCTGGTCAAAGGCACTTTCAGGGTCTTGGCCAGGTCGTCGTTTCCGGCGGCGACGATCCCCGTGCTGAGAACAAGATAATCCGCCTCGAGAATGAGCTTCTCGCCGAGGACGGCGTCGCTCACCTCGATCTCGGGCTTGCCGCCTTTTTCGGAGACCGCCGGTTTCTGGTCCTCTTCGTAGCGCAGGAAGACAACGCCTTTCTCCCTTGCCTCCCGATAGGCTCTTTCTCTGAAGCCGTACGTCCTCACGTCCCGATAGAGGACGAAAATCGCAGCATCCGGATTAAGCTCCTTGAGCTTAAGAGCATTCTTTATGGCGTGGCCGCAGCAGACGCGACTGCAATAGGGTCTTTCTTCGTCACGGGAACCCACGCACTGGATCATGACCACGCTCTTCAGCCTGCGAACGTCTTCGCCGTTTCCAGCTAATCTCTCGTCGAATTCCGATTGCGTCAGAACGCGGGGATTGCGACCGTACAGATACTCCGTCGGCTTGTGCTCGGAAGCGCCTGCGGCGACGATTATGGCGCCGTGCTCGAGCTCGATTTCCCGATCCCCCTGGCGCACCGTGGACTTGAAGTTGCCGACGTAGCCAGAAAGTTCCGTAACCTCCGCCCCGCTGAGAACCTGGATGCGACGATTGTTCGTGACTTTGTCAATCGTTTCGCGGAGAAGAGCCTGCGGGTCATAACCGGAAAGCGAGAACCGAAGGTTCTTCAGGTTGCCGCCGAGGGTCTCTTCTTTCTCGACGATGTATGCGTCAAAGCCCTGCTCGGCGAGGGAGAGGGCAGCGGTCATGCCCGCCAGCCCTGCGCCAATGACCAAGCATTTGTGATTCAGGTCGAAATAGGTCAGCTTGATCGGGCGCAGAAGCCTGGCTTTGGCGACCGCCATCCTGACAATCTCCTTGGATTTCTCGGTTGCCTCTCTCGGCTGGTTCATGTGAACCCAGGAGCACTGCTCTCGCAGGCTGCACATCTCGAAGAGATAGGGATTGAGCCCGACTTCCCGGAGGGTGTCGCGGAAGAGCGCCTCGTGCGTTCGCGGAGTGCACGATGCAACAACCACGCGGTTGAGTTTGTTCTCGAGGATTTTCTGCTTCATCAGCGTCAGAGAATCCTGCGAGCAGGTGTACATGTTCTCGTCGGCGAACAAAACGTCCGGGAGAGTCCGAGCGTACTGCACGACTGACGGAACATCCACCACGGCGCCGATGTTCCGCCCGCAGCGACACACGAATACGCCGATCCTCGGCTCCTCGTCCGATACGTCCATTTCCGCCGGGAACTCTCTTTCCACGACGAGCCTTCCCCTGACAGGGGCAAGTAGGCGCGAGGCGCAGGCGGCGGCCCCGCTCGCCTCCGCAACTGTTTCGGGAATGTCTTTCGGCTCCCGGAAAGGCCCGGCGGCGAAGATTCCCGGGCGGCTTGTGCGGTTGGGTTGGAGCGGATCGGTTCGACAGAATCCATGGTCGTCGAGAGATATGTCAAGGCGCTCCGCCAGTCGCCGATTCTCCGAAGCGGCAGTCAACCCCACGGCGAGAACAACGAGGTCGAACTCTTCTTCCTGAACAGCCTCATCGTCGGTGACGTACTTCACCCGCAGATTCTTCGTTCTCTGAAGCTCGACGACTTTTGAGATCATGCAGCGCTGATACCGAACGCCGTAGTCTTTCTGGGCGCTCTCATAGTATTTCTCGAAGCCCTTCCCGAAGGCTCGCAGGTCTATGAAGAAGATGGTGGCTTGGATTTCAGGGTCGTGCTCTCTGGCGATGATCGCCTCCTTCGTCGAATACATGCAGCACACAGAGGAGCAGTAGTCGTTGCCATCGCACGTGAAATCCCTGGAGCCGACGCACTGGATGAAAGCGATCCGCTTCGGATGGCTATCGTCGGAGGGGCGTCTGACCTCGCCGCCGCTCGGTCCGGACGCGCTCAATATCCGCTCAAACTGGATGCTGCTGACGACGTTCTCGTATAACCCGAAACCGTATTCGCCCTTTTTGGCAGCGTCGTATGGCTCAAAGCCCGGGGCGGCAACTATGGCTCCGACGTCCAGCGTAATCTCCTGGTCTTTCTGGTCGAACTTGATCGCATCTGCCTCGCAGAATTCCCTGCACACCTCGCACGTGTCCCGGAGCATGTGGGCGCAATGCTCCTTGTCAATCAGAGCGCGATTCGGGACGGCTTGCGGGTAGGGAATGTAAATCGAAGGTCGAGAAACCAAGCCCTCGTTGAACTCGTAGGGGACCGGTCTCGGCTGCCGCGTTGCTACGTCGGACAGGTCAATCCTTCCGGTGGGGCAGATAAACGCGCACGCTCCACAGACCTGGCAAACTTCCGTCGGTCTTTGAAACGGTGGATTGACCTCCCGGCTGGAACCTCGCCCGACAAAGCTGATCGCCGCTCGCCCCATCCTATCCTCGCACATCCGCACGCACCGCCCGCACAAAATGCAATCCTTGTCTTTCTTCTCGAACCTCGTCTCAGAAACGCCGCATTCGACAGCCACACGACGGACTTCTTCCGAATTCGGGCATCTTGCGAGAAGTAGCTCAAGCATCATCCTGCGCGCTTTGAGGACTTTGTCAGTGCTCGTGCGAACGACCAGGCCTTCCTGGGTTGGATACGTGCAGGAAGTCTGAATGCTGGAACCCCCTCCCGTCCCGACTTCGACGAGGCAGATTCTGCACGAGCCGTAGGGCTTCAGCGCCTTGTGATGGCAAAGAGTCGGTATCTGGATGGAAGCCTTTTGGGCGGCTTCGAGGATAGTGCTCCCCTCTTCGACTTCGACTCTCTGTCCATCAATGGTCAGGCCAATCACCTTCACTGCTCCCGATTTCTCGGGCCCTCTCTTCCCGCCATCCGATTCGGTGTTTTGCATCCTTCGCTCGCCGTCAGAGTTCTTCGGGTTCCTCCAGGTCACACCTCAGACATCTTTTGGCTTCTCTCATGGCCATCTCCTCGGAGAGACCAAGTTCCACTTCGACAAAACTCTCCCGCCTTTCCTCCACCGGCACAGCGGGCATCGCTGGCTTCTGCAACTGCGCTATCTGTTCATCGGTGAGTTCCAGAGGCTCGACGTGGAAGGCAGGTCGCGTTACCCTGTATTCGCGAGCAACCAACTCGCCGCGGAGGTACCGGTCTATCATCTGCGCTGCGATTTTCCCGTGAGCCATAGCCTCTGTAACTGTCTGCGGCCCGGTTACCACATCCCCCCCAGCAAAAACGCCCTCCTCGCCGCAGCAGAGGGTTTCCGCGTCAACCTCGATTGTCCGCCACTTCGTCAGTTTGAGTCCGTTGCCCTCGGCTAACTCGGAGACCTCCGGTTGTTGACCGATCGCCGTAATGAGAGTGTCTATCTCCACCACGAACTCCGACCCTTCGATGGGGATCGGTCTCCTCCTCCCGCTCTTGTCCACGTCGCCGAGCTTCATGCGGACGCACTCGATGGCGGACAGCTTCCCATCTCTCGTGATGACCCGCACCGGAGTAACCAGAAACTCGATCTCAATTCCTTCCCGAACCGCCTCGTCCACTTCCTCCTTGATGGCGGGCATCTCCTGCCTCGTCCTGCGGTAGAAAATCCTGACGTCCTTGCCGAGGCGTTTCGTGGTCCGAGCGGCATCAATCGCGGCGTTGCCTCCACCGACGACGACAACTCTCTGTCCGATTTTCACCTCCCGACCCAAGTTGAAAGCGCGGAGAAACTCGACCGCGTCAATGACGCCGTCCGCGTCTTCGCCTTCGATGTCCATCTTGAGGCCTCTGTGGGCCCCCGTGGCGATAAACACCGCTTTATATTCTTTCCGAAGGTCCGCCCAGGCTATGTCCCTGCCCACAGTCGTGTTCGTCCGAATCTCGACGCCGAGTTTGCTAATGACGCCTATCTCGTAGTCCAATATGTCTCTCGGCAACCTGTACTTCGGAATCCCAACGGCGAGCATCCCTCCGGCCACCGGCAAGGATTCGAAGATGGTAACGCCGTATCCCTCAAGTGCAAGATAATAAGCGCACGTCAGCCCCGCCGGCCCGCAACCGATGACGGCGACTCTGTGCCCTTTCTTTGGCTTGGGTTTTGCCCCAATTTCGATGCCTTCCCTCATCTCATAGTCCGCCAGAAATCTCTTCAGCGCTCGAATTGAAAGGGGGTCCTGTCCGGCGGACACTAACCGGCACTTTTGTTCACACGGATGATGGCAGACCCTCCCGCAAATAGCGGGAAGCGGGTTTTCTCTCCTCACCACCTCGACCGCCTCTCGAAACTTTCCCTGAGCGATCAAACCGACGTAACAGGTAACGTCCTGACCGAGAGGACAGGTGTGCTGACACGCCGACGAGATTATCCCTTTGCACACCGCAGCGGGGCATCTCTTGTACTTGACGTGCGCCTCGTACTCGTCCCGGAAGTGCCTCAGCGTGCTCAGGACCGGATTGGGCAGCGTTTGACCCAAGCCACACAGGGAGCCGTCCTTGACCGCTTCGCCCAAATCCTCAAGCAGCTTGAGATCGTCCTCTCTCCCTTCGCCGTTGGAGATGCGGTCCAGAATCTTCAGAAGCTCCTCGGAGCCCTCGCGGCAGGCGGTGCACTTGCCGCACGACTCGCTGTTCGTGAACCCCGTAAAATATCGCGCGATGTCCACGACGCACGTGTCCTCGTCCATGACAATCATGCCGCCGGAGCCCATGATCGAGCCGGCTTCCTTCAATCGCTCGTAGTCCACGGGGAGGTCTATCAGGCTCGCCGGGATGCAGCCGCCGGAGGGGCCGCCCGTCTGAACCGCCTTAAATTTCTTCCCGTCGCCGATACCGCCCCCGATGTCATAGACAATCTCCTTGAGTGTGATGCCCATGGGCACTTCCACGAGACCGGTGTTCTTTATTTTCCCGACGAGGGAAAAGACTTTCGTCCCCTTGCTTTTCTCCGTGCCGATGGAGGAGAACCATTGAGCGCCCCTGAGAATGATCGGCGGGACAGTTGCCCAGGTTTCGACGTTGTTGATGTTCGTTGGCTTTCCCCAGACGCCCTCCTGTGCGGGGAAAGGAGGCCTCTGTCTTGGCTCCGGGGGTCTGCCTTCGATAGACGCGATCAGCGAGGTCTCTTCCCCGCAGACGAAGGCGCCCGCTCCCCTTCGGACTTCGATGTCAAAATTGAAATCCGTGCCGAAGATTCCGTCTCCGAGGAGGCCATAGTCCCTCGCCTGCTCGATCGCGACCTCCAGCCGCCTCACAGCCAGCGGGTACTCGTTCCGGATATAGACGTAGCCGTGCCCGGCGCCTATGGCGAACGCTCCTATGATCATCCCCTCGAGAACCGAGTGCGGGTCGCTCTCGACAAGGCTTCGGTCCATGAAGGCGCCGGGGTCGCCTTCGTCCCCATTGCAGATGATGTACTTTGGCTCGCCATTAGCCTTCCGGCACAGCTCCCACTTCAATCCCGTCGGGAAGCCCGCCCCTCCCCTACCCCGCAAGCCTGAGGTTTTGACCGTGGCAACAATCTGCTCGGGAGTCATTTCCCTGAGAGCTTTCGCCAGGGCTCTATACCCGTCGCGGGCGATGTATTCGTCAATCTTCTCGGGGTCAATGAGGCCCCTGTTTCTCATGGCGATGAGCCTCTGGCGACCGAAGAAGCCAACTTCCATCATGTTGGGAATCGGTTCTTCCTCCGCAGGCGGACAATACATCAAGCGTTGAACCGGCCTGCCATTCACCACGTGTTCCTCGACGAGACCCGGAATATCCTTCACGGTGAGGCGATAATACACCACCTCGTCGGGCATGACCATAATGACGGGACCTTCGCCACATAAGCCGCTGCACCCGCCCAGCACAACGGCGACATCGTCCTGAAGGCCGCGCCGAACCAGTTCTCGCTCCAGGGCCTCCTTTATACGAAAGGACTTGTTAGACACGCAGCCCGTGCCCGCACAGACTATCCATTGTGTCTTGTGATTATTCACTCGCCTCTCCTGCAAATGCCAACATCAGCAGAGCTGCTCGCTCCCCTTAGCGAGGGCGTATTCTTTGACCGGCTTTCCGCCGAGGGCGTGCTCGTCGAGAATCCTGCGAATCTTGTCCGCGGTGAGGTCCACGTACTTAACCGGAGCCTTCCCTTTTACCTCGACTGTCGCCATCGGCTCCCGGCTGCACAACCCTGCGCATCCGGAGCTCGTCAGCATAACGTCCTGAATCTGCCGGCGCTCGAACTCCTGGGTCAGGGCATTCATGATTTCGTTGGCGCCGGCGGCAATGCCGCAGGTTCCCATGTGAACCGTGATTTTCGCCCTGGCGTCTGCCTCTCGAAGGAAACCCACCTTCCTCACCTTCTCTTCGATCCTGTCCAGGTCCTCGAACGTTATCTTCGGCATAGCGCCCTCCGGAAACCTACACTCGGCCATAGGCCGAAACCACGCCCGTAACCTTCGGCTGGGTCATGTGCCCATGAAAATCCTCACCGATCATCATCACGGGCGCCAACCCACAGCATCCGAGGCAGCGCACTGCCTCCAGGGTAAAATTCATATCCTTCGTGGTCTCTCCCCTCTTTACGCCCAGGACTTTCTCCGCGGCTCTCATGACGCGCCCGGCGCCCTTGACGTGGCAGGCGGTTCCCATGCAAACCGTCACAATATGTTTCCCTCTGGGCTTGAGGCTGAAAGCGCTGTAAAAAGTCGCCATTCGATAAATCAAGCTGAGAGGGACGTCAAGCTCGCGAGAGACGTAGCGCAGCACCTGCTCCGGCAGGTAGTTGTATGACGAGTTGATGGTCTGGAGAATGGACACCAGCGCTCCTTTCTCGCCTTTGAAGAGGTGGAGGATTTCATCAATCTTCACGTGGTCCTCCGGGGAGAGCGTGATCGGCGCCTCCTCCTCCGTCATGTAAATCTCATTCCTCACCGGGCAATTCGTCATGCACAGCCCGCAGCCGGTGCATTTGTCCTCATCCACAAACCTCGCCTTCTTGGTGAGGCGAACTTTGAAATGTCCGGCGGACCCCTCAACGTCCTCGATCTCCGAGTAGGTGATCAACTCGATGTTTCTGTGCCTCGCGCACTCGACGAGCTTCGGCGCCATGATGCACATGGCGCATTCGTTCGTGGGGAAGGTCTTATCGAGCTTGGCCATCGTCCCGCCGATGGAAGGAGCGCGGTCCTGAAGATAGACCTTGAAGCCGGCCTCGGCGAGGTCGAGCGCCGCCTGCATCCCGCCGATGCCCGCGCCCGCCACGAGAACCGAGCCGACCATGTCGCTCTCATCTACAATTTCATTGTTCTTTTTCTCGACGATCATAGCTATTTCCTGATGTGTGCCTCCGAGTCCGAATGCCGCGCTTTCAACGCCTCCAGAGCCGGTTCAGTTCCTACGAGGTGCATCTTGAGCCACTTGTCGCAGCCGTCCAGGCCAAACGCCAATCCCAGAAGCTCCGTGAAGTAAAAGACTGGCAGGTTCGCTTTTTGTCGGGTCTCCAGATTGGTCGAGCACAGCGGGCAGGCTGTCGCAATGCACGAAGCGCCCGCTTCCAGAGCCATCTCCGTAATCTCCCCCGCCAACTTCTCGACGATTTCCGGCTGAATGAGGGCCAGGCTCGCCCCGCAACACTCCGTTTTGTACGACCACTTGACGGGTTCGGCGCCGATCGCCCCGAGAAGATTATCAAGCGTCGTCGGGTTCTCGGCGTCGTCGAAGCCGCAGACTTCCGGAGGGCGCACCAGGAGGCAACCGTAATATGGCGCGACTTTAAGGCCGGCTAAGTCCTTGACGACCCGCTGCCTCACAGCCTCCAGACCAACCCTGTTGCAGATAACGTCGAGCAGATGCAGGACCTGGAGCTTGCCCGAATATTGGAACGAGACCAATCCCTCGATTTGATGGCGAAGCTCTTCATTTTCCCGAAGCGCTGCGTCCGCTTTTCGCATATTGCCGAAGCAGGCAGCGCACGGCACGACGATGTCCAGACCGTCTCCCTGCGCGGCGGCGATGTTCCGGGCGGGAAGAGCTATGGAGAGAGTACGGTTGACACTGTGAGCAGACGAAGCTCCGCAGCAACACCAGTCAGGGATTTCCACAAGCTCGATTCCCAGCGCCTCACATACGGCTCTCGTCGAGAGGCCGTACTCCTTAGCAGTGGCGTGGAGCGAGCAACCTGGATAATAAGATAGTCTCAAGACGACTCCTCGGGGGGCTTCCCCCGCCTCAAAACCTCCCGGAACAACCTTCGTATTTCTCTCGTTCCTTTAATCCTTCTCGGAAGAAGAGCGATTTTCCCTCTCCTGAACATGTCCAACCCCAACTTCATATCGCTGAAGAAGTCCAGGGTCTTCAGCTTCAACACGGCCATGAGGCTCGCCTCATGGATTTGCCCGAAAATTCTGAGGTTGGCCAGAAAAGCCTTGTGAAACGAGGCGGCAACTTTCTGGCGGCTCTTGATTTTCTCCTCCAGAGCCATCTCCTTGAGAGTATCCATGACCCCGGTAACATCAATATCGTTCGGGCAGCGAGTGGCGCACGTGTGGCACGCAGAGCACAGCCAGATGGTCGAGCTGCTCAGCACCTGTCGCCTCAGGCCAAGTTGAGCCATCCGGAAGAGCTTGTCAGGAGTGTAATCCATGAAAGAAGCGACCGGGCAGCCCGCGCCGCATTTGTGGCAGTGGTAGCAGAGCTGGATTTGCTGGCGGCTTCTTGCATTGACCGCCTCCATGAACGACATGTCTATCGGGATTGTCTCGCCTTTCCAGAGGACCTGCATACGAACGTCACTACCTTTCCCTCAGAATCTCGACGGCGAACAGCGGTCGCCTGCTCTTGAGCCGTCAATATATCGCGTCAATCATAGCCAGAACTTGATCCGCGGTCAGGTTTCTCATTTGAGAGGCGCCATTCGGGCAAGCCGCCACGCACCCTCCGCAGCCCTGACAAAGAGCCTCCTCGACGGCGGCTATCTTCTTCCTTTCGTGAAGGACGCGGGCTTCGTACGGACAAGCCGCGACGCAAATCCCGCATCCCGCGCAAACATCCTCGTCAACATAAGCCACCATCGGCTCGCTCACGAGTTCTTCACCGGCGAACAGAGCCTTGACCTTGCTCGCGGCACAGCCCGCTTGAGAAACTGAATCGGTGATGTCCTTGGGAGAATGCGCGCACCCCGCGAGGAATATCCCCGCAGTCTGACTCTCCACAGGACGCAGTTTGATATGGGCTTCGCTGAAGAACCCGTACTCGTCGGTCGCAATTCTCAGCTTCTTGGCCAGTTCTTTGGAATCGCTTCTTGGAACGACCGCCGTCGCAAGAACCACCATGTCCGCAGCGATTTCAATCTTTTTTCCGCTCAAAGTGTCGGCGCCCCACACGATGATTTTCCCGCCATCCTCAAAAACTCGGGAGACCCGTCCGCGGAGGTACAGCGTCCGGCCCTCTTCCTGGGCTCGCTGAACAAACTCTTCGTATCCCTTGCCACCCGACCGAACGTCCATGCAGAAGACGTACGCCTGCCCGTCAGGAACTTTCTCCTTGAAGAGCATCGTCTGCTTAGCGGCGTACATGCAGCAGATGCGCGAGCAATACGGCATTCCCCTTTCCTGGTCTCTCGAGCCGACGCACTGGATGAAGACAACTTCTTTCGGGACCTTCCCGTCGGAGGGGCGGCGGATTTCGCCCCCCGTGGGACCGGACGGAGAATTGAGCCTCTCGAATTCCAGCCCGCTGATGACATCGGCGTATTCCCCATAGCCGTATTCGGCGACCTTCTCTTTCGGGTAAAGGTCGAATCCCGTAGCGAGGACGATGGCGCCAACTTCGTCCTCAACGATCATATCTTTCTGGTCGAAATCAATGGCGGCCGGCTCGCACACTTTCTTGCATACCTCGCAGCGTTCTCCCTTGAAGAAAAGGCATGCTTCTTCGTCAATGACCGGCTTATTGGGGACGGCGCCAGCGAAGGGGATATAGATGGCTTTCCTTTTCCCAAGCCCCACATCGAACTCTGATGTGACCTCCGCCGGGCACTCCCTCACGCACAGTCCGCACGCGGTGCATTTATCATGATTAACGTGGCTTGCTTTGCTTCTGATTCTGACGTGGAAGCGCCCGACGTGCCCCGAAACTTCTTCCAACTCGGAATAAGTCATGAGCCTGATGCGAGGATGCTCCGCGACCTCTTTCATCAGAGGAACGGTGAACTCTTCCGCCGAATCGAAGTCGGGGAACGTACGCGACAATTGCATCGCCCGGCCTCCGAGAGAAGTTTCCCTCTCGACAAGGAGAACTTCGTAGCCGCTATTGGCAATATCCAGTGCAGCCTTCAGCCCGCTGATTCCGCCACCGACCACCAGCGCGCGCCGAATCAGAGCAGAGCGGATGGGGTGAAGCTCCTCATCCAGTTTGACCTTCTCGACCATGGACCCAATGATCTTGATGGCTTTGCGGGTGGCTTCCTCTTTCGCGGACTTGTGAACCCAGCTACACTGCTCGCGGATATTCGCAATCTCGCAGAGGTAGGAATTCAGACCCGCCCGGCCGATGGTCTTGCGGAACGTGGCTTCATGCATCGTCGGAGAGCAAGCCGCGATGACTACGCCATCGAGGTCCTTCTCCCTAACCGCCGCTTCGACAATTCCCTGCCCGGGATCGGAGCAGAGATACTTATAGGACTGGGCGTGGGCGACGCCACCGAGCCTGAACACCTCTTGCACCACTTTGTCCACGTCAACGGTGCCGGCTATGTTTGACCCACACCAACAGACGAATACGCCTATCTTCTTCATAGTTACGGATTTTAAGCTTCGCCACCAGAAGCTATCAACCTTTTTTTAGACGGGCAAGTTCCGCGGTCTTCCGTCTGGCGGCGTGTTGTCAATCTATACGTGTAAGACCTGCACACTCCTCCGGGTGTCGCACCGCCGCCGCACAGACCAGTAGTCGCATACCGATCAGACGATGGGGACGCTCGACAAAAGAGCTCCCGAGGGCATGACATGAATCAGGTGGGCTGCACGGGTAAATGCGGTTACCGCCGAGCCTGGCGGCTAAAACCGACAAGGAGGCGAGCGAGCTCGACCAATGCTTGATCTACGGCCGGGGACACAGCTTCAGCGAGCGTCGTCGTCGCTGGCTGCACGGCAACCATGAAAACGTCCGCCTGCGTCTCCTGTTTAAGGTGGCTCATGAAAAGGGTTGGGGACATCCCGTGCGTCGAGAACTTCCTCTCTCGAATGTCGCTCGCCTCGACGATGCGAACCTCTCCGGGACGAAGTCCCATGGAAGCGGAGTCAACGACGACGACGGTATCAGGATGAATCCTGGCGATGGTGCCGATGTAATTTTCCGGGACTTCGCCGCAGTCCAGGAGGTATAGAGAAGGAACGGGTGGTGAAATCTTATCGAGACTCTCCCGAAGGATTTCCACGAAGCGGGGTCCGGCGCCGTCGTCTCCCCGAAGCCTATTGCCTATGCCAGCTACAACGGCAATGCCCTTCAACCGCGCCTGCAGTGTTTGCGAAAGGTCCGGCTTGTTCGAAGTGCCGGTCATTTCTGGATCTCCGGCCACTCCTCCTTCACGAAGACCTCGTGCTGGCACCTGGGGCAGAGGAATTTGACGTGGTCGGCGCGACCGATTTCCGCCCGGTCCTTTGGGGCCGCCTCGGCCAGCGAAACAAGTTCTCGCTGCCCGGCGAGCACGAGTCCTATGTTCGCGTAAGCAAGCGGTCCCAGTCTCTCGCAGAGCCACTTCACATGATCGAAGGTGCTGATGACCGCTCTGCAAACTTCGCAAAGCAGCAAGTCTTTTTCGACGGTGACCTGTGCCTCCTTCCTGTCGAAGAGGGCGAGTTCGTATTCTCGAGTGTATTGCACGCCGCCATCGCTCGGGCAGTTCGCGCGGCACTGTCCGCAGTAAATGCATTGGTCGTAACGAAGGACGAGTTTTCGATACGGCCCCCGTCCGGTCATTTCATCGCCGGTAACGTAATCGGTCGCCTGAATTGCGCCCGCAGGACAAGTCTCGGCACATGCTCCACATCCCACGCACTTGTCCGTGAACTCCGGCTTACCCCGAAAGCGCTCCGGCGCGACGGATGGCGCCGCCGGGTACTTTATAGTGTACGGCTTGCTGAACAGCGACCTGATTGCCTCTCTCAATTCTCTCAGCTTTGGATACTTCATCG